>NZ_JAUEYJ010000001.1:0-436442 GCF_032489615.1 Bradyrhizobium sp. SZCCHNR1051 | reverse complement strand
GACATTTGCCGGAAGGGACTTTCACCCTCTCAAGAACCGCGCCTTTCCACGGCGCACCTTATACGCGATCTCCCCGGGGACCGGGCTGTCTTGCCCCCGTCACCTCATGCGATGCGTTGAGCACCCACACGAAACTTAGCGCCAGCGTCGGGGCGCCAGGACCACGCGACTTCGCCGTCCGTGACAGGTCGCTCGTCCGCGCAAGCATACGCCCGCGCACGGCCCGCCACGTCCACCGCATTCCTGCCCTACGCAACTGGACGATCCGGAAGCGCCCCTCGGCTGGACAGGAACAAAAAGAGAACATAAACTGATTTGCGTCGTTTGGCAAGCGTGGCGTGTCGCGGACATCGTCGGGTGGGGCGGACCATGCAATTCGAGTTCGATTGGGATCCGGCCAAGGCAGAGAGCAATCTGCGCAAGCACGGCGTTGCCTTTGAGCGGGCGATGAGCATCTTCAGCGACCCTCTGGCGCTTTCGCTGCTGGACGACGACTCTGGCGCTGGCGAGGGGTTACCATGGGACGTATTGCTGCTCATGAGCTGTTGTTGGCCGTTCATACCTATATGGAGCTGGCGGCAGATCGCGTAGCGATCCGCATCATTTCTGTCCGTCGGCCGACCCGGCGCGAAATCCGCTCCTACGAGAATGGGTGATCCGATGAAGGATGAATACGATTTCTCGAACGCCGAACGCGGCAAGTTCTTTCGCAAGGGCGCGCGAATGCTGCCTCCGGTGCATCTTGAGCCTGATGTGCTCGATCACCTGACCGGGCTGGCCAGCGCGCGGGGCGTATCGTTGACCGAATTGGTCAACACGCTTCTCAAGGAGGATATTGAGCGGATCGAGGCTGCGAAATAGCTCTTTGGGAGTTTCTGCGAGCACCTCATGATGCCTTCGCGACCAGACTCCCGCGACACGGTTCGGGCGCGCTCGGACCGCGATCCGGCGTTTCGCGAGGCGTTGTTCCAGGAAGCCGTGAGTGCGCTGCTGCGCGGAGAGGTCGATGACGGCCGCGCCGGCCTGCGTGCGTAAATCGACGCAACGATCGGCTTCGAGGCGTTGAGCGACGCGCTCGGGCGGCCGTCGAAGAGCCTGATGCGCATGTTAGGGCCATCCGGCAATCCCACGGCCGAGAACCTGCTTGGCGTGATCGGCGTGTTGCAGGCAGAGACATGCGTGCAGCTCGACGTGCGCGTCGTGGCCGCGGAGTGAGTTACTGGCGCGCGGATCAACAAGATCACAGCTGCTCTCAACCAATGAAGAACGAATACGACTTCTCGAACGCCGAGTGCGGCTCGTCGTTGAACGAACTGGTCGCGACGCTCCTCAAGGAGGAGATCGCGCGGATCAAGGCGGCGAAATAGATATCAGGAGCGCCGCCGCCGCTGATCTTGGCAATAGCCGAGGGCCGTCCGTCGCAGGCGACTGCGGCGGATGAGGCTAGTCTCCGCCGTTGCTGTTGGCACGGATATCGCGAGCTTCAATCGGGCGCATACGCGTCCGGGTCGGGACTGCTGCTGGGCGACTTGAACGCCGCGCGTAAGGGGGCCGGCATCGGGTAGTTGAAGTTGATCCCGGTCGGCGGCACGGGTGACTCGAACCACTTCTTGTAGAGCGCCTCAATGGCGGGGCTCTGATAGAGCTCGGCCGTGACGCGATCGGCGATGGCCTTGAACGGCGCATCGTCCTTGCGCAGCATGATGCCGAAAGGTTCGGGCTTGGAGAATGCGTCGGCGCTGATCATGTACGCCGCCGGGTCCTTCGACCGCGCGATGGCGACCGCGAGCTGGACGTCATCGAGCACATAGGCCTGAGCCCGGTCGGTCTCCAGCATCAGGAACGCTTCGGCCTGATCCTTGGCCGGCACGATGTTGATGCCGAGCTTGCGTTCGACGTTGACCTTGTTCAGCTGCGCGATATTGGTCGATCCGGCGATCGCGACGGCCGTCTTTCCCCTGAGGTCGTCGATCGTCTGGAGCGAGAGCGACTTCTTGGCTCCAAAGCGTGTGGCGCTGAGAAAATGCGTATTGGCAAAGGCCACGAGTTTCTGGCGCTCGGCGTTGTTGGTGGTGGAGGCGCACAAGAGGTCGATCGTGCCGTTCGTCATCAGCGGTATGCGATTGGATGACGTCACCGGGACGGTTTCGATCGTGAGGTTAGGAAGCCCAAGCTCCTTTTTGACCGCTTCCGCGATCCGGGCGCAGATGTCGAGCGCGTAGCCCACCGGCTTCTGGTTGCCGTCGAGATAGCTGAACGGCACCGACGATTCCTGGAAGCCGATCGATATCCTGTTCGTCTCCTTGACCTTCTGCAGCGTGCCCGTCAGTTCCTCGGCGCCGGCGGCGTTTGCAGCGAGCGCTGCCGTCAGCAGAAGTCCCCAAATGCGCATCAAAGCCTCTCCTCGCAGCAACCCTCTTCGCGCGTGCAGCGTTGCACGCGCAGCGACGATGCAGCCTCGCTGCGTCCGGCCTGGATGAAAAGGGATAAAACCGCCTTCTTTCTCATTCCTGGAGGTGATGGATCGCCGCGCCGGGCGTCGTCGCCGGGTTCACCTGCCCGGTCTAACCTTCGAGTTGACGGCCGAAATCGCAGGTCTGGCGCGCCAGATCCGCTACGGCGGCCGCTAAGGCCGAGGGTCTGTCGTTGCGATACATGGCCGCATAGGGCACGGCCGGCAGCGTCGGCTTGACGGGCAGGATGACCAGCTTCTTCTGCTCGAAGAGAGGACGAAAACAGCGTTGCGGAAGATAGCTGATGCCGAGGCCGGCCACGGCGAGCCCGACCAGCGCAGTCAGATTGTCGACCGAGATGGCGCGCTTGAAGGAGACGCCGTTGGCCGCGAGCCATTTGTTGACGAAGAGGCCGGAGCCCGAGCGACGGCCCTGCATCAGAATCGTATGATGACCAAGCTCGTCGAAATCGAGGCTCCGGCGCGCTCTGACCAGGCCGGGGCGCGCCGTCCACACGTTCTGCACTTCGGCAAGCCGCACTGACGTCACCTCCGGGTCAGAGAAGACGTCCGGGATGACGACGAGATCGAGGCTGCCCTCGATCAGCCGATCGTAGAGGCTTCGCGAGGTTTCGACTTCAGGCTCGATCATCACCGCCGGATGGGCTTCGCGAATGGCCGAAACCAGACGCGGCAGCCATGTCAGCGCTGACAGCTCCGTCGCCCCAAGCCGCAGACGGCGCGCCGGTGACTGCCGGCCGTCCTTCAACTCCAGGATCTGGTCCTGCAACGCCAACATCTGTCGGCCAAGAGCAAGGATCTGCTCGCCACGTTCGGTCAGACGAGCCCCGCGCTGGCTGCGATCGAACAGCGGAACGCGCGCTGAGGCCTCGAGCTCCTGGATGCGCTTCGAGATCGCCGATTGCGTCGTGTTCAGCTTGGCTGCGGCGCGTTCGAACGTGCCGAGCTCCGCGATCCAGTTCAAAGCTTCTAGCTGCTTCAGGGTGACCATGTTCGCATTCAAAAAAGAGATGGATCGATATCTCCATTTATCGGTTTTCTGAATTCAAGACGAGTCCTACACCGCCGAGGCGGGGCGCCATCGAGCGACGCTCTGGACTGTGCAAGACGGGGAGCGAGAATGGGTGAGGGACAAGCGCAGCCTGGTGCGCCGATCGATGCGGCGGTCGTCGCCGCGTTCAAGAGCGTTTCCACGGCCGTGATCAGCGACAACCTTCAGCGGTTGCCTGGTGCAGCCAGTCTACGGCCATTCTATACGGGCTCGCCGATGGCCGGGATCGCGCTGACCGTGAATACGGCGCCGGGGGATAATCTCTTCATTCATCGCGCGCTCGATCTTATTACGCCTGGCGACGTCCTCGTCGTCAATGGCGGCGGCAACGAGACGCGGGCATTGGTCGGCGAGATCATCGCCGCCATCGCGAGGGAACGCGGCGCGGCCGGGATCGTCGTCGACGGTGCGATCAGGGATTCCGGCGTGCTGATGAATTCCGACTTCCCCGTGTTCGCGCGTGCGGTCAATCACCGTGGCCCCTACAAGAACGGTCCGGGTACGATCAACGTGCCGGTGTCGATTGGCGGCATGATCGTCACGCCAGGCGATATCGTGGTTGCCGACGCCGACGGAGTGGTCGCTTTCGCGCCGGCGATCGCATCCGAACTGCTCGAGTCCGCCCGCGCGCAGGAGCAGCGTGAAGCCGAAATCCTGGCGAGCATCCGCGCGGGGCGCTATGGCGGTGCCTACGCAAAATAGGCGTCTATTGCGGTCATCCGTACGAGCCTTGGCGGTATGCGGACCTCGTCCTTGTCGTCCCGGATGTCGTTTCGCTCATCCGGGCTACTTGCATGCCAACGGCACCCCGCTCAGCAATACCCATACACGCCGCAGGCATAAGGCAGGCGGAACATGTAGTTGGTGTAGCCTTCGCCGCCGTAATAGGGGCCCTGGTAGTCGTAGGAGAAGGCGCGGCCGTAATAGCCGGGCAGCTCCTGGCGCCCGAACAGCAGCGGCGTCGAGGGCCACATCGGGGAGATCAACGAGTCCTGGTCCCTGACGACGACGACCGTCGGCGGCGGCGCTCTCACGGCGCGGCGGGCCTTGGTGTGCACGATCTTGTCGTGGACGGCCGGCAGGTCGGCTGCGAGCACGACGCCGTTCGCCGCGATGGCCGCCAGCAGCATCATGATCACCAACGTTCGCATCCTGCTCTCCTCGACTTCTGTTCGGGTGGCGTCGGCGCTTCGCGATACATCCACCGCTGCTTTCACGCGGGTCCGGAAGGCGATTCCATGGGCGGCAGGATGAGCCGGGTATGGTTAACGAAATCCTTCCGGCATCCGACAGTTGGCTGCAATCATCCGTAGAAGGACGGGCATTTTCAGCTTTTGTTAAGTTCTGCGGGTGCAAGCTTACTGCTGCCGGCGATTTTGAAGGTCGGCCGAATGCAGCCCGGCCGCTGCGTCCGGGCGCGAAAATCTCTGCTGCATTTCATCAGAGTCTCAGACCAGAAGGTTTCGAGCATGTCGGTGATCATGTTTTCGGCGTCGGCGCGCCAAAATCTCCAATCACGGACCGGCTCAGTCAACGCTGAACTCGCTGCCATCGACGAGGGCGCCGCCGGCCTGCAGGCGCTGTCGGCGAGCCGGCTGATCGCGTCCTCCGCGCTGCCTCTGGCCGGCCAGATGCACGCGCGCCTGTTGCAGCTGATGAGATGATCACCTGGAGTTAACGAGGGCGCGGTCCGAGAAGCCGGCAACGGCCCGGCCGTGGGACGAAGGAGAGCGCGGAAGCCCAGGGGGCCGCCCGCGCTCTCTTTGTTTTCGGGGCTGCTTGCTGCCTCAGCTGTCAGTTACTCGTCATGCGCGGGCTTGTCCCGCCTGCGGGGCCGAAGCCCCTTCGGCGCGGCGACGGCCCGCGCATCCACGTCGTCATTGCCGGGGCAAAGACATGAATGGCCGGGACAAGCCCGGCCATGACGTGGTGAGGGATGCGCTCGTCACGCCGCATGTCGACGCGCGGCGCGATCCGTAGAGCAAAACGCGCCTTACGCGCTCAGCGCCTGCTCGAGGTCGACGATCAGGTCTTCCTTGTCCTCGATGCCGACGGAGATGCGGACGATGTCGGGGCCGGCGCCGGCCTTGATCTTGGCGGCGTCGTCGAGCTGGCTGTGCGTGGTCGAGGCCGGGTGGATGACCAGCGAGCGGGTGTCGCCGACATTGGCGAGATGCGAGAACAGCTTCAGGTTCGACACCAGCTTGACGCCGGCGTCGTAGCCGCCCTTGAGCGAGAAGGTGAACACGGCGCCGGCGCCCTTCGGGCAGTATTTGCGCGCCAGCGTGTAATACTTGTCCTCGGGCAGGCCGGCGTAGTTCACCGAGGCCACGCCGGGATGCTTGCTGAGATATTCGGCGACGGCCTTGGCGTTGTCGCAGTGCTTCTGCATGCGCAGCGGCAGGGTCTCGATGCCGGTCAGGATCATGAAGGCGTTGAACGGCGACAGCGCCGGTCCGAGATCACGCAAGCCCAGCACGCGGCAGGCGATGGCGAAGGCGAAATTGCCGAACGTCTCGTGCAGGCGAATGCCGTGATATTCGGGTCGCGGCTGCGTCAGCATCGGATATTTGTCGCCGCTGCCGGCCCAGTCGAAGGTGCCGGCATCGACGATGACGCCGCCGATCGAGTTGCCGTGGCCGCCTAAGAACTTGGTCAGCGAGTGCAGCACGATGTCGGCGCCGTGATCGATCGGGCGGATCAGATAGGGCGAGGCCAGCGTGTTGTCGACGATCAGCGGCACGCCCGCCTTGCGCGCCACCTGCGCGACCGCCTCGATGTCGGTGATGGTGCCGCCGGGATTGGCGATCGACTCGATGAATACAGCCTTGGTGCGTGGGCTCACCGCCGCCTCGAAGCTCGCGACGTCATCGGTGTCGGCCCACACCACGTTCCAGCCAAAGCTCTTGAACGCATGCGTGAACTGGTTGATCGAGCCGCCGTAGAGTTTTCGCGCGGCGATGAACTCGTCGCCGGGGGACAGCAGCTGCTGCAGCGCCACGACCTGCGCGGCATGGCCAGAGGCCACGGCCAGCGCGGCGGTGCCGCCCTCGAGAGCTGCGACGCGCTCCTCGAGCACGGCGTTGGTGGGGTTGCCGATGCGGGTATAGATGTTGCCGAACGCCTGCAGCCCGAACAGCGAGGCGGCGTGGTCGGCATCGTTGAACACGAACGACGTGGTCTGATAGATCGGCGTCGCCCGCGCGCCGGTGGTGGGGTCAGGCTGGGCGCCGGCGTGAATGGCGAGGGTGGCAAATCCCGGGGCACGGTCGGTCATGATGTTTCCTCTTGGCTTGATCCCTCGCGCAGCGGCGCCGGCTGATGCAGGGATCGATGATGGGAGACGGTGTCGATAGCGCGCCGTCGAGCGCCTCCGCGTCATCCCGGCGGAGGACATTTGCCACCAGCCAGGATGCCGTCAAGGCTGGCGGCGATAATCAGTCGGATTTGAAATGCGTTGCTGTGTCGCGCCGTCGTCGCGACACGATCCTTTCGCAGATGCGTCAGGAGGGATCGCTTCTGTCCTTCGCGGCGCGGTCGGCCGCTGCCGTCGTGCCGCCGCCGACGCTGGTGCGGTTCAGCGACAGCCGCATGCCCTGGGTCGGGATCGGCGCGCGCTTGGCGCTGATGGTGCGCGAGTTGACACCCATCCAGGAGATCTCCGACGACAGCCGGCCATATTCGATCTTGGGGCAGCGGTTCATGACGACCTTCAGCCCAGCGGCCTCGGCCTTTTCGGCCGCCGCATCGTCACGCGCGCCGAGCTGCATCCAGATCACCTTCGGCAAAGGCTGCAGCTTCAGCGCCTCGTCGACCACGGGCATGATGTGCTGCGAGCTGCGGAAGATGTCGACCATGTCGATGGGACGGCTGATGTCGGCGAGCGAGGCGACGAAAGGCCGGCCCATCAGGCTCTTGCCGACATGGCCGGGATTGACCGGGATCATGTCGTAGCCGCGCTGCACCAGATATTTGAAGGCGAAGAAGCTCGGCCTGATCTCGGACGGCGAGGCGCCGACCATCGCGATCACCTTCACGCCGTTGAGGATGCCGCGGATGTAGTCGTCGGGATAGGTGTCGTGATTCATGGGGGCACGTTTCTATTAGTTATATCGGGCATCGTCATTCCATGGCGCCCGAAGGGCGAACCCGGAATCCCGAGCTGAGTTCAGCAATCTCGAGATTCCGGGTTCGATGCTTCGCATCGCCCCGGAATGACGAAGTTATTGATGCCGTCATTGCGAGGAGCCAACGGGTCCGCGCGAACGCGCGGCCCGATGACAGGCTCCGCGACGAAGCAATCCAGGGGCTCGGGTGGAACTCTGGATTGCGTCCGCCTTCGCCTTGCAGGCTTCGGCGGAGACGCCGCTGCGCTCGCAATGACGGAGGAGAGAGCGGCGGGCGTCACTCATCCCGCCAGGTCGGAGTCCGCTTCGCGATGAAGGCGCCGATGCCTTCTTCCGCGTCGCGGGCGAGCATGTTCTGCGTCATCACCTCTGCCGCATAACGATAGGCGTCGGCAAGGCTCATCTCAGCCTGGCGGTAGAATGCTTCCTTGCCGAGCTTGATTGTATAGGCGGATTTGCGCGCGACTTGTTGTGCCAGCGCAATCGCCGCGTCGCGTTCCGTTCCGGCTGCCACCACGCGGTTGATGAGGCCGATGTCGCGGGCGCGTTCCGCCGGAACCGGCTCGCCGGTCAGCAGCATCTCCATCGCCTGCTTGCGCGGCACGTTGCGCGACAGCGCCACCATCGGCGTCGAGCAGAACAGGCCGATGTCGACGCCGGGCGTCGCGAACGACGCGCGCTCGGAGGCGACGGCGAGATCGCAGCTCGCGACCAGCTGGCAGCCGGCTGCGGTGGCGATGCCCTGCACGGAGGCGACGACGGGTTTCGGCAGATGCACGATGGCCTGCATCATCGCGCTGCAGGCGTTCATGAGCTTGGCGAAGAAGGCGCGGCCGCGGTCGGCATCGCCGCGACGGGCGGTGAGCTCCTTGAGGTCGTGACCTGCGCAGAATGCCGGACCATTGGCCGCGATCACCACCGCGCGCACGGCCTTGTCGGCACCGATCTCGGCCAGCGCCTGATGCAGCTCCGCGATCAGCGGCTCCGACAGGCTGTTACGCTGCGCCGGGCGGTTCAGCGTCAGCACGGCAACGGGGCCGACCATCTCGCGCATAAGGATCGGCGCGTCGGCAGCATTGGCGAGGGCAGGGGCGGACATTGCGATTTCCGGTTGGCGATTTCCGTTTGGGCGCTGGATCGCGGCTAATGTAACAGAAGGCAACGCGACAGAGCAGGGGGAGACATGACGGCGAAGATGAGCATCGCGGAACTCGAAGCGTTCCTGCACGCGGAATTTCCCCAGGCCTTCCGCACTGGCGGCGACATCAGCATCGAGAGCGCCGACGGCCGGAGCTGCCGGATGCGCCAGCGCTTCAACGAGCGCATGCTGCGTCCCGGCGGCACGGTCTCCGGGCCCACCCTGATGGCGCTGGCCGACTTCGCGATGTACGTGGTGCTGCTGTCGGCGATCGGCCCGGTCGGGCTCGCGGTGACGACGAATCTCAACATCAACTTCCTGCGCAAGGGCGCGGCCGGCGCCGACGTGCTGGCCGAGGCGCGGCTGCTCAAGCTCGGCAAGCGGCTGGCGGTCGGCGAAGTCACGCTGCTGTCAGGAGAATCGCCCGATCCGATCGCCCACGTCACGGCCACCTATTCCATTCCGAATGCGTGAGGTTTTCGAGGGTATTATTACACCATATTTATAACCCCATGTTTTCGTTGGCGTAATTTTGCGCCGATGGCGTTGACGAATGCGGGGCGCTTCTCTAGAAGCTGCGACCAGTCCGGCGCGTCACCCGCGCCGCAATCTCCCTGTCACGGATATCTCTCATGAAAACCTTTTCGGCAAAGCCGGCCGAGGTCCAGAAGAAGTGGGTCGTGATCGACGCCAAGGGTCTGGTCGTCGGCCGTCTCGCTACGCTGGTCGCCATGCGGCTGCGCGGCAAGCACCTCCCGATCTACACGCCGCACGTCGACTGCGGCGACAACGTCATCATCGTCAATGCCGCGCACGCCGTCCTGACCGGCCGCAAGCGCGAGCAGAAGGTGTACTACAAGCACACCGGCTATGTCGGTCACGTCAAGGAGCGCACCGCGCGCCAGATCCTCGAGGGTCGCTTCCCCGAGCGCGTGATCGAGAAGGCCATCGAGCGCATGATCCCGCGCGGGCCGCTCGGCCGCGTGCAGATGGGCAATCTGCGTGTCTATGGCGGACCCGATCATCCGCACGAGGCGCAGAACCCCGAGAAGATCGACATCGCCAAGTTGAACCGCAAGAACACGAGGGCCGCATAAGATGGCCGAAAGCATCCAGTCTCTCGATCAGCTGTCGCAGCTCAAGGGCGCCGTCACGGCTCCCGACGCTCCGAAGTATGAGAAGAAGGTCGACAAGTTCGGCCGCGCCTATGCCACCGGCAAGCGCAAGGACGCGGTCGCCCGCGTCTGGATCAAGCCGGGCTCCGGCAAGGTCACCGTCAACACCCGCGACATCGAGGTCTACTTCGCTCGTCCGGTGTTGCGCATGATGATCGAGCAGCCGATGGTCGTCGCCGCCCGCAAGGGCCAGTACGACGTGATCTGCACGGTCGCCGGCGGCGGCCTGTCCGGCCAGGCCGGTGCGGTCCGTCACGGCCTGTCCAAGGCGCTGACGAATTTCGAGCCGGAGCTGCGCGGCGTCCTCAAGAAGGGCGGCTTCCTGACCCGTGACTCGCGCGTCGTCGAGCGTAAGAAGTACGGCAAGGCCAAGGCCCGCCGCTCCTTCCAGTTCTCGAAGCGCTGATCTCCTGGGCCCGGCTGCGGCCGGATCCCTTGCTCTTCAATACGAACGGGCGCCCTCGCGGGCGCCCGTTTTGTTTTGCGTGAAGCCTGCGCGGATCAGGCGCTGGCGCGGCGCGCGGTCAGCCATTGGTTCGGTGCCAGCGGCTTCGACACCACGCGGACCTCGCCGATGCTGCCGATGAAGCCGTCCGCCGGTGCGCGATCCCACCAGCCGCAGCCGAGTGCCCAGGGCTGGCTCGCCGCAACGCTCGCGAGGCCGTTGCCGCCGATGACGCTGCGCACGACCGGCGCGCCCTCGATGTAGAGCACGGTCGAATTGTCCTTGGGATCGTTGACGATCGCGAGGTGGTACCAGGTGTCGAGCATGATTTCGCCGGACCAGTCGGTCTGCGGCTGCAGCGTCGCGCTCGACGGTACGATCTCCCACTGCACCTCGCGCAGGTTCGAGATCGCAAACAGGATCGGCGGCGATTCCGGGTCGCCGCCGGCATAGCCGGGCAGCCAGCCGCGGTTGCCGAAGCGGGTGAGGATGTTGCACCAGGCGTGGTCGCTGGCTTTCCAGTTCGGATCGATCTTGATGAAGGCTTCGACGGTATAGCCGGATGCGAACGTTGCCGCGTTGATCGGCGCGTTGGCCGCGGTCGTGAACCAGCTGAAGCGGCCGGCGCCCTGCTTGGTCGTGTTGAGGAACTGCATGCTGCCCGGCGCCGAGGACAGGCGATGCTTGTCGGCGGTGAAGACGACGTCGGCGACCTGGGCGGCGCCCGCGAGCGAGGCGCGCTGCATCGGGTTGGCGGCGGTGAGGTCCGGCAGTGCAGTGCCGGCGGCCACCGCCTTGCCGATCGCCGACGAGGCGATCCGCCAATGCGCAACCGTCTCGGCGATCAGCGGATAGTCCTGCTCGTTCGCCGGCGGCACCACCACCGGCTCGGGTGCCTCGGTGTAGTTGGCGTAGAGATCCTGCTTGACGCGCGGCAGGATCGGCGTGCCGGCGAAGGCCGGCAGATGGCAGAAATTGGTGAAGCGGGCGAAGCGGCGGCGGAAGTCGATGGGAATGGTGAACTCGTGATTGTCCTCGGTCAGCCAGGCGCGGTCGAACTGCTTGAGGCTGTCCTTCGGCTTCGCGACCACCCACGGTGAGAACGAGGCGACGTCGATCTTGTTGCGGGTGAAGTCGAACTCGTAGAGCCGCATCAGGCCGTTGCCGCCCTGATAGGCCATCTGATAGTCGACCACCATCTGGTGGACCGGATTGTGGAAGTCGTTGATCTTCGTCAGCAGCGCGCCGCCATGATAGTGGCCGTTGAGGGTCATGAAGATCTGGTCGTTGCTGCGGATCAGCTTGTCCCAGAGATACTGGCCGTAGGCGACCTCAAGCGGGCTCGTGCCGTCATTGGCGATGTTGAGCAACTGGTGATTGGCGAGGATGACCGGCAGCATCGGATGGCGCGCGATCATGCTGCGCGCCCAGGCGATGGCATCATCCGAGGCGCGCCAGGACAGCGACAGCACCATGAAGCTGACGCCACAGGCGTGGAACACATGCGCCTCGTGCCAGCCGCTCGGATGCCGCTCCAGGAAGGTCCGCTGCTTCGCCGCGCGGCTGGTCGGAAACCATGAGAGATAGGGCTCGGATGAACCGCGCTGCGCATCGGTGCCCACGCTCTGGCTTGCCGCGCTTTCGAACTCCAGCGCCGACAGCACGTCGTGATTGCCGGCGAGCACCGAATAGGGCCGGCCGGCGTTCTCCAAGAGCTTCATCGCGGCGTCGGCGACCGCCCATTGCTGCGGATGCTTGGACTGGTCGACGACGTCGCCGAGATGGATCGTGAACGGGATGTGGTATTTCGCGGCGTTGTCGACGATGAACTGCGTCTGCGCCGGGTAGGGCGTGCTGCCATATTGGCGCTGATAGGACTGGCCTTCCTCCGACGTCGCATAGCGCGAATAGAACTGCGTGTCCGGCAGCACCGCGAGCGCGAAGCTGGTGGTGACGTGATGGTGGTGATGATGCATGCGCCAATGCGCGTGCGCCGCCTGGCCGGGCAGCAGGCTGGCGCCGAGGCCGAGCGCCGAAACGCCCATCGCGTTGCGCAGCAGCGTGCGGCGGTCCACGCCCTGCATCGGCTCCGGACCGCGCGACGGATGATGGCCTGCGGCCGGCTTGTTGTTCGATGAATCGTCGTCGAAAGACATCCTCGTCCCCACCTCGAGCGGCGGATCGCGCCGCGGTCGGGACGTGTTAGGGAGAGATGATCTCAAATTTGAGAAGGTTTCTTATCGTTTCGATGAGTGTTCGCCGCAGGACGGGAAACCATTGATTCCGCACGCGAGGGCGCACAACTATCAATGAAGGGGTGTGTGCCGTGTGCAATCTGGGCGGGCGGTCGCGCGGATTGCCTCGGCATTTTTGAATCCTGTTTGCAGATTTCTTGCGCAGCAATTTGTTGACGAGTTGCGCCGGGCTTTTCGAGAAAACTTGGCATCCCAGGCAAACCTCTTTCCAACAAACCGCCCGCTAGGTTGATCGCGATAAGGCCGCGCTAACCCTGAATTCCCGCGCCGCCGCAGCAACCGAGGTGATCGATGGCGCTTGATAGCATGACGCTCGACATCGTAGCGACCATGGTCGCGGCGCTGCTTGGCGCCATGTTGCTCCATTTCGGTCGACAGGAGAACACGCCGGCGCTGCGCTGGTGGGGGGCGGCCTATATTCTCGGCGCCGTCGCGATCGCGCTGTGGACGCTGATCGGCGAGCTCTATGGTGAGGTGGTGTCGCTGTTCCTGAGCTCCATCGGTCTGATCGCCACCGCCATGGTGTGGAATGCCGCGCGCGTGTTCCACGGCAAGCCGCCGAGCGTGCTTGGGCTCGTGCTCGGCGCGACGGTCTGGATCGCCAGCGGCATGCTGCTCGATGCGTCGGCGCAGGCGCTGCGGCTGACGATCGGCGCCGCGATCGTCGTGATCTACGCCATGCTGACCGCGGCCGAGCTGTGGCAGGAGCGGCGGCGGACCTTGCACAAGCGCTGGCCGGCGCTGATCGTGCCGGTGATGCACGGCTTCGTCCTGATGCTGCCGATCCTGCTCGGCAACATGCTGCGCGATTCCGACGGCGCCTTCGCCGCGGCCTGGGTCACGATCTTTTCGATCGAGCTCGTGCTCTATGCGGTCGGCACCGTGTTCGTGATCTTCATGCTGGTGTCAGAGCGCATCGTCAGCGCCCACAAGCGCGCGGCGACCACCGACCCGCTGACGGGCCTGCTCAACCGCCGCGGCTTTGCCGAGTCCTCCGCGCAGCTCATCGAGCGCGAGGCGCGCGAGCAGCGCCCGGTCAGCGTGCTGATCTTTGACATCGATCATTTCAAGTCGATCAACGACCGCTTCGGCCACGCCGAGGGCGACGAGGTCCTGAAGCTGTTCGCAAACGTCGTGGTCAACAATCTGCGCCTCACCGATCTCTCGGGGCGGATCGGTGGCGAGGAGTTCGCAGCACTTTTGCCCTGTTCGATCGAAGAGGCCATGGTCGCCGCCGAGCGTGTCCGTGAGGCGTTCGCGGCCTCCGGCGTGGTGTGCGAGGACAAGCCGGTCGACACCACCGTCAGCATCGGTGTCGCCGGCGGGCCGGGCGGGACCGATCTCGACGTGCTGCTCGCGGCCGCCGATACCGCCCTCTACAAGGCCAAGCGTTCCGGGCGCAACCGGGTCGAAGCGTCGGCGGAGCTGCCACTGTCGCTCGACCGCTACCGCCGCCAGCGCGCCGCTGCCAGCCTGCCGCAGTCGGGACAGGCGGTGTTGTCCAGCTGAGGCGCGGCTTTCGCTCTCCCGAGGTCTGGGCTAGACAAGCGGCCCACACCAGGGGAGGCCGACAGAAGATGATCACGGAAATCGCCCAGATCGACGTGAAGCCGGGCACGGAGAAGGATTTCGAGGCCGCGGTCGCGAAAGCACGCGCTGCTTTCGGCCGCTCCAAGGGCTTTCACGGCTTCGAGCTGCACAAATCGATCGAGAAGCCGCAGCGCTACCGCCTGATGGTGAAGTGGGAGACGCTCGAAAACCACACGGTCGATTTCCGCGGCTCGGAGAACTTCACCGAATGGCGCGGCCTGGTCGGGCAGTATTTTGCCAGTCCTCCGGATGTCGAGCACACCGAGACGGTGCTGACTTCGGCCGGCTGAGGCCGCGCCAGCGCTGCTCGCCGCGGAACACCATCATGACGCATGACGATCTGGTCGAAGCCTACGCTGCCGCCGGACGGCACTACCATGATCTTCGCCACGTCCGGGACTGCCTGGCCCAGCTCGATCGCGTCGCGGACCTCAGCGTCCGCGACCGCGAGATCCTGACCCTCGCGATCTGGTGGCACGACGTCGTGTATGATCCCACGCGCTCCGACAATGAGGAGCAGAGCGCCATCCTTGCCGAGCGTCACGTCGCGCCCGAGCTGCGCGACGAGGTCGGACGCCTGATCCGGCTGACCCGGACGCACGATGTCGCGCCCGGCGATCGGCTGGGCGCGCTGCTCGTCTCGATCGATCTCGCCATTCTCGGCACCGATGAGGCCGGTTACGACGCCTATGCGGATGCGATCCGGCGCGAATATGCGCACGTGCCGGACGACGCCTACCGCGCCGGGCGCGCGGCCGTGCTGGAGCGGTTCGCGGCGCGCCCCGTGATCTATCCGGATGCGGGCTTTGCCGCTGCCCTCGACCAGAAGGCGCGGGCCAACCTCGCGCGCGAGCTGAGCGGTCTTCGATCATAGGCAGGATCAGCTCAGGCATTTCGAGCGGCCGCATCGCTGCGGCAATGCAGCCTGCGCAGCATCGCATGAGCGAATGTGGCTTGTCTTTTGCTGCGGCTCGACATGCAATGAGATGACATGCGCGTCGCCATGGCGCGCTCCTCATTTTCTGGAACTCCGTCATGCCGATCATCAACCGCGCCGCCGAGCTGGCGGAAGACGCCAAGGTCTGGCGCCGCGATTTCCACCAGCATCCCGAGCTGCTCTACGAGGTGCATCGGACGGCCGCGCGTGTCGCCGAGCTGCTGGCCTCGTTCGGTGTCGACGAGGTCGTCAGCGGTATCGGCAGGACCGGCGTCGTCGGCGTCATCCGCGGGCGCGAGCCGTCGCAGCGTGTGATCGGCCTGCGTGCCGACATGGACGCGCTGCCGCTGCAGGAGATCAGCGACATCCCGCACAAGTCCACGATTCCGGGCCGGATGCACGCCTGCGGCCATGACGGCCACACCGCGATGCTGCTGGGCGCGGCGCGCTATCTCGCCGAGACGCGCAACTTCGCCGGCACGGCCATCGTCATCTTTCAGCCGGCCGAGGAGGGCGGGGCCGGTGGCCGTGCCATGGTCGAGGACGGCCTGATGGAGCGCTTCGGCATCGAGGAGGTCTACGGCCTGCACAACGCGCCGGGCCTGCCGCTCGGGACTGTCGCGACGCGCACCGGCGCCGTGATGGCCGCCGCCGACACCTTCGAGGTGCGCCTGAAGGGCCTCGGCGGCCATGCCGCGCGGCCGAACAAATGCGTCGATCCGATCATCGCCGGCGCGCAGATCGTGACCGCGCTGCAGACGATCGTGGCGCGCAACGTCGATCCGGTCGAAAGCGCGGTGCTGTCGATCACGCGCTTTCACGCGGGGACGACCGCCGACAACATCATTCCGCAGACCGCAATCATCGGCGGCACCGTGCGCACGCTCGACGAGGACATCCGCCGCTTGATGGACGAGCGCTTCAAGGGCCTCGTGACGGCGCTCGCGAGCGGGATGGGCGTCGAGGCGGAGATCGACTATGAATGGGGCTATCCGGTCGTCATCAATCACGCGGAGCAGACCGCGTTCGCAGCCGACGTGGCGCGCAGCGTCGTCGGGCCGGAAAAGGTCATCACCGATATGCCGCCCCGGCTCGGCGGCGAGGATTTCGCCTACATGCTGCAGGCGCGGCCCGGCGCGTTCGTCTTCATGGGCATCGGCGATGGGGCCGGCGTGCATCACCCCGAGTATGATTTCAACGACGACGTGATCCCGCACGGGATCAGCTATTGGGCCAAGCTCGTCGAGACCGCGATGCCCGCCGGCTGACCGGGCTCTGACCGGGCCTCAGATCGCGGCCGCGGCGTCCTCGGTGCGGCGGTCGCTCTTGAAATAGTCGATCATGACCTTGGCGATCGCCATCAGCGGCAGCGCCAGGGTCAGGCCCCAGACGCCGAACACGATGCCGAGCAGGATCTGGAACGCAAACAGCGTGGCCGGCGGGATGTCCAGCGCCTGGCGCTGGATCAGCGGCGTCAGCACGTAGCTCTCCATCGCGTGCACGCCGAGGAACAGCACGAAGGCGCTGACCGCCGCGACCCAGCCGGAGGCAAGGCTCGCCAGCACCACGATGACGCCGGCGATGATCGCGCCAACGGTCGGAATGAACGCCAACAGGCCGGCCTGGATCCCGAGGATGAACGAGCTCTGCACGCCGATGATGGCGAGGCCGATCCAGGTGACGAGGAAGACCGCGAACATCGTCGTGATCTGGGCGATCAGCCAGCGCTCCAGCGTGTAGCTGATGCGGTCCACGATCACGGTGGCCTGGTCGCGGTACTTCGCCGGCGCCAGGAAAAGCAATCCGCTGCGGTAGACGGCCGGCTGGGCCGCGAAGGCGAGTCCCAGGAACAGGACGATGAAGAAGTTGCCGACGGCGCTGACGGTGCCCAGCAGCAGCTTGAAGGTCTGGCTGACGATGGCGCCGCCGGAGGAGGCCAGCGCGCTCGGCGAGGGCAGGCCGCCCGGCAGGCCATGGGACGCCGTCTGGGTCGGTGTGGTCGAGCCGCCGTCAGGAGCTGATGTGGCCGTGCTCGCGGCGTTGAAGTCGAAGAAGCTGGTGTCGATGCCGTTGCGGTCGAGGAAGCCCTTGATGTTGCCGAGCTGCGACTTGATCGTATCGCTCAGCACCTTGGCCTGGTCCGCGATGGTGGTGCCGCCGAGGAAGACGATGCCGACGAGCACGGCCGCGAGGGCAACGCAGACGATGACGAGCCGCGCCGGATGCGGCCAGGGCAGCACGCGGCCGAGCAGGCTGGTCATCGCGTTGAGCGCAACGCCGAGCAGCATGCCCGCGAACAGCAGGAAGATCGCAGCCGCGTAATACCAGGTGAAGGCCATGCCGGCCATGAACAGGGCTACCCCGATGCCGCCCACGGCAATGGCCCAGGCCAGGTCGCTGCGGGCCTGGAGGCGTGGGTCGGCGGGGGCGGTCATGAGGCATCCTCTGTGCTGATCGGCCCCCACACATTGGCGAAAACGGCTGGCGGATCAAGCGCAGGCTTGGGGAAGTGGGGCGCTGCAGGACGCTTGCGGGGGTGTCCGGAATTGGCATTGGGGACCCGCGTGGCCATATGTTGATCCTGCCGTGCGACGCAGGCATGATTTGTGCCTGCCGGACTGGCGGATGCGGCAGCCGAAGGCCGGACAAAAGGGAGAGAAACGAAAGCAATGAAACGTCCGGTGGTCGGCGTGATCGGCAACAGCCATCGCGTCGAGAATAGGTTCACCGTGCAGATGGTGGGCGAGCGCAACCTGAGCGCCGTGGCCGAGGTCGCGGGCGCGCTGCCGCTGATGTTTGCCGGCGTTCCCGAGATCACCGACATCGCCGCGCTGCTCGATGTCGTCGATGGCGTGGTGCTGACCGGCGCCCGCGCCAATGTGCATCCGACCCGCTTCAATACCGAGCCGAGCCTCAAGCACGAGCCCTACGACATCCACCGCGACGAGGTCGCGCTGCAGTTGTCGGAGGCCTGCGTCTCCAGAGGCATCCCGCTGTTTGGCATCTGCCGCGGCCTGCAGGAGATGAACGTCGCCTTCGGCGGCTCGCTGCATCCGGAGATCCGCGAGATTCCCGGCCGCATGAACCATCGCATGCCCCGGCTGGAGAATGGTGAGATCCATCCCGATCCGACCGTCATCTTCGCCGATCGCCACGAGGTCAAGCTGACGCCGGGCGGCGCCTTCGCCGGCATCCTCGGCTGCGACATTATCAAGGTCAATTCGCTGCATGGTCAGGGCATCCTGGAGCCCGGCGACCGCGTCGTGATCGAGGGCATCGCCGAGGACGGCACCATCGAGGCCATTCGCATCGCCGACGCGCCGAGCTTTGCGCTGGGCGTGCAATGGCACGCCGAATATGACCCGCAGAAGAACCCGATCAATCGCAAGCTATTCGAGGCGTTCGGGGCGGCGGTCAAGAAGCGCCATCTGTCATCCTGAAGGCCGGGACTGAACCGGATTTCCGGCGCGGCAGACGAAGCTGCAGAGACGCCTCATCGTGAGCCCGTCACAAGGAAGCCCGGATGCGCCACGTCCTGACTGCTGCAGCTCTGCTCCTCGCCGCTCCTGCGCTGGCCCAGACCGCAGCGCCGAACGAAGGACCGATCACCTACACGCTGCCGGTGGCGGCCACCGACACCGTGCAGAGTCTCAAGCAGCGCTATGGCGATGAGGCGGTGCTGCAGAATCTGCCCGGCGCCGAGGGGGAGACCTATAAGGGCCTCGTGCTGTTTCCGCGGGCGATGGACCGCCGCGTCGAGGTCCGCTTCATCGACGACAAGATGGCGACGGTGTCCGGGCTGACCTTGCGCGATACGGAAAAGACCAGCCGCTGGAGCGTCGGCGGCGTCACCATCGGCGCCAGCCTTGCCGCGGCCCAGAAGGCCAACGGCAAGCCGTTCGTCGTCTCGGGCTTCGGCTGGGACTATGGCGGCTTCGTCACCGACTTCAAGAACGGCACGCTGGGACGCATGTTGCCGGGCGGCTGCTCGATCACGGTGCGCTTTGGCAAAGACAAGGACGCGCCGCGCGCGCTCTCCGGCGACGGCGTGAAGGTGTCGTCGGACAATCCGGCGCTCGTCAAATTCGCGCCCGTCGTCACGGAGATCGGCATCAATTTCGCCGCGAAGTGATGGCTTCATAGTCGCAGGACTGACCGGGACGAGCATGCGCCGAATGAGCTTGTTGTTGATGCTTCTGGCTGCGCCGGTATGGGCACAGCCCGCGCCGCCTGCCGATGGGCCGATCACCTGCACCTCGCCGGTGTCGGTCACGGACTCCGCCAAGAGCCTGATGCAGCGCTACGGCCAGGAGGCGGTGACAGACGACCAGTTGTTCACCGGGGTGGAGGACATCACTTATCAAGGCGTCGTGCTGTCGCCAAAAGCGCCGGACCGGCGTATCGAGATCGGCTTTGCTGACGAGACGATGCAGCGGGTGTCACGTCTCACCTTGATCGACTCCAAGACGAGTCACTGGAATGTTGCCGGCGTGACGCTCGGCTCGACCTTGGCCGAGGTGCAGAAGATCAATGGCAGGCCGTTTCTGATCCGCGAGTTCTTCACCGATGGTGGCGGCTTCGTTGTCGACTGGAAAGGCGGCACGCTGAGCCGTCCTTTGCCGGGTGGATGCTCCGTCAGCGTTCGCTTCGGCAGTGACGACCACGAGGGAAATCCGATCGGTGATCGCATCGCATCCGACAAGGCGGAGTTGCGCAAATGGGGACCGGTGGTCGAGCAGATCGTGGTGAGCTTTCCCGAGAAATAGCGGCTGAGTTGCGCCCTCGGGCCTCATGGTTCGAGACGGCGCGCGCACTTCTGTCGGATGATCTCATTGACTCATGGGCGCTCCCCACCATGAGGAGAAACCGCGGCCTTGCGCGACCTCCATCTCCTCATCCTTAAGGAGCTTGGCGATAGCCGAGCGTCTCGAAGGACGAGTCCCGTTGGATCATCGCAGATGAGCAGCCACCAACAAAAGGCGCCCGGCGAAGGGCGCTGGGGGCAGGGGTGGTGCGGCAAGATCTCCATCAGGAAAGCTTGCCGCATTTCTCGATAGCCACGACAACGCAGCGCTCATCAATGGGCGCCGGTCGCAGGCGCGTCCGGCGGATTCTCCGAGAGTGGCCGTCTCCTACGGCCAAGCCCAATCCGTACAGCTCGTCCCGCGCGTGGCGAGAGCGCGGCTGCGATCAGGGCTTTGCGAGATGCCAGGCGTTGTTCAGGAAGCCATCGCCTGTGATGTCGCCGGGCTTCTGGTCCTTGGCGAAGGTGTAGAGCGGCTTGCCCTTGTAAGCCCACTGCCTGGAGCCGTCGTCCCGGGTGATGATGGTGTAGTTGGCGTCGGCCTTGTCGCTGGCTTCGGCTTTCAGGACCGGCCAGTTGGTCGCGCAGGGACCGTTGCAGGCTGATTTGCCGTCGACGTCCTTGTCGAACGTGTAGAGCGTCATGCCCTTGTTGTCGGTGAGGATGTCGCCCTTCGTGCTGCTGCCGCTCTTGGTTGGAGGCGCCGCGCTGGCGGACGAGATCGCCGCGAGTGAGATTGCGGCGGTCAGGAAGAGGCGCGAGATCGAAAGCTTGGTCATTCGAAATCTCCCAATGCATGTGGATCACAGGGATAGAAACTCATTCCGGCCCGATCTATTCCTTGCGCCTGTCCCTATTCGTCATTGGGCGGAATGTCGTACCGCCGTTCTGGCGCTCATGCCGGCCTTGGCATTCGCCAGCACGGCACTGCGACACCAACGAAAAGGGCGCCCCGCAAGGGGCGCCCTGGTGTCGTCATCCGCCGATCTTATCGGGCCTTAGCCCGAGTAGTACATGTCGAACTCGACCGGGTGCGGGGTCATTTCGAAGCGCTCGACCTCGGTCATCTTCAGCGCGATGTAGCTGTCGATGAAGTCGTCGTCGAACACGCCGCCGGCCTTCAGGAAGGCGCGGTCCTTGTCGAGGTTCTCGAGCGCCTCACGGAGCGAGCCGCAGACGGTCGGGATCTGCTTCAGCTCTTCCTTCGGCAGGTCGTAGAGGTCCTTGTCCATCGCCGGGCCCGGATCGAGCTTGTTCTTGATGCCGTCGAGGCCGGCCATCAGCATCGCGGCAAAGCCGAGATAGGGGTTGGCGAGCGGATCGGGGAAACGGACCTCGACGCGCTTGGCCTTCGGCGAGGAGGTGTAGGGGATGCGGCAGGACGCCGAGCGGTTGCGCGCGGAGTAGGCGAGCAGCACCGGCGCCTCATAGCCCGGGACTAGACGCTTGTAGGAGTTGGTCGACGGGTTGGTGAAGGCGTTGATGGCCTTGGCGTGCTTGATGATGCCGGCGATGTAGGACAGGCAGGTCTCCGACAGGTCGGAATATTTGTTGCCCGCGAACACCGGCTTGCCGTCCTTCCAGATCGACTGGTGGACGTGCATGCCCGAACCGTTGTCGCCATAGACCGGCTTCGGCATGAAGGTGGCGGTCTTGCCGTAGATGTGCGCGACCTGGTGGATGCAGTACTTGTAGATCTGCATCTGGTCGGCCATTAAGGTCAGCGTGTCGAACTTCATGCCGAGCTCGTGCTGGGCGGAAGCGACCTCGTGGTGGTGCTTCTCGACCTTGACGCCCATGCGGGCCATGGCGCCGAGCATCTCCGAGCGCATGTCCTGCACCGAGTCCTGCGGCGGCACCGGGAAGTAGCCGGCCTTGGTGCGGATGCGGTGGCCGAGATTGCCGCCTTCATACTCGGTGTCGGAATTGGTCGGCAGCTCCGAGGAGTCGAGGCGGAAGCCGGTGTTGTAGGGCGAGGAGCTGTAGCGCACGTCGTCGAACACGAAGAACTCGGCTTCGGGGCCGACGAACACGCTGTCGCCCACGCCCATCGACTTCACCATCGCCTCGGCCTTCTTGGCGATGCCGCGGGGATCACGGTTGTACGGCTCGCCGGTGGTCGGCTCGAGCACGTCGCAGGTGATGATCATGGTCGTTTCGGCGAAGAACGGATCGATCGTCGCGGTGACCGGGTCGGGCATCAGGCACATGTCGGATTCATTGATCGCCTTCCAGCCGGCGATCGAGGAGCCGTCGAACATCGTGCCTTCGGCAAAAATGTCTTCGTCGATCATGCTGACGTCGAAGGTGACGTGCTGCCACTTGCCCCGCGGGTCGGTGAAGCGGAGGTCGACGTATTTGACGTCGTTGTCCTTGATTGCTTTCAAGACGTCCTTGGCGGTCTTCATGAATACCCCTCTTGGCTTATAACGTCACGGCCCGGCGCGGGACGGCGTCCGCGGGTCATGCTCCATAGCCTCGTGCGGGGGCCAAGACAACATCGGAAACGGCAAAACGGCCGCGTGCAAGCGCCTCGCAGAGGACACTTGAGCTGCCGTAGGGGCTGCTGGCGCAGCAAACGTTCCGTGCGGGGCCTGGAGCGGACGGTCCGTTCCAGGCCTGCGGTCGGGCTAGATCGCGTCCAGCCCGGATTCTCCGGTTCGGATGCGGATGGCTTCCTCGATGTTGGACACGAAGATCTTGCCGTCGCCGATGCGGCCGGTCTGGGCGGCGCGGCGGATCGCCTCGATCGCGCGCTCGACCAAGTCGTCGCCGATCACGATCTCGATCTTCACCTTGGGCAGGAAATCGACGATGTATTCGGCGCCCCGGTAGAGCTCGGCATGGCCTTTTTGCCGGCCGAAACCCTTCGCTTCGGTGACGGTGATGCCCTGAAGTCCCACTTCCTGAAGCGCCTCCTTCACCTCGTCGAGCTTGAACGGCTTGATGATGGCTTCGATCTTCTTCACTGAGCGCCTCCCGGGCATTCCGCTATAAACAACAGGTGGGTCATCGTCAGGCTGCGCGCACGCGCAGGTCGTTCGATCATTTCGTTACCGGGCCCGACACTCTCCGGCGGAGGCCCGGTGATTGACTGCCCGACTTGCCCCGTGCCGAAGTGGCTCCACAAAAGCAGGGTCTATGCCAAGTCGTTAACGGGCCCAAATCGAGCCGATAATCAGGCATTTCACGAGCCCCCGACGATTCCCTCAAGGAACGTCTAGAATACCGGAGCCTTGAGATTAGGCAAACAGATCAAACGTTGTGCAGGTCTTGACGGCGGAGCCGGGCGCTGTCCGAAATGCCCAGGGAAAAGGCGACGTGCCGGGTTTCGTCGCGCCTTGCCAGATGTGCAGCGCCCTTGGAAGTTGCGGGCCGGCGCGGCAATAGGAAGCGCGGGATTCGCGCGCACCGGCTCCGAGGAACGGGGCGCCGACGTCCCCTGCGAGGCCATGGGGACGACATCAGGCTGCCGGCGCAAGACGGCGGCTGGAGACGAGAGCGGTTTATGGAAATCTTGACCACGAGCGAAATGGAGCGCGCCGACCGGCTGACGATCGCGGCCGGCACGCCGGGCTTTTCGCTGATGCTGAGTGCCGGACAGGCGGTGGCCGAGGCGGCCATGGACCTGGTCGAGACCGGGCCGATCGTGGTCGTGTGCGGGCCGGGCAACAATGGCGGCGACGGCTTCGTTGCCGCGGCCGAGCTCGCCGCGCAGGGCAGGGACGTGTCGGTCATCCTGATGTGCGAGCGCGACGCGCTGCATGGCGATGCGGCCTCCGCCGCCAAGGGCTGGAAGTTTCCGGTGCTGCCGTTCACGCCGCAGGCGATCGGCAAGCCGGCGCTGATCATCGACGCGCTATTCGGCGCCGGTCTCAGCCGGCCCGTCACCGGCGAGCCCCATGACGTCATCGCAGCGATCAATGGCAATGGCGCGCCGGTGCTCGCTGTCGACCTGCCGAGCGGCATCAACGGCACCACGGCTGCGGTGATGGGCATTGCGGTCCGCGCCACCGAGACGGTGACCTTCTTCCGCAAGAAGCCAGCGCACCTGCTGCTGCCGGGCCGCCAGCATTGCGGGCGCGTCCGGCTCGCCGACATCGGCATCGATCCACAGGTGCTCGCCGAGATCAGGCCGCAGGCCTTCGAGAACGAACCCGAGCTCTGGCAGGGCCGCTTTCCCGTGCCTGTTATCGACGGCCACAAATACGCGCGTGGCCATGTGCTCGCGATGTCTGGCGACGTCGCCGCGACAGGCGCGGCGCGGATGGCCGCGCGCGCCGCGTTGCGGGCCGGCGCCGGTCTGGTCACGCTGGCCTCGCCGCGCGATGCGCTCGCGGTCAATGCGGCGGCGCTGACGGCGGTGATGGTGCGCGCCGCCGACACCGCGATCGAGTTCGGCGAGCTGCTCTGCGACAGGCGTTACAACACCTGCATCATCGGACCCGGAACGGGCGTTAGCGAGCGCACGCGCGACCTCGTCTACACCGCGCTGTCGGCGCAGCGTCATCTCGTGCTCGATGCAGACGCGTTGACGAGCTTCGCCGATGCGCCGGAGCGGCTGTTCGAGCAGATCAGGGCGATGGCCGACGCGCAGATCGTGCTGACGCCGCACGAGGGCGAATTCCCGCGCCTGTTCTCGGATCTCAGCAACAAGCATCCCGGCCGCTCCAAGCTGGAGCGCGTCCGCGCGGCCGCCGCGCGCTGTGGCGCCGTGGTGCTATTGAAGGGCGCCGACACAACGGTGGCCGCGCCCGACGGCCGCGCCGCGATCGCCGCCAATGCGCCGCCCTGGCTCGCCACCGCCGGCGCCGGCGACGTGCTCGCCGGCATCATCGCCGGCTTGCTGGCGCAGGGTGTGCCGGCGTTCGAGGCCGCCTGCATCGGCGTCTGGATGCATGGCGAGGCGGGCAACGAGGCGGGGCCGGGGCTGATCGCGGAGGATCTGACGGAGACCTTGCCTGCGGTGTTCCGGCGGCTGTTTGACCGGTTCGGCGTCGAGTATTGACGGCAAAGATTGTCATGCCCGCGGAGGCGGGCATCCAGTACTCCGCGGCCCATCGACGTGACAATCAGCGTCTCGGCGTACTGGATCGCCCGGTCGAGCCGGGCGATGACGCTCAGGGCAGGGCGGCACCGCGTGTTTCGGGCTCACTGCACCTGATACTTCGCGACCGCGTTCTCGTTCCACGCGAGCCCAAGACCCGGCCCGCGTGCCGTGACCTTGCCGTCCACCACCTGCAGCGGCTCAGTCAGAATGGCGCCGGCGAAGTCCAGCACTTCGAGCCAGTGCGCCGTCGGCGTCACTGCCAGCACATGCGCGCTCGCCTCAGGCAGGATGTGGCTCGACATCGGGATCGAGGCGGCATCGGCTTGCCCTGCGACGTTGAGCCAGCCGGTGATGCCACCGACCTTCATCAGGTCGGGCATGATGAAATCAGAGGCGCCGGCCGCGATCGCCTCGGCAAAGCCACGCGGAAACCACCAGTTCTCGCCGGCCTGGATCGGGATCTCCGAGCGCTCGCGCACCCGGGCATGGCCGGAGAGGTTTTCCTGCGGCACCGGCTCCTCGATCCAGGTCAGGTCGTAGGCAGCAAGGCGCGTGATTCTGCGCGTGGCTTCCGTAGGATCGAGCGACTGGTTGAAGTCGAGCATCAGCGCCATGTCCGGACCGAGCAGGGCGCGCAGGCCCTTGATCATCGCTTCGTCGGTCGCGAGGTCGCCATGCCCGCCCTTGGTCTTGATGGCGCGGAAACCGTGCTCGTCGCGCGCGGCGCGCAAGGTGCGCTCGTCGTCCTTGGCATCGAGCACGCCATAGCTGTCATAGGCCGGAATTGGTCGCGCGGTGCCGCCGAGCAGCTCGACCACGGGCTTGCCCGCGAGCTGACCGAGCGCATCCCAGAACGCCATGTCGAGGCCCGAGACGGCCATGCCGACGAGACCCTGCCAGCCGAGCAGGCGGAATTTGGCGTCCATGAGTTTCATCAGGTCGAACGGGACCAGCGCTTGGCCTTTGAGCTCGCGGCCGATCTCCTCGACCAGATGCAGCAGCGGTTTCAACGCGAGCCTGGTGTAGGCGAACAGGTAGGAATGGCCGGTAACCCCCTGATCGGTTGCGACGTCGATCAGCACCAGCGGTCCGGAGTCGATGATGCCGAACGCGTTGCGCAAGGGGCGCTTCATGGGCGTGATCACGGCGCGTGCCGTGACCCCGGTGATGGCGGCAGTGGTCATGGGGACTGTTCCCTCAGGTTCGTTTCCTCACCGGATCTCATACCACCGCAGCAGGCGCGGCGCCGCCCAGTTGGTCGCCGTGCTCTCGACCAGGAATCGGCCTGATTGCTCGGCAAGGAATGCAATGCGCTGGGTCTGGCCGGCCTCCAGCGCCAGCGTGTCGAGCCAATAGGGCTTCCAGCCATCGTCGAGCCGGTCGAGCAACCGGAACGGCTGGCCATGAAGGTGGACCACATGGGTGCCGGCGCTCTTGTTTGCCAATGCCAGCACGACCGCTTGGCCGGCCTTGGCCTGGAAGGTGGGGGCGCCGGCGGCGTTGAACGCGGCGGGCGGTTGCCAGCCGGCGCCGTCGAGCGTGAGCTCGGCCCGAGCGGCGGTCCTCAGGTCCAGCTTGTCCGGCAAACCGTTCGAAGGCAAAGGCGGCGCCGGCGGCAACGGGGCGGCACGGAGCGGCGGCTCGCTCGACGCCGCCAGCCGGACGAGGGGACGCGCATTGCTGCCGTCGTGCAGCAGCACGGCCAGCGTTGTCTTGGCGGCGGGCATGTCGAGGAAGACGTCGGTGCGGCCGCCGGGCGGCAGCACCACCGCGCCGTTTCGAGCCAGGAAAGGCTCGGCCGGCTGGCCGTCGATGGCCATCACGCGGACGGCGTCGAGGTCGGCGATTTTGATCGCGATCACAGCGCGTTGACAGCCATTGATGAACCTCAACCTGACCCGCGCATGGGTTCGCAGCGCGATCTCCGGCTGGATGTGCCCGTTGACGGTGTAGATGAGCTCGGCGTCTCTCGCCTCGGTTCGTGGCGCAACCGCGGTTCCGTCCGCCGCGAGCCTGAAGTCCTCGACCAGGAGAATTTCGTCGTGGTCGACAGTTACCGTCTCGGCTTCGTCGACGATGACAGGGAGCGGCCGGATCGGCACGGCGTCGGCGAGCAGCCGCAGGTCGAGCAGGCCGGTCCCGGCGCGCGACGCCAAGGCTGGAATGGTGGCCCGGCCGCCGGGGCCGATCTCCGCCTGCGCCAGCAGCGGTGCGGGCAAAGTGAGGCCGCGGCTGGACAGCGCGGCCGGGATCGAAAGGCCATTCGAAAGGTCCAGATCGAGCGCCGTGCCGCGTGCGAGCCGGACCACCGGAGCCGGTGCAGCCAGCCGCCATAGCGGGCTCGGTGAACGTCCCGGGCTCAGCGCGAGAGATTCGCCGCGAGCGTCCAAGGAAACCGAGATTCGGCCGGCGGCCGGAGCCGGGCGGGCAAACGAGGCCGCGCCGGCTGCGGCGAGGCCGCCGAGCAGGGCACGGCGGCTGAGCCCCTCGGACGGTTCCGTCATGCGACAAAACATCGTGCGATGAGGGGGATGCGGATCATGTTGTTTTCCCTTATCTGTGCGTGCGACACGGTCGATCGGCCTGGCGGTGGTGCTTTCGACAGCCCATTTTTTTGCTGCGGACGGTTTCGTGCGTGGTATAAGCCGCGCCGCCCGCGGCACCGCGGCCGGGCTATCGATGCAGTTCACGCGGGCGTGGCGGAACTGGTAGACGCGCTGGATTTAGGTTCCAGTGACGAAAGTTGTGGGGGTTCGAGTCCCTCCGCCCGCACCAAGCGCTTCTCCGGCGTTTGCCCCAAGTTTTACCGGCGAACCCGTTGTCTCGCAAAGAGAAGCGGGGCCGCCGATCCCACCGACGCAAGGCCCTTTGCCGCGCGTCGTCCACAATTGAGTCAGATGTGTCCGGATCGCAAGGGTTCGGACCGAAGCGGAAGAAGATTGACGCCATGCAGGTCACAGAAACCTTGTCGGAAGGCTTGAAGCACGAGTTCCAGATCAGCGTTCCGGCGGCGGATCTCGACGCCAAGGCGGATGCCAAGCTGGTCGATCTCAAGGACAAGGTCCGCATCAACGGCTTCCGCCCCGGCAAGGTGCCGGTGGCGCATCTGAAGAAGATCTATGGCAAGTCGGTCATGGCCGAGACCATCGACCAGACCATCCGCGACACCAACACGCAGATCTTCACGGAGCGCGGGTTCCGCCTCGCCACCGAGCCGAAGGTGACGATGCCGACGGAGGAGGCCGAGGTCGAGAAGATCCTCGCTGGCCAGTCCGACCTGACCTACACCGTGGCCGTCGAGGTCGTGCCGGCGATTGCGCTCGCCGACTTCAAGACCTTCTCGGTCGAGAAGCCCGTGGCCGACATCACCGACGCCGATGTCGACGAGGCGATCAAGCGCCTGGCCGATGCCAACCGCAGCTACGCCGCGAAGGCCGAGGGCGCGAAGGCCGAGAGCGGCGACCGGGTGAAGATCAACTTCAAGGGCACGATCGATGGCGTCGCCTTCGAGGGCGGCACCGGTGAGGGCATCGATGTCGTGATCGGCTCGAACACCTTCATTCCCGGCTTCGAGGACCAACTGATCGGGATCGGCGTCGGTGAGACCCGCACGCTCAAGGTGACGTTCCCGACCAACTATCTCAACAACGAGCTCGCGGGGAAGGCCGCGGAGTTCGAGACCACGGCGACCGCGGTCGAGGCTCCGGAGGACAAGGTGGTGGACGATGAGTTCGCCAAGACGCTCGGCCTCGAGTCGCTCGACAAGCTGAAGCAGCTGATGCGCGACCGCCTCGCCGGCGAGTTCAGCCAGGCGACCCGCCAGCGTGTCAAGCGCGCGCTGCTCGACCGTCTCGACGAGACCCACAAGTTCGATGCGCCGCCGTCGCTGATCGACGAGGAGTTCAACCTGATGTGGAACTCGGTCAAGGCCGAGATGGACTCCAGCGGCAAGACCTTCGCCGACGAGAACACCACCGAGGACAAGGCGAAGGACGAGTACCGCACCATCGCCGACCGCCGCGTCCGTCTCGGCCTCGTGCTGTCGGAGATCGGCGAGAAGAACAAGATCACCGTGACCGACGACGAGGTCGGCCGCGCCGTGATGGAGCGCGCGCGCTCGATGCCGGGCCGCGAGAAGGAGGTCTGGGACTTCTATCGCAACAACCCGCAGGCGCTCGCGCAGCTGCGCGCGCCGATCTACGAGGACAAGGTCGTCGACTTCATCCTCGAGCTCGCCAACGTGACCGAGAAGAAGGTCTCCAAGGACGAGCTGTTCAAGGACGACGACAGCGACAAGGCGGCCTGAACAGGTCGCCCATCGTAGGGTTCGCGACATAAGCGCGTGATTAAGGTTGACCGGCGAAAGCGCCGGTCGGCCCGGTTCAGGCGCTGGCCGCCGCCGCGGGAATCAGCTTGAACAGCGCAACGACCTTGCTCGCGGCTGGCCAGGGGACCCGGTCTTGTCACCGGCG
This sequence comes from Bradyrhizobium sp. SZCCHNR1051, assembly GCF_032489615.1. Classification (NCBI taxonomy): domain Bacteria; kingdom Pseudomonadati; phylum Pseudomonadota; class Alphaproteobacteria; order Hyphomicrobiales; family Nitrobacteraceae; genus Bradyrhizobium; species Bradyrhizobium sp. SZCCHNR1051. The sequence continues at coordinate 406,925 of NZ_JAUEYJ010000001.1, read as the reverse complement.
AATTGGTCCATATCTGTGAGCTCGGTCTTGAAGTTCTGCATCACGGGACACCTGTCCGTCGCTGCTCGTTGAAATGAGCCTCACCTGCGGCGGCCGGTCGTCTCAACTGCTGGTCCAACCCTTGGGTGATTCATGCGCGATCCCGTCGAAACCTATATGAACCTTGTGCCCATGGTGGTCGAACAGACCAACCGCGGTGAGCGCGCCTACGACATCTTCTCGCGCCTCCTGAAGGAGCGCATCATCTTCGTGACCGGTCCGGTGGAGGACGGCATGGCGACCCTGATCGTCGCGCAGCTCCTGTTCCTCGAGGCCGAGAACCCGAAGAAGGAAATCGCGATGTACATCAACTCGCCCGGTGGCGTGGTGACGTCGGGCCTCGCGATCTACGACACGATGCAGTTCATCCGTCCGGCGGTGTCGACGCTGTGCACCGGCCAGGCGGCTTCGATGGGCTCGCTGCTGCTCTGTGCCGGCCACAAGGACATGCGCTTCTCGCTGCCGAACTCGCGCATCATGGTGCATCAGCCGTCCGGCGGGTTCCAGGGCCAGGCGACCGACATCATGCTGCACGCCCAGGAGATCCTGAACCTGAAGAAGCGGCTGAACGAGATCTACGTCAAGCACACCGGCCAGTCTTACAAGGCGATCGAGGACGCCCTGGAGCGCGACAAATTCCTCACGGCGGAAGCGGCCCAGGAGTTCGGCCTGATCGACAAGGTTCTCGACAAGCGGCCGGAAGATCCGGCGGCGATGGGTAAGTGAGCCGTCCGTGATCGAGGCGGGGTCCGATTGACGGGCCTCGGAACGCAATAGCATCGCCTTTGCCGGCTCGGGCCGGCAAAGGTACCAAGGTGGGGTCCCAAAAGGGCCGCAACCCTGCCGTGCGGCCGGCAAATAGGCGTGGCAAACACGCAACGCTTCGCTGATTTCGCGTGTTCTTACCGTGTCAAGCCCCAAAATCACGGTAATGTCACGGTCTAGGGTCTGTGCTCCGATTAGCGAATTCTTGATAGTCGGATGACAGCATGATTGGCTAGAGTGTCCAGTTATGGATCGTGGGGGATTCGCGTAGGTCGTCGGTGCACGACGGGTGAAGAACAAGGTGTTAATTTTGGTACGAAATTTGCTCTTTCACCAGTCTGGTCCGGCCCGTGCCGGATCGGAACGAACGAGCGGACAAGAGCGAACCGCGGACGGAGACAGGAATGAGTAAGGTCGGCACGAGCGACTCGAAGAACACGCTATATTGCTCGTTCTGCGGCAAGAGCCAGCACGAAGTCCGCAAACTGATCGCAGGTCCAACCGTCTTCATCTGCGACGAGTGCGTCGAACTCTGCATGGACATCATCCGCGAGGAGAACAAGTCCTCGCTGGTGAAGTCGCGCGACGGGATTCCGACCCCGAAGGAGATCTGCAAGGTCCTGGACGATTACGTCATCGGCCAGAACCATGCGAAGAAGGTGCTGTCGGTCGCCGTCCACAACCACTACAAGCGGCTGAATCACCAGACCAAGCACTCGGACGTCGAGCTGGCGAAGTCGAACATCCTGCTGATCGGCCCGACCGGCTCGGGCAAGACGTTGCTCGCCCAGACGCTCGCCCGCATCCTGGACGTGCCGTTCACGATGGCGGACGCGACGACCCTGACCGAGGCCGGCTATGTCGGTGAGGACGTCGAGAACATCATCCTGAAGCTCTTGCAGGCGGCCGACTACAATGTCGAGCGCGCGCAGCGTGGCATTGTCTACATCGACGAGATCGACAAGATCAGTCGCAAGTCGGACAATCCGTCGATCACCCGCGATGTGTCGGGCGAGGGCGTCCAGCAGGCGCTGCTCAAGATCATGGAGGGCACGGTTGCGTCGGTTCCGCCGCAGGGCGGCCGCAAGCACCCGCAGCAGGAGTTCCTGCAGGTCGACACCACCAACATCCTCTTCATCTGCGGTGGTGCGTTCTCCGGACTGGAGAAGATCATCTCGGCGCGCGGCCGGTCGACCTCGATCGGCTTCGCCGCCCAGGTTCTGGCGCCGGAAGACCGCCGTACCGGCGAGATCTTCCGTCACGTCGAGCCTGAGGATCTCCTGAAGTACGGCCTGATCCCCGAGTTCGTCGGCCGTCTGCCGGTCGTGGCGACGCTCGAGGATCTCGACGAGAACTCGCTGAAGAAGATCCTGACCGAGCCCAAGAACGCGCTGGTGAAGCAGTATCAGCGGCTGTTCGAGATGGAGAACATCGAGCTCACCTTCGCCGACGAGGCGCTGGGCGCAGTGGCGCGCAAGGCCATCGAACGCAAGACCGGCGCGCGTGGCCTGCGGTCGATCCTCGAGAGCATCCTGCTCGAGACGATGTTCGACCTGCCGGGTCTCGAGGGCGTCGAGGAAGTGGTCATCTCGCGCGAAGTGGTCGAGGGCACGGCCCGTCCGCTCTACATCTACGCCGATCGGTCCGATCGTGCGGTGGAAAGCAGCGCCAGCGCGTGAGGCGCGCTGGCACGAGAGACAGAAGACCTCGATTTGTTAGATCGGCGATCGCTGCGGACATCATGTCCGCGGCATCGCAGCGTTTCAGCGTCCCGCCGCGTAAAGCCATTTTTGGCGGGTGTTTACCGATACTTGACACCCCCCGGGTCGATAGCCACCTAATGTCGCGTGGCGATACAAATCTCAATCCCGGGATTCGCCTCAACAAACGATCCGAAACAAGCGGGCGATATCGACGCGTCAGTGATGTCCGGATCAGATCGCACCTTGTGGCGGTTGCGCACGATGGCGGACTGCGTGCAAGGGGGCTAAACAAAAGGAACAGGCCATGACGACCCCCAAACCCCGGCCGACCATCGTCTACGGCGAGAGCCACGCCTATCCGGTTCTGCCGCTCCGCGACATCGTCGTCTTCCCGCACAACATCGTTCCGCTGTTCGTCGGCCGCGAGAAATCCATCCGCGCCCTCGAAGAGGTGATGAAGAACGACGCGCTGGTGATGCTGGCGACGCAGAAGAACGCGTCCGACGATGATCCAGCTGCGGATGCTATCTACGAGACCGGGACGCTCGCCAGCGTGCTGCAGCTCCTCAAGCTGCCCGACGGCACTGTGAAGGTGCTGGTCGAGGGCCTGGAGCGCGCGCGCGTCGAGAAGTACACCGATCGTGCCGACTACTACGAAGCCACTGCCGTTGCGCTTGAGGATACCGACGCGAAGTCGGTCGAGGCCGAAGCGCTCGGGCGGTCCGTCGTGTCGGACTTCGAAAGCTACGTGAAGCTGAACAAGAAGATCTCCGCCGAAGTCGTCGGCGTCGTTCAGTCGATCACCGATTTCGGCAAGCTGGCCGACACTGTCGCCTCGCATCTCGCCGTCAAGATCGCCGATCGCCAGGGCATCCTGGAGACGCTGTCCGTCACCACGCGCCTGGAGAAGGTGCTGGGCCTGATGGAGAGCGAGATCTCGGTGCTGCAGGTCGAGAAGCGCATCCGCTCGCGCGTCAAGCGCCAGATGGAGAAGACCCAGCGCGAGTACTACCTGAATGAGCAGATGAAGGCCATTCAGAAGGAGCTGGGTGACGAGGACGGCCGCGACGAGCTCGCCGATCTGGAAGAGCGCATCAACAAGACCAAGCTCTCCAAGGAAGCGCGAGAGAAGGCGCAGCACGAGCTGAAGAAGCTGCGCCAGATGTCGCCGATGTCTGCGGAAGCGACCGTCGTGCGCAACTATCTGGATTGGCTGCTGTCGATCCCGTGGAACAAGAAGTCCAAGGTGAAGAAGGATCTGGAGGCCGCGCAGGCGGTTCTGGATGCGGATCACTATGGGCTGGAGAAGGTCAAGGATCGCATCGTCGAGTACCTGGCGGTGCAGTCGCGCGCCAACAAGCTGACCGGCCCGATCCTGTGCCTGGTCGGACCTCCCGGCGTCGGCAAGACCTCGCTCGGCAAGTCGATCGCGAAGGCCACCGGCCGCGAGTTCGTTCGCGTGTCTCTGGGCGGCGTGCGCGACGAGGCGGAGATCCGCGGTCATCGCCGGACCTATATCGGTTCGATGCCCGGCAAGATCATCCAGTCGATGCGCAAGGCCAAGACCTCGAACCCGCTCTTCCTGTTGGACGAGATCGACAAGATGGGCTCGGACTTCCGGGGTGACCCGTCGTCGGCGCTGCTGGAGGTTCTGGACCCCGAGCAGAACACGACGTTCAACGACCACTATCTGGAGGTCGACTACGACCTGTCGAACGTGATGTTCATCACGACCGCGAATACGCTGAATATTCCCGGCCCGCTGATGGACCGCATGGAGATCATCCGCATCGCGGGCTACACCGAGACCGAAAAGCTCGAGATCGCCCGCAAGCATCTGATCCCGTCCGCGCTGTCAAAGCACGGCCTGGATTCGAAGGAGTGGTCGATCGACGATGACGCGCTGCTGCTCGTGATCCGGCGCTACACCCGCGAGGCGGGCGTGCGTAACCTGGAGCGTGAGATTTCCACACTGGCCCGCAAGGCCGTGAAGGAGCTCATGATGTCCAAGAAGAAGTCGGTGAAGGTCACCGAGAAGGCCGTCGAGGAATTCTTGGGTGTGCCGAAGTATCGCTTCGGTGAGATCGAGAGCGACGATCAGGTCGGTATCGTGACGGGCCTGGCCTGGACCGATGTCGGTGGCGAGCTGCTGACGATCGAAGGCGTCATGATGCCCGGCAAGGGTAAGATGACGGTGACGGGCAATCTGCGCGACGTCATGAAGGAGTCGATCTCGGCGGCAGCGTCCTACGTCCGCTCGCGGGCGATCGTCTACGGCATCGAGCCGCCGATGTTCGACCGCCGCGACATCCACGTCCACGTTCCGGAGGGGGCGACCCCGAAGGACGGTCCGTCGGCGGGCGTCGCGATGGCAACCGCAATCATCTCGGTCATGACGGGCATTCCGATCCGTCACGACGTCGCGATGACCGGCGAGATCACCTTGCGTGGTCGCGTGCTGCCGATCGGCGGTCTGAAGGAGAAGCTCTTGGCCGCTGCCCGCGGCGGCATCAAGACGGTGCTGATCCCCGAGGACAACGCCAAGGATCTCACGGAGATCTCCGATGCGATCAAGGGCGGCATGGACATCATCCCGGTGTCCCGTCTCGACGACGTCGTCGCCCGGGCCCTGGTCCGCAAGCCGGTGCCGATCGTCTGGGAAGAGGACACCAAGGTGCCGGTGAAGGCCGACGGCGACGAAGCCGCCGGCGGCCTGACCGCCCACTGAGGTCCGAACTGATCCAAGGAAACGGCGCCCGTAAGGGCGCCGTTTTCGTTTGGGAGATCGAACCACCGACCCTTCGAGCGTGCGTGGTCTGCCCCCACCGTTCTCGCTGCGGCGGTTTCTCGCTGCCGCCGCGTGGTTCCGGCGTTGATTGAGGATCGGGCAGGGGGTAAAGAAGCGCGACGTGAGGGCGGCTAGCTCAGCTGGTTAGAGCATCTCGTTTACACCGAGAGGGTCGGGAGTTCGAATCTCTCGCCGCCTACCATTAGCATCCGCTGGGACGCACCCTCGCAATGGTGACGCTGCTATTGTCGTGCGCGTCGATTTTCCAAGCTGATGGCGATGCTCTCCAGACGCGCGTTTGTGCGTCGGGTTTCATCGATCTGCTGCTCTCGTAAAGCTGAGCCACCTTGCCATCGAGCCTCGGCGGCTGAGCCAAACCCACGTCCCGATCACGATGATGGCGCCGCCGAGTGCTCAATTCGGACAGGGGTTTAAAATCCTTTGCGACAGCTGGTGCGAAGCGCCCGGACGATTTCGCGTGGCGATGAACCGTTCTTCGGCTAGCTTGGCGCGCGGAGTGAAACATCGCGGGCGAACCGATGACCGACTTCCTGCGCCACTGCACCGGCGGACATGAGCGTGCCATTCCGGCGGGCACCATGCTGCTCGAGGAGGGGCATAGCACCGGGCATCTCTACATCCTGCTCGAGGGGCGGCTGGAGGTGATCAAGGCCGGCGCCACGGTGGCGGTCGTGTCGGAGCCGGGCGCGCTGTTCGGTGAAATGTCGCTGCTGCTTGAGCAGCCTCACACGGCGACCGTGCGCGCCGCCGCGGATTGCCTGATCTACGAAATTCCCGACGCTCGGCGCTTCCTGGCTGAAAATCCCGAGGCGACGCTCGCGATTGCGCGCATGCTGGCGCAGCGCCTGAACGTCGCCAACAGCTATCTCGCCGACCTGAAGCGGCAATATGCCGGCCATGGCACCCATCTTTCGATGGTCGGCGAGGTGCTGCAGAGCATGATCAACCTGCCGCCGCAGCAGGTTTCGCCAGGAACGGATCTGGAATCCGATCCACGACTCTGAGCCAGTCCGGCGCCGCCGTTACGGGTTGCGCCGGGCGTTGCAGCGGGCCGGCGAGATCGATCCATTCGGCTTGCCCGGCCGCCAACCAGAAGGCGCGCCCTTCATCGGTGTCGAGCACCATGTAGGTCGGCGGTCGCCCGGGCTGCCGTCCGGTGTTGAACACCCAAGTCTCACCGACGCGATCGAACCAGGACCCGTCCTTGATGAACGGCGACTGGTGGACGTGGCCGGAGATCACCATCGCCGGGCGGTGCCGCGCGATGAAGCCTTCGAGCTCGGTGTCGCCGAAGAAGCGCTTGCCGCCCCAGCTCACCGGCGAGTTGGCCGGCGGCGCATGATGCACCCAGATCCAGCGGGCTGCGTCGCGCGTCGCGGCGGCATCGAGCTGGCGTCCGATCGCGGCCTTGACCAGCGGACCGTCCCACCATGGGCAAAGCGAGAACAGCGTATCGCCGATCAGGACGTCATCGCCGTCGGCCGCGATGCCGAGCTCGCGGACCGTCCCGATCCAGGCCGCGATCTTCTCGCCATCCGGGCTGCGCTCCTCCAGGTCATGATTGCCCGAGCAGATCATGACCCGCGTCTTGGCCGCCAGGAGCACGAGATATGTCTTCACGACCACGATCTGGGCGCGAATGTCGACGATCGAGGCGAGATCGAGCGCATCGCCGGCGAACACCACCGCATCAAAATGATCGGCAGCCGCCGCCAGCCAGTCGAACTGCGGCAGCGAGTAATGAAGATCGGCAACGATAAGAGTGCGCATGTGGCTCCTGACGCGCCTGATCGAAGCAAGAGCGAGACCAGAACCAGCGAGACCAGAGGCTGTCCCGCTATTGCATTGCGCTGCTGCGCTCGCCAGCAGGTCCGCGCGCATCTATCGATCCCTCGCCCGCGGCGGTATGATGGGGCCGTTTTTCAGCCGCAGCTGCTAATTGCGAGTGTCCCATGTCTCGTCGTCCGCGACCGCCCATGACTGTTTCCTTCGTCCGCACAGGCGAGCGCCGCTACGCGGTGCGCGCGACGCTCGGCGACGGACGCACCCTCGAAATGAGCCCGGCGCCAGGCTTCGATCCCTGGATGCCGCATGATCTGCAACACTTCATCGTCGAGAAGCATCTCGGGATTGACGGCGCCGTGTTCGGGCGGCTCGCGGCCGGCGGCACGGCCGGGACTTTTCATTTGGTCCCGCATGCGACCTCGTCCCGCGAGACCGCGCGGCTGCGTCGCAGGCATGAGGCCAGGGACCAGCGCCTGATGCCGGAACGCAGCGAGGACTATGCCCGCTCCGAGCGCGCCACCTATGTGTGCTGGCAGGACTGGCTGCAGCAGGCTGACGATCCGGCGCTGCGGGCGCGCGGGGCCGAGATGGCACCGTCGGCGCGCAGCCTGCTAAATGGGATGTCAGCGGAGGAGCGCGCGGCCTACACGCCGATGCGGCGCGACGCCATCCGACAGGAGTTCGCGCGGCTGAGCCGATGTTGGAGCGCTCTCGCCGTCGGCGAAAGTCTCTCCGAACCGTGGTCAGAACCGGCCCACTTTCTTCCTCGAGCGCATCGCGGCCTCGTGCCTTGACAGGACAGGCGGCTGCATGCGCCATGCCGGCTCTTGCGATGACCTCAATCAGACAGGGCACATCATGCAATTGCCGGCAGGGGACGAGCGCAACGCCGACCAGATCGCCTATTGGAACGGGCCGGGCGGCCAGCGCTGGTCCGATCGCCAGGAGGCGCAGGACATCCTGCTCGCACCGGTGTCGCAGATCCTGATCGACCGCATCGCGGCCAAGCCGGGTGATCGTGTGCTCGATATCGGCTGCGGTTGTGGCGGCCTGTCGATCGCGCTGGCCGGGCAGGTGGCGCCTGGCGGGCATGTGCTCGGGGTCGACATTTCCGCCCCGATGCTGGAGCGGGCGCGCGCGGTGGCGCCGGCCGGGCTTCCCGCCGAATTCGTGCTGGCCGACGCGACCGTGCATCCGTTCGCGCCGGCGAGCTTCGATCTGCTGGTGTCGCGGTTCGGCGTGATGTTCTTCGCCGATCCGGTGGCGTCGTTCGCCAACATCCGCCGCGCGCTGAAGCCGGGCGGCCGGGTCGTATTCGCCTGCTGGCGCGAGCCGAAGGCCAATCCCTGGATGATCGCGCCGCTGCAGGCGGTCTATCGCCACGTCCCGAAGCTGCCGGAGATGGCGCCCGACGATCCCGGTCCATTTGCCTTCGCATCGGAAGCGCGGGTGACGCGCATCCTGGGCGAGGCCGGCTTCAGCGACGTCGCGCTGGAGGCACATGCGCTGTCGCTCGACGTCGCGATCGGCAAGGGGCTCGATGCGGCCGTACAATCGGCCTTCGAGATCGGCCCCGCCAGCCGCGCGCTGGAGGGGCATCCCCAGGAGACGCGCGATGCGGCGCGGCAGTCGGTCCGCGAGCTGCTGACGCAGTATGGACGCGGCGACAGCGTGACGCTCGCCGGCTCGATCTGGCTGGTGACGGCGCGCGCCTGACGGCGCTCAGGACTGCTCTTCCCAGATCATCGCCAGATGGACGATGGTCTGCACCGCCTTCTCCATGTCCTGAACGCTGACCCATTCGAGACGCGAGTGGAAGGCATGCTCGCCGGCGAAGATGTTGGGGCAGGGCAGGCCCATGAACGACAGCCGCGAACCATCGGTCCCGCCGCGGATCGATGTCCTGACCGGCGTCAGGCCGGCGCGGCGGATCGCCTCCTCGGCATAGGTCACGATCTCCGGATGCAGATCGATGACCTCCTTCATGTTGCGGTATTGCTGCCGAACCTCCATCCGGTAGCTCGAGCGCGGATAGTCCTTCAGGACGTCCCTGACGATGTCCTCGAGCAGCGCTTCCTTCTGCCGCAAGCCCTGCTCGCTGAAATCGCGCACGATGAAATCGAGCCGCGCCTGTTCGAGCGCGCCGGAGATCCCGACCGGATGCAGGAAGCCTTCCTTGCCCTCCGTCGTTTCCGGCGAGCAGCTATCCTTCGGGAGCCGCTCGATGATCGCAGATGCGATCTTGATGGCATGCTCCATCTTGCCCTTGGCAAAGCCGGGATGGGCGCTGACACCGTTGATGAGGATGGTGGCACCGTCGGCGGAGAAGGTCTCGTCCTCGATGTTGCCGGCGGTCTCGCCATCCATCGTGTAGCCGAAATCGGCGCCGAGCTTCTTCAGGTCGACCCGGTCGACGCCGCGGCCGATCTCCTCGTCCGGCGTGAACAGGATCTTGATGGTGCCGTGCTTGATCTGCGGATGGCTGATCAGGAACTGCGCCGCGTCCATGATCTCGGCGATGCCGGCCTTGTTGTCGGCCCCCAGCAGCGTGGTACCGTCCGTGGTGACGATGTCGTTGCCGATCTGGTCCCTCAACGCCGGATGCTCGGCCGCACGGATGATCTGGCTCGGGTCCTTAGGCAGCACGATGTCGCCGCCCTGGTAGTTGCGCACGATCTGTGGCTTCACGTCGGCTCCGGAGCAGTCGGGCGACGTGTCCATGTGCGAGCAGAAGCAGATCACCGGCACGGCCTTGTCGGTGGTGGCCGGGATGGTCGCATAGACGTAGCCGTGGTCGTCCAGATGGGCGTCCGAGAGGCCCATCGCCTGCAGCTCGGCTGCGAGCAACCGGCCGAGATTCTTCTGTTTGAGCGTCGAAGGGCAGGTCGGCGATGTCGGGTCCGACTGGGTGTCGATCACGACATAACGGAGCAGACGCTCGGTGACGGAGTGGGTGTAGCTGCGAAGCGGATCGGACATGTGCACCACAAGGACAGGAGAGATATGTTACCGTATGCATCGGTATATTAATATATCAGTTATTGCATGCCAGATACCAGGGTTCATCGGGCTATCAGTGGTTCCCCCGATCAAAGCGCATCCGCCGGCTCCTTTGCTGCGGAATGCGACGTCGCGACCCGCTGTGATCGGTACCGCCCGCCGGCGGCTGAATTGCGCGCTCCTGCGCGCATGGGACCTAAAGGATACCCAGTCCGGCGATTCGAAACTCATCTTCCTTTGCGGTCGTGCCGTTGCGGTCCCGAAGAAAAAAGACGGATCATCGACTTGGCCCATCATCATGCGCGATTTACGGCGGATGCCCGACGCCACTCAGAGAGACCGCGCTCCGGCGTCCTCGATTGACCGCTCATCAAGGACTTCGCACAGCTATCGGTTCATTGTCCTTGACTTCGAAACATCGCCCCTTTAAGTCGCACTCCTCCGCGGATTTCGCGATCACGCGGGAGTAGCTCAGTTGGTTAGAGCGCCGGCCTGTCACGCCGGAGGTCGCGGGTTCGAGCCCCGTCTCTCGCGCCATGTTTTCAATGGCTTAGCTTTCGATTTGATCCTTTGGCCGCCGCAAGCCGTGCGACCGCGTGATCTCTCCCCGGCCACCACCTGACGCTTCGCCGAACTGCAGGCGCTCCGTCGCTAATCTTTCCGATCGGGCACGAAAAAGGCCACCCAGCGGGTGGCCTGCGACCGCTGTCAGCAGCGGACCGACGGCTCAGCGCACCATCGAGTCGCTGGAACTCGTCACGGTCACAGGCTTGCCGGCCTTCACGACGTGCGATGCCGTCTGGCTGTAGTCCACATTGGCGCGGGTCGCGATACCGAAAGCGGTTACCGCGATGCCTGCGATCAGGGCAACGACGACGATCTTCATGTGAGTCGATCGGTCTGCGGAATGCAGCGAGTGGTTCATGTCAGCCTCCCGGCGTCTCAGAGCGCCACTTTGTTGCCTGGACATGTACCTCCGCTTTGTTTCGATCCGGTTTCTTCGTTTCCTCAAAATGGTTTCATCGGTTGCAGTCGGCGCGCCGGCAATCGGGAGTATGCGGCCGGAGCCCATGATCGGCACCCATGCCGGCATCGGCGGTGACCGCGGCCGCGCCGGCCGCCGCAGGTGATCTTGATCCGGCGGCCCTTCGTGACCATCTGACGTGATAACGGACGCCTATCGGGTGATGGTCCAGTCGCCTTGCTTGGATCGCTCGATCGAACGCTGATCCGCATCCCTCTCCGACCCCGCCCAGCCTGCGCACGGCGGCGTGCGCGCTCGCGATCGCTGATCACCTCAGCATCCCGCGCCGGTCCGTGCGACACCGTAATGCTGCGGGTCTGCAATGCGGCTCCTGCACGCGTCATCCGTGGCGCCGTGGCTCGGTGTGTCCAGGTTTCCGCAATGTGGGGAGGGATGACACCGGCGAGACGGCTTGTCTTGCGCGGCTTGGTGCGCTGCGCTAAGGCTTCGACCAATTCCAATGCAACGAATCTGCGGTTTGCACCGAAACCGCAGAGGAAAGTGGCGCCGATGACCGGCATCCTCCAGAACTATCTCCCCCTCGTCGTGTTCATAGGTGTCGCAGCCATCATCGGGGTGGTTCTGCTGATCGCGCCCTTCCTGGTCGCCTACCAGCAGCCCGATCCCGAGAAGCTCTCCGCGTACGAATGCGGCTTCAATGCGTTCGACGACGCGCGCATGAAGTTCGACGTCCGCTTCTATCTGGTGGCCATCCTTTTCATCATCTTCGACCTCGAAGTCGCCTTCCTGTTCCCCTGGGCAGTGGCATTCGGCAAGCTCGGCGCGGCCGGCTTCTGGTCGATGCTGGTGTTCCTGGCCGTGCTGACGGTCGGGTTTGCCTACGAATGGAAGAAAGGCGCGCTTGAATGGGATTGAGCCCGACCACGTCCTCGACCGGTCCGGTGATCGCACCGGCCCCGAAGGGCATTCTCGATCCCGCGACCGGCAGGCCGATCGGTGCCAACGACCCGTATTTCCTCGAGGTCAGGCACGAACTGTCGGACAAGGGATTCTTCGTTGCCACCGCTGACGATCTCATCACCTGGGCCCGCACCGGCTCCCTGATGTGGATGACGTTCGGCCTGGCCTGCTGCGCCGTCGAGATGATGCAGGTCTCGATGCCGCGCTACGACGTCGAGCGCTTCGGCTTCGCGCCGCGCGCCTCGCCGCGCCAGTCGGACGTGATGATCGTCGCCGGCACCCTGACCAACAAGATGGCGCCGGCGCTGCGCAAGGTCTACGACCAGATGCCGGAGCCGCGCTACGTCATCTCGATGGGGTCGTGCGCCAATGGCGGCGGCTACTATCACTATTCCTATTCGGTGGTCCGCGGCTGCGACCGCATCGTTCCCATTGATATCTATGTGCCCGGCTGTCCGCCGACCGCGGAAGCGCTGCTGTACGGTGTTCTGCTGCTGCAGAAGAAGATCCGGCGCACCGGCACCATCGAACGCTGAAGGTTTTTTCGTTATGGACGACGGCAGGCTCGACGCCCTTGGGCAGACGATCGTGAGCGCGCTTCCGGGCGCGGCGATCGGCCATTCGGTCGCTTTCAATCAGCTCACGGTGAGCGTGGAGCCGGGTCGGATCGTCGAGGTTGTGAAGTATCTGCGTGATGATCCGGCTCTCCGGTTCGTCAACATCACCGACATCACCGCGGTAGACTACCCGGAGCGCGCCAAGCGCTTCGACGTCGTCTACCACTTCCTGTCTCCGACCCTGAACGCACGGATCCGGCTCAAGGCCGAGGCCGACGAGACGACGCAGGTGCCGTCGCTGATCGACGTCTTCCCGGGGGCGGATTGGTTCGAGCGCGAGGCCTACGATCTCTACGGCGTGATCTTCGTCGGTCACCCCGACATGCGCCGCCTGCTGACGGATTACGGCTTCGACGGCCACCCGCTGCGCAAGGACTTCCCCACCACCGGCTTCGTCGAGGTGCGCTACGACGACCAGGAGAAGCGGGTGATCTACGAGCCTGTCAGGCTCAACCAGGAATTCCGCAAGTTCGATTTCCTGTCGCCCTGGGAAGGCGCGGACTATCCGCTGCCCGGCGACGAGAAAGCGACGAAGTGAGTGGGAGCGCGAGCATGAACGAGCAGAGCCCGGCACTCCGCAACTTCACGATCAACTTTGGCCCGCAGCATCCGGCGGCGCACGGCGTGCTGCGCCTTGTGCTGGAGCTGGACGGTGAGGTGGTCGAGCGCGTCGATCCGCATATCGGCCTTCTGCATCGCGGCACCGAGAAGCTGATCGAGACCAAGACCTACATGCAGGCGATGCCCTATTTCGATCGGCTCGACTACGTCGCGCCGATGAACCAGGAGCATGCCTTCTGCCTCGCCGCCGAGCGCCTGCTCGGCATCGAGGTGCCGCGCCGCGGCCAGCTGATCCGCGTGCTTTATTCCGAGATCGGCCGGCTGTTGTCGCATCTGCTGAACGTCACCACGCAGGCGATGGACGTCGGAGCGCTGACCCCACCGCTGTGGGGCTTCGAGGAGCGCGAGAAGCTGATGGTGTTCTATGAGCGCGCCTCCGGCTCGCGCATGCACGCCAACTACTTCCGCATCGGTGGCGTCCACCAGGACCTGCCGCCGAAGCTGATCGACGACATCGACGCGTTCTGCGACCCGTTCCTGAAGGTGGTCGACGATCTCGACCGGCTCCTTACCGGCAACCGCATCTTCAAGCAGCGCAACGTCGACATCGGCGTCGTGACCCTGAAGCAGGCCTGGGAGTGGGGCTTCTCCGGCGTGATGGTGCGCGGCTCTGGCGCGGCCTGGGACCTGCGCAAGTCGCAGCCCTATGACGTCTATGCCGAGATGGAGTTCGACGTTCCCATCGGCAAGAACGGCGATTGCTACGACCGCTATCTGATCCGCATGGAAGAGATGCGCCAGTCGGTGCGTATCATGAAGCAGTGCATCCAGAAGCTGCGTGCACCGGACGGGCAGGGCCCGGTGATGATCACCGACAACAAGATCGCGCCGCCGCGCCGCGGTGAGATGAAGCGCTCGATGGAAGCGCTGATCCACCACTTCAAGCTCTATACCGAGGGCGTGCACGTCCCCGCGGGTGAGATCTATGCGGCGGTCGAGGCGCCGAAGGGCGAGTTCGGCGTCTATCTTGTCGCCGACGGCACCAACAAGCCCTACAAGTGCAAGATCCGCGCGCCGGGCTTCGCGCATCTGCAGGCGATGGATTTCATCTGCCGCGGCCATCTGCTCGCCGACGTCTCGGCCATTCTCGGCTCGCTCGACATCGTGTTCGGAGAGGTGGACCGCTGATGGGCCATGCGCCGATCCAGTTCGATCGTGCTTCCGGAGCGCTCGAAGGAGCGAACCTCTGGGAGCGCACGGCTGCATTGGCGTTGTCGACCGGCTCGAAGATTTCCTCGCATTTCTCGCATCGCGGCTACAATCGCTGCGCCAACCTGCTGCGCTTGGCGCTGCCCGAGCGCGACATCGCGGTGAAGCTCAACCCGGACGCCGTGTTCGAGTTCCCCTATGGCGACGGCTACTGGAGCAAGCTTCTCAACCGCGACTATCACTATGAGGACGAGCTCGAGCTGCTGTTCCTCGGCACCGTCGATGTCGACTACACCTTCATCGATGGCGGGGCCAATTACGGCTACTGGTCGGTGCTGGTGTCGAGCACGCCCTACGGCTCGCACAAGGCGATCGCGATCGAGCCGTCCTCGGCGAACTTCGCCAAGCTTGCGAACAATGCGCAGATCAACGGCGGCCGCTTCGAAGTGATGAAGTGCGCCATCGGCGAACGCCGCGGCGTCGCGCATCTCACCGGTACCAAGCACGAGGCCTTCAGTATCGCCGGCGACAGCGCTGGCGGTGAGCAGGTGCCAGTGATGGCGCTCGACGATCTCATCGACGACGGCAACGTCGCCGCTTCCGGCAAGTACCTGATCAAGCTCGACGTCGAGGGCGTCGAGATCGAGGCGATCAAGGGTGGGGCGCGGCTGCTTGCGACCGACAGCATGGTCCTGTGCGAGGAGCACGGCCAGGATCGCAATCATACGGTGTCGCGCTACATCCTCGATGAAACGCCGATGCAACTGATGGTCTACGACCCCGCGAGCGGCCGCTTCGAGATCGTGACCGAGCTGTCGATCCTCGACCGCATCAAGGCGTCCGCTCACGTCGGCTATAACGTGTTCGGAACTGCAAGTGCCTTCTGGCAGAATCGCGTCGCAGCGCTCAATGCAAGTGCCGCGCGCCGCATGCAATGAAAGACTGAAGAGCCATGTCCGTCCGCCGTCTTGCCCCGAAGGAAGTCCAGCCCGCGAGCTTTGCGTTCACGGAGGAAAACCTCGCCTTCGCCAAGGCTCAGATCGCGAAATACCCGGAAGGCCGGCAGGCCTCGGCGGTGATCGCGATCCTGTGGCGCGCCCAGGAGCAGAACGAGGGTTGGGTGTCGGAGGCGGCGATCCGCGTCGTCGCCGACATGCTCGGCATGCCCTATATCCGCGTGCTCGAGGTCGCGACCTTCTACACCATGTTCCAGCTACAGCCGGTCGGCAAGAAGGCGCACGTGCAGGTCTGCGGCACCACGCCGTGCCGGCTGCGCGGCGCCGAGGAGCTGATCGAGGTCTGCAAGCACCGCATTCATCACGACCCCTTCCATCTGTCGAAGGATGGCGACTTCAGCTGGGAAGAGGTCGAGTGCCTGGGCGCCTGCGTGAATGCGCCGATGGTGCAGGTCTGGAAGGACACGTATGAGGACCTGACGCCGGAGAGCTTCGGCAAGGTGCTCGACGGCTTCGCGACCGGCAACCTGCCGACGCCTGGTCCGCAGAACGGCCGCCAGTTCTCGTCGCCCGCCGGCGGTCCGACCACGTTGAAGGAAAAGACATGAGCCGCAAGCGCACCCGCGTTGCGGCCCTGAGCCAAGAGGGCGCCGCGATGAAGAACTGGCGCTACGTGGCGCTGCATACGCTCGCGGCCGCCGCTTTCATTTTCGTGCTGCAGCGGTTCGCGCTCAACGCGACGCTGGAGTCCAGTCTGCTGTGGGCGCTGGTGTTCGGCGGCTGCGCCGCCTTCATCGCCACCATGCAGTCGAACCGCTGACATCCGAGGAAGCCGTCTGATCATGCTCGACGACAAGGACCGCATCTTCACCAACCTCTATGGCCTGCACGATTGGGGCCTCGAAGGCGCACGCCGGCGCGGCAGCTGGGACGGCACCAAGGCGCTGATCGAAAAGGGGCGTGACTGGATCATCAACGAGATGAAGGCCTCGGGCCTGCGTGGCCGCGGCGGAGCCGGATTTCCGACCGGCCTGAAATGGTCGTTCATGCCGAAGGAATCGACCGACGGCCGGCCGAGCTATCTCGTGGTCAACGCCGACGAGTCCGAGCCCGGCACCTGCAAGGATCGCGAGATCATGCGGCATGATCCGCATCATCTCGTCGAGGGCTGTCTGCTCGCCAGCTTCGCGATGAATGCGCATGCCTGCTACATCTATGTGCGCGGCGAGTTCATCCGCGAGCGCGAGCGGCTGCAGGCGGCGATCGATCAGGCCTATGAGGCCAACCTGATCGGCAAGAACAACATCCATGGCTGGCCGTTCGATGTCTACGTCGCCCACGGCGCCGGCGCCTATATCTGCGGCGAGGAGACCGCGCTGCTGGAGAGCCTCGAGGGCAAGAAGGGCCAGCCGCGGCTGAAGCCGCCATTCCCGGCCAATGTCGGCCTCTATGGCTGCCCGACCACGGTCAACAACGTCGAGTCGATCGCGGTGGCGCCGACCATCCTGCGCCGCGGTGCGGCGTGGTTTGCCGGCATCGGCCGTCCGAACAATGTCGGCACAAAACTGTTCTGCATCTCCGGTCACGTCGAGCGGCCCTGCAACGTCGAAGAGGCGATGGGCATCCCGTTCCGCGAGCTGATCGAGAAGCATTGCGGCGGCATCCGTGGCGGCTGGGATAATCTGAAGGCGGTGATTCCGGGCGGCTCGTCGGTGCGCATGGTGCCGGCCGATCAGATCATCGACACGCCGATGGATTTCGACAGCCTGTCGAAGCTGCGCTCCGGTCTCGGCACCGCCGCCGTGATCGTGATGGACAAATCGACCGACCTGATCCGGGCGATCGCGCGCATCTCCTATTTCTACAAGCATGAGAGCTGCGGCCAGTGCACGCCGTGCCGCGAGGGCACCGGCTGGATGTGGCGCGTGCTGACCCGCATGGCCGAGGGCCGGGCGCACAAGCGCGAGATCGACATGCTGCTCGAGGTCACCAAGCAGATCGAGGGGCACACGATCTGTGCGCTGGGTGACGCCGCGGCGTGGCCGATCCAGGGCCTGATCACGCATTTCCGTCACGAGATCGAAGCGCGGATCGACCAGTATTCGCACAAGGCCGATGTCGACGACGTCGGCGTGCGCGATCCCGCGCACATGGTGGCGGCGGAGTAGGCGATGGCAGGCCGACCTGCCAGCAAGGTTTTCCTTCGCGCCTGTCGCGCCTTCACGGTGCGCGACGGCGCGGTGGCTTGTGGTTTGAGAGAGATGTGAGGCAATGACCAAGATCATCATCGATGGCAAAGAGATCGATGTGCCGCCGGAGTACACGCTGCTGCAGGCGTGCGAGGCGGCAGGCGCCGAGATCCCGCGCTTCTGCTATCATGAGCGGCTGTCGATCGCCGGCAACTGCCGGATGTGCCTCGTCGAGGTGAAGGGCGGACCGAAACCGGTCGCGAGCTGCGCCTGGGGCGTGCGCGATTGCCGGCCGGGCCCGAAGGGCGAGCCGCCGGAAATTTCGACCCGGTCGCCGATGGTCAAGAAGGCACGCGAAGGCGTGATGGAATTCCTTCTGATCAACCATCCGCTCGACTGCCCGATCTGCGACCAGGGCGGCGAGTGCGACCTGCAAGACCAGGCGATGGGCTATGGTGTCGACACCAGCCGCTTCGCCGAGAACAAGCGCGCGGTCGAGGACAAGTATCTCGGCGCGCTGGTCAAGACCTCGATGAACCGCTGCATCCAGTGCACGCGCTGCGTCCGCTTCTCGGCGGAGGTCTGCGGCGTGCCGGAGATGGGCGCGATCGGCCGTGGCGAGGACATGGAGATCACGACCTATCTCGAGCAGGCGCTGAGCTCGGAGCTGCAGGGCAATCTGGTCGACATCTGCCCGGTGGGCGCGCTGACCTCCAAGCCTTATGCGTTTGCGGCGCGTCCCTGGGAGCTCGGCAAGACGCAGTCGATCGACGTGATGGACGGCGTCGGTTCGGCGATCCGCGTCGACACCCGCGGCCGCGAGGTCATGCGCATCCTGCCGCGCATCAATGACTCCGTGAACGAGGAGTGGATCTCCGACAAGACGCGTCATGTCGTCGACGGCCTGCGCACGCAGCGGCTTGACCGTCCTTATGTTCGCGAGGATGGCAAGCTCCGCGCTGCATCCTGGCCGGAAGCGTTCAAGACGATCGCGACCAAGCTGTCGCGCATCGACGGCAAGCGCATCGGCGCGATTGCCGGCGATCTCGCCGCAGTCGAGGAGATGTACGCGCTCAAGGATCTGCTCGCCAAACTCGGCTCGACCAACGTCGCGGTGCAGGGCGGTGACAGCTTCGATGCCAAGCTCGGCCGTGCGTCCTACCTGTTCAATCCGACCATCGCCGGCATCGAGCAGGCCGACGCGATCCTGATCGTCGGTGCCAATCCGCGCAAGGAAGCGGCTGTGCTCAACGCCCGCATCCGCAAGCGTTGGCGCTCCGGTCAGCTCAAGGTCGGCGTCGTCGGTCCCAAGGCCGATCTGACCTATGCGTACGAGCACATCGGCGCTGGCACCGACTCCCTGAGCGACGTCGCTGCCGGCAAGCATTCGTTCGCGACCACCTTCCGTAACGCCAAGAACCCGATCGTGCTGGTCGGCGCCGGCGCCGCAGCGCGCCACGACGGTGCGGCGATCCTGTCGCTGGCCGCCAAGATCGCGATGGACGTCAACGCCGTGCGCGACGACTGGAACGGTTTTGCCGTGCTGCACAATACGGCGTCGCGGGTCGGCGCCCTCGACATCGGCTTCAACGGCACCGGACTGACCGGCGCCCAAATGACCACCTTCGGCACGATGGACGTGATGTTCCTGCTCGGCGCCGACGAGGTCGAGGTGCCCGAGGGCGTGTTCACCGTCTACATCGGCACCCACGGCGACCGTGGCGCGCATCGCGCCGACGTGATCCTGCCGGGCGCAGCCTACACCGAGAAGTCCGGCCTCTACGTCAACACCGAGGGCCGGGTTCAGGTCGCCGGCCGCGCCTCGTTCCCGCCGGGTGAGGCGCGCGAGGACTGGGCGATCATCCGCGCGCTGTCCGACGTGCTCGGCAAGAAGCTTGGCTACGACTCGCTGGCCGCTCTGCGCGCTGCGATCATCAAGGCCGTGCCGCATCTTGGCCGCATCGACCAGATCGAGGCGGGCAAGATCGCCGACATCAAGACCCTGGCGGGCAAGGGCGGCAACCTCGAGAAGGCGCCGTTCAAGCCGCTGATCGACGACTTCTATCTCACCAACCCGATCGCGCGCGCATCGGCGGTCATGGCGGAATGCTCCCGCCTGGCCTCCGGGCAGATGCTGACGGCAGCGGAGTGAGCGTGACCTGATGGCTGATTTCTTTGCAAGCTCGTTCTGGACCGGCTTCCTCTGGCCGCTGATCGTCATGGTCGCGCAGAGCGTCCTGCTCCTCGTCGTCCTGCTGGTCGCGATTGCCTACATCCTGCTGGCCGACCGCAAGATCTGGGCGGCGGTGCAGATCCGCCGGGGTCCCAACGTGGTCGGGCCCTGGGGCCTGTTTCAGTCCTTCGCCGACCTGCTGAAGTTCGTGCTCAAGGAGCCGATCATTCCGGCCGGCGCCAACAAGGGCGTGTTCCTGCTGGCGCCGCTGGTCTCCTGCGTTTTGGCGCTGGCGGCCTGGGCGGTGATCCCGACCAATCTCGGCTGGGCGATCGCCGACATCAATGTCGGCATCCTCTTCATCTTCGCGATCTCGTCGCTGTCGATCTACGGCATCATCATGGCCGGCTGGTCGTCGAACTCGAAGTACCCGTTCCTGGCGGCGCTGCGCTCGGCGGCGCAGATGGTGTCCTACGAGGTCTCGATCGGCTTCGTGATCATCACGGTGCTGCTGTGCGCCGGCACTCTGAACCTCTCGGCGGTGGTCGAGGCGCAGCATGCCCGCGGGCTTGCGAGCCTGATCGGCCTGCCGCAGCTGACGATCCTGAACTGGTACGTCTGGCCGCTGTTCCCGATGTTCGTGGTGTTCTACGTCTCGGCGCTGGCCGAGACCAACCGTCCGCCCTTCGATCTCGTTGAGGCGGAATCGGAACTCGTCGCCGGCTTCATGGTGGAATACGGCTCGACGCCGTACCTGCTGTTCATGCTCGGCGAGTATGTCGCGATCACCACGATGTGCGCGCTGGCGACGATCCTGTTTCTGGGCGGCTGGCTACCGCCGATCGACCTGCCGCCGTTCAACTGGGTGCCGGGCGTCATCTGGTTCTCGCTCAAGCTGTTCTTCATGTTCTTCCTGATCGCGATGGCGAAAGCGATCGTGCCGCGCTACCGCTACGACCAGTTGATGCGACTGGGCTGGAAAGTGTTCCTGCCGCTGTCGCTGGCCATGGTGGTCATCGTCGCAGGCGTGCTGCACTTCGCCGGCATCGCGCCGAAATGAGGCTGTCATGAACATTTCCGCCACCGCACGGTCGCTGCTGCTGCAGGAGTTCGTCTCCGCGTTCTTCCTCGCGATGCGTTACTTCTTTCAGCCCAAGCCGACCCTGAACTATCCGTTCGAGAAGGGCCCGATCTCGCCGCGCTTCCGCGGCGAGCACGCGTTGCGCCGCTATCCCAACGGCGAGGAGCGCTGCATTGCCTGCAAGCTCTGCGAGGCCGTCTGCCCTGCGCAGGCGATTACCATCGAGGCCGGCCCGCGCCGCAACGACGGCACCCGCCGCACGGTGCGCTACGACATCGACATGGTGAAGTGCATCTATTGCGGCCTGTGCCAGGAGGCCTGCCCGGTCGACGCCATCGTCGAGGGACCAAACTTCGAGTTCGCGACCGAGACCCGCGAGGAGCTGTACTATGACAAGGCCAAGCTGCTCGCGAACGGCGACCGCTGGGAGCGCGAGATCTCCAAAGCCATCGCGCTCGACGCGCCGTACCGCTGAGGCCGTCCGATGATCCTTCCTGCGCTCTTCTTCTATCTCTTCGCGGCGGTCTGCGTAGCCTCGGCCGTGATGGTGATCGTCTCCAAGAACCCCGTTCATTCGGTGCTCTATCTGATCCTCGCCTTCGTCAACGCCTCCGGCCTGTTCGTGCTGATGGGAGCCGAATTCCTGGCGATGATCCTGGTCGTCGTCTATGTCGGCGCGGTTGCGGTGCTGTTCCTGTTCGTGATCATGATGCTCGACGTCGACTTCACGGAACTCCGCGAGGGCTTCCTGCAGTATATGCCGATTGGCCTCGTCATCGGCGGCATCTTCCTGTTCGAGCTGCTGCTGACGGTGTCGTATTGGGTCATCAACCCCTCGACGCCGAAGGCGATCACGGCGGAGATCCCGACCAACGTCACCAATACCGAGGCGCTCGGCCTCGTGCTGTATACGAAGTACATCCATTACTTCCAGCTGTCGGGCATGATCCTGCTGGTGGCGATGATCGGCGCGATCGTGCTGACCCTGCGTCACAAGGCCAGTGTCAAGCGCCAGGACATCAACGTCCAGAACGCCCGCACGCCCGAGATGGCGATGGCGGTCCGCAAGGTCGCGGTCGGGCAGGGGCTGCAGGATACGGACGCCGCGGAGTGGGTGAAATGACCATCGGATTGGGGCACTACCTCGCCGTCGCCGCGATGCTGTTCACGCTCGGCATCCTCGGCATCTTCCTGAACCGCAAGAACATCATCGTCATCCTGATGTCGGTCGAGCTGATCCTGCTCGCGGTGAACATCAACCTGGTGGCGTTCTCCACCTTCCTCGGCGACATCGTCGGGCAGGTGTTCGCGCTGCTGGTTCTGACCGTTGCGGCGGCGGAAGCCGCGATCGGCCTCGCCGTGCTGGTGGTCTACTTCCGCAACCGCGGCTCGATTGCGGTTGAAGACGTCAATCTGATGAAGGGCTAAGGGCGCATGATCCGCACAGATGGGGGCCGGCTTGCCGGCAAGGTCATGCGTAAGGGGACGGGCGAATGATCCAGGCCATTGTCTTTCTGCCGCTGCTCGGCGCGATCCTGGCCGGCCTGATCGCGCTGCTGGGGGCGCATGGACGCCACCCGAGCGGCGATGTGGTCGAGCATCATCACGACGACGGCCATCACCACGGCGCCGCCGACGCGCAGGCACATGACGATCACGGTCATGGGCACGATGACCATCATGTCGCCGAGCCGCCCGCGGCCGGCACCTGGGCCGCGCAGGTGATCACGACGGCGCTGTTGTTCGTGTCGGCCGGCCTATCCTGGGCGATGCTGATCAGCGTCGGCTTCATGCATCATGAGGCCGGGGTCAAGGAGCTGCTGCCCTGGATCAATTCCGGCGAGCTGCAGGTCTCCTGGGCGCTGCGCGTCGATACGCTGACGGCGGTGATGCTCGTCGTCGTGACCAGCGTGTCCTCGCTCGTGCATCTCTATTCGATCGGCTACATGGATGAGGATCCGAACCGTCCGCGCTTCTTCGCCTATCTCAGCCTGTTCACCTTCGCGATGCTGATGCTGGTGACGGCGAACAACCTCGTGCAGCTGTTCTTCGGCTGGGAGGGCGTCGGTCTCGCCAGCTACCTGCTGATCGGCTTCTGGTTCCAGAAGCCGTCGGCCAACGCTGCCGCGATCAAGGCCTTCGTCGTCAACCGCGTCGGCGATTTCGGCTTCGCGCTCGGCATCTTCGCCGTGTTCCTGCTGGCGAAGTCGACCGACTTCGAGACCATCTTCAACGCCGCGCCGAGCTTCGCGGGCAAGACCATCAACTTCCTCGGCTGGAATGCCGACGCACTGACGCTGACCTGCCTGCTGCTGTTCATGGGTGCGATGGGCAAGTCGGCGCAGTTCCTGCTGCACACCTGGCTGCCGGACGCGATGGAAGGTCCGACCCCGGTCTCGGCGCTGATCCACGCCGCGACCATGGTCACCGCCGGCGTGTTCATGGTGGCGCGCCTGTCGCCGCTGTTCGAGCTCGCGCCCAATGCGCAGGCCGTGGTGATGTTCTTCGGCGCGACCACGGCGTTCTTCGCCGCGACCGTCGGCCTCGTGCAGAACGACATCAAGCGCATCGTCGCGTACTCGACCTGCTCACAGCTCGGCTACATGTTCGTGGCGATGGGAGCAGGGGCCTACTCGGTCGGCATGTTCCACCTGTTCACGCACGCCTTCTTCAAGGCGTTGCTGTTCTTAGGGTCAGGCTCGGTGATCTACGCGATGCACCACGAGCAGGACATCCGCAACATGGGCGGCCTGTGGCGCAAGATCCCGTACACCTTCGCGGTGATGACGGTCGGCACGCTGGCGTTGACCGGCTTCCCCGGCTTCGCAGGCTTCTTCTCCAAGGATGCGATCATCGAGGCTGCGTACGCCGCACACAATCCGTTTGCGACCTACGCGTATTTCCTCACCATTGTCGCCGCCGGCCTGACCTCGTTCTATTCCTGGCGTCTGGTGTTCAAGACCTTCTTCGGCACGCCGCACGACCAGCACCACTACGATGCCGCACATGAGAGCCCGATCTGGATGCTGATCCCGATCGGCGTGCTCGCGGCAGGCTCGATTCTGGCTGGCCTCCCGTTCAAGGGTGTGTTCACCGATCCCCATGGTGTCGAGCACTTCTTCGGCGAGTCGCTGAAGATGAACCCGCACATCCTGGAGGACATGGAGCATATGCCGTTCTGGCTCGCTCAACTGCCGTTCATCATGATGGTGCTGGGCTTTGCGGTCTCCTACTTCTTCTACATTAGTCGTCCGGACATCCCGGAGGAGCTGGCCGCCCAGCAGCCGCTGCTCTACAAGTTCCTGCTCAACAAGTGGTACTTCGACGAGCTGTATGACGTGATCTTCGTCCGTCCTGCGAAGTGGCTCGGCCGCTTCCTCTGGAAGAAGGGCGACGGCTTCGTCATCGACGGGTTCGGTCCGGATGGTGTCTCGGCGCGGGTGCTCGACATCACGCGCAACGTCGTCAAGATCCAGACCGGATATCTCTATCACTATGCCTTTGCCATGCTGATCGGCGTCGCCGGCCTGATCACCTGGTTCATGTTCATGGGGGGCCAGCAATGACCACCTGGCCAATTCTCTCTGTCGTCACCTTCCTGCCCATCGTCGGCGCGCTGCTGATCTATCTGGTGCGCGGCGACGACGAGGCGGCCCGTCGCAACGCGCGCTGGATCGCGCTGTGGACCACGCTGATCACCTTCGCGGTGTCGGTGATCCTGGTGCTGCGCTTCGATCCGGCACAGACCGACTTCCAATTCGTCGAGAAGTCGAACTGGCTGGCGGCCGGCATCAGCTATCACATGGGCGTCGACGGCATCTCGCTGCCGTTCGTGATCCTGACCACCGCTTTGATGCCGTTCTGCATCATCGCGAGCTGGAAGTCGGTCACCAACCGGCTGCGCGAATACATGATGGCGTTCCTGATCCTGGAAACGCTGATGGTTGGCACGTTCTCCGCGCTCGACCTCGTTCTGTTCTATCTGTTCTTCGAGGGCGGCCTGATTCCGATGTTCCTGATCATCGGCGTCTGGGGCGGCCCGCGCCGGGTCTACGCCTCCTTCAAGTTCTTTCTCTACACGCTGCTTGGCTCGGTGCTGATGCTGCTCGCCATCATGGCGCTGTACTGGAACGCCGGCACGACCGACATTCCGACCTTGATGCATACGGCGGTGCCGCGCTCCTTGCAGACCTGGGCATGGCTTGCCTTCTTCGCCTCCTTCGCGGTGAAGATGCCGATGTGGCCGGTTCACACCTGGCTGCCGGATGCGCACGTCGAGGCGCCCACCGCGGGCTCGGTGATTCTCGCCGCGATCCTGCTGAAGATGGGCGGCTACGGCTTCCTGCGCTTCTCGCTGCCGATGTTTCCGCTGGCGTCGCACGACTTCGCGCCGCTGGTCTTTACGCTCTCGGCGATCGCGATCATCTACACCTCGCTGGTCGCGCTGATGCAGGAGGACATCAAGAAGCTCATTGCGTACTCCTCGGTGGCACATATGGGCTTCGTGACGATGGGCATCTTCGCCGGCACCATGCAGGGCGTCGCCGGCGGCGTGTTCCAGATGATCTCCCACGGCATCGTCTCGGGCGCGCTGTTCCTCTGCGTCGGTATCGTCTACGACCGGATGCACACCCGCGAGATCGCGGCCTATGGCGGCCTCGTCAACCGGATGCCGGTCTATGCGCTGGTGTTCATGGTGTTCACCATGGCCAATGTCGGCCTGCCCGGCACCTCCGGCTTCGTCGGCGAGTTCATGACCCTGCTCGGCACTTTCAAGGTGTCGATCCCGACCGCGTTCTTCGCGACCTTCGGCGTCATCCTCTCGGCGGCCTACGCGCTGTGGCTCTACCGCAAGGTGGTGTTCGGTGCGCTGAGCAAGCCGTCGCTGGCCAGCATCAAGGATCTCACCCTGCGTGAGGGCGTGATCCTGTTTCCGCTGGTGGCGCTGACCATCCTGTTCGGCGTTTATCCGAAGCCGATCCTCGATATGTCGGCGGCGTCGGTGCAGCAGCTCGTCAACAACTACAATACCGCCGTGACGGCCGTGAAGGCCGCCGCGCTGCTCCAATGATGAGACCTTGAGGGGTCGGGACACAGACGATGATCGAGAATCTTGGGCCTCAGCTTTGGGTGGTGTTGCCGGAGCTGCTGTTGGCCGTGGGGGCCATGGCGCTGTTGATGCTGGGCGCGTTTCGCGGACAGGGGACGACGGGGCTCATCACCTGGCTGGCGGTCGCTCTGCTGATCGTGGTCGGCATCCTGGTGCTCGGGCAGCCGGGCGGCCAGGCGTTCGGCGGCAGCTTCATCGCTGACAGCTACGCGCGCTTCCTGAAGATCCTGGCGCTGATCGGCTCGATCGCGACGCTGATCATGTCGGTCGAATTCCTGTCGGCGCCGGACCGCCGCATCTTCGAATATGCGATCCTGGTGCTGCTCTCGACCTTGGGCATGCTGGTGCTGATCTCGGCCGGCGACCTGATCACGCTCTACCTCGGTCTCGAGCTGATGTCGCTCGCGCTCTACGTTGTCGCGGCCAGCCATCGTGACAACGTCAAGTCGACAGAGGCCGGCCTGAAGTACTTCGTGCTGGGCGCGCTGTCCTCCGGCATGCTGCTCTACGGCGCCTCGCTGATCTACGGCTTCACCGGCACGGTGAGCTTTGCCGGGATCGCAGCGGCGACGAAGACCGGCAGCGTCGGCATCATTTTCGGCCTCGTCTTCCTGTTCGCCGGCATGTGCTTCAAGGTCTCGGCGGTGCCGTTCCACATGTGGACGCCGGACGTCTACGAAGGCGCGCCGACGCCGGTGACGGCGTTCTTCGCCTCCGCGCCCAAGGTCGCGGCGATGGCCGTGTTCGCGCGCGTCGCGCTGACCGCGTTCCCCGGCATCACCTTCCAATGGCAGCAGATCATCGTGTTCGTCTCGATCGCCTCGATGGCGCTCGGCTCGTTCGCCGCGATCGGCCAGACCAACATCAAGCGCCTGATGGCCTATTCCTCGATCGGCCACATGGGCTTCGCGCTGGTCGGTCTCGCCGCCGGTACGGTCGAGGGCGCGCAGGGCGTGCTGACCTACATCGCGATCTACGTCGCGATGACGCTCGGCTCCTTCGCCGTGATCATGGCGATCAAGCGCAACGGCCAGTCGTTCGAGAAGATCAGCGATTTTTCGGGACTTTCGCGCACCAATCCGCTGCTCGCCTTCTTCTTCGCGATGCTGCTGTTCTCGCTGGCCGGCGTTCCTCCGCTCGCGGGCTTCTTCGCCAAATGGTACGTGTTCGTCGCCGCGATCAAGGGCGGGCTGTTTACACTGTCGGTGATCGGCGTCCTTACCAGCGTGGTCGGCGCCTACTATTATCTGCTGATCGTCAAGACGATGTATTTCGACGAGCCGCTGCCTACGCTCGATCCCGTCAGGATCGAGCTGCGCACCGTGCTCGCGATCTCCGGCATCTTCAACATCCTGTTCTTCGCCTATCCCGGCCCGCTCGTCAGCGCGGCGGCGGCCGCGGCGAAATCGCTGTTCTAGATGACGTTTGCGCTAGGGTCCCAGGCCGCCAAGGCTGGCTACGGACTCGTCACGTTCGACCAGACCGGCTCGACCAATGTCGAGGCGCTGAAGTCAGCCCGAGAGGGCGGCAGGGCGCCATGCTGGTTCGTCACATCGGAGCAGACGGCCGGGCGCGGCCGGCGCCAGCGTCCGTGGATCGCCCCGCGTGGCAATCTGGCCTCGAGCGTGCTGGAAGTGCTGAACGTGGCTCCTGCGATCGCAGCCACACTCGGCTTTGCCGCAGGCCTCTCCATCGAGAGCGCGTTGCGCCAGGTGAGCATCGAGGCTGCGCTGCGGTCCGGAGCACACGCGTCATTTGCGCTGAAATGGCCGAACGACGTTCTCGCTGACGGCCGCAAGATCGTCGGCATGCTGCTCGAGGCGGAGCAGGTGGCTGGCGGATTGGCGGTGGTCGCCGGCATTGGAACCAACGTGGTGGCGGCGCCGCTGGATACCCCGACACCGGCGGTATCGTTGGCGGACCTCGGCATCCAGGTGACCGCCGAGGATCTGTTCTCGGCGCTGTCGGATGCCTGGGTCGAATATTTCGGCATCTGGAACGAGGGGCGGGGCTTCGGTGATATCCGCAGGCTCTGGCTGGAGCGGGCGGCAGGCCTCGGCCAGCCGGTCGCCATCAGGTCCGGACATGCTATCATCGAGGGGATTTTCGACACGATCGACGAACAGGGTTGTATGCTGGTGCGGACCGCGGAGGGACGATTGGAGCCGATCACGGCCGGTGATGTTCATTTCGGCTCGGTCGCATCCAAAGGAGCGGTCTAGATGGCACGTCCCGACGAACTGACATTTGCGCCGCTCGGAGGTGTCGGCGAGATCGGCATGAACCTGTCGATCTACGGGCTCGGCAATCGCCACCAGCGCTCGTGGCTCGCGATCGATCTTGGCGTCTCCTTCGGCGATGAGGAGCATCTGCCGGGCATCGACCTGATCATGCCCGACGTCGCCTTCCTGGAGAAGGAGCGCAACAACCTGGTCGGCCTCGTGCTGACACACGCGCATGAGGACCATTTCGGCGCCATCATCGATCTGTGGCCGCGGCTGAAATGCCCGATCTACGCGACCAAGTTCAGCGCGGCGCTGTTCGAGGCCAAGTGCGAGGCTGAGCGCCTCCCGGCCAAGATCCCGGTCAAGGTGATCCCCTCCGGCGGCCGCGTCGACATCGGTCCGTTCAACGTCGAGTTCATTCCGGTCGCGCATTCGATCCCTGAATCGCACGCGCTAGCGATCCACACCGAGGTCGGCACCGTCCTGCACACCGGTGACTGGAAGATCGATCCGACGCCGGTGTTGGGCGCGCCGACGGATGAGAAGCGGCTGCGCGAGCTCGGCGACGCCGGACTTCTCGCCTTGATCGGGGATTCCACCAACGCGGTGCGCGAGGGACGCTCGCCGTCGGAGGCCGAAGTTGCCAAGACGATTACGACCCTGGTCAAGGAGGCGCGCGGCCGCGTGGCCGTGACCACCTTCGCCTCCAACGTCGCGCGTATCCGCGCCGTCGCCGAAGCGGCGCGCGCGGCCGAGCGCGAGGTCGTCATCGTCGGCCGCGCCATGGAGCGCGTGGTCCAGGTCGCGCGCGAGACCGGTTATCTCGATGGCGTGCAGAACTTCCGCGGCATGGACCTCTACGGCCACTTTCCGGCCGACAAGGTGCTGGCGCTGTGCACGGGCAGCCAGGGCGAGCCGCGCGCCGCGCTCTCGCGCATCGCCAATGACGATCATCCGCTGGTCACCTTGAACAAGGGCGACACTGTCATCTTCTCGTCGCGCACCATCCCCGGCAACGAGAAGGCGGTCGGCGCCGTCATCAACGGGCTGGTGCAGCAGGGTATCGAGATCATCACCGACCGCAATCATCTGGTTCATGTCTCCGGCCATCCGCGCCGCGACGAGCTGCGCGACATGATCGCGTGGACGCGGCCGCAGCTCCTGATCCCCGTCCATGGCGAGGCGCTGCATCTGCACGAGCATGCGCAACTCGCGCGCGCCTGCGGCGTGCCCAAGGTGATCACCTGCCGCAACGGCGATCTTGTCAAACTTGGTCCCGGCGATCCCGGAATCATCGACCAGCTGCCGGCAGGCCGCCTCTACAAGGACGGCACCATCGTCGAGGACTCGAAGTCGCGCGCCGTGGTCGAGCGTCGCAAGATGGCCTTTGCCGGCTGCATCTTCGTGGCGCTCGCCATCACCGAGAAGGGCGAGCTGGCCGACGATCCGGAAGTCGACATGGTCGGCATCCCCGAGAAGAATGCGGCGGGCGAGGAGATGGACGACATCGTCTTCGATGCTGTCGTTTCGACCTTCGAAGGGCTGCCGCGGGCGCGCCGACGCGATTCGGACGCAGCGGCAGAATCCGTCCGGCGGGCGGTGCGTTCGGCGGTCAATGAGCAATGGGGCAAGAAGCCGATCTGTCTCGTTCACGTCCTGGAAGTCTGACGCAGGCCGATCAAACGGCGGTTCAAAAGAAAAGTGGAGGTTGTCATGCTGGGCCGGCTCAACCACGTCGCCATCGCGGTCAAGGACGCCGAAAAGGCCGCCAAGATCTACGGCGCGGCGTTCGGCGCCGAGATATCCCCAGCCGTCCCGTTGCCTGAGCACGGCGTGATCACCGTGTTCGTGACCCTGCCCAATACCAAGATCGAGTTCATTCAGCCGCTGGGCGAAGCGTCGCCGATCGCGAAGTTTCTCGAGCGCAATGCGGATGGCGGCATCCATCACGTCTGCTACGAGGTGGCCGACATCATCGCCTCGCGCGACACGCTGATCAAGGAGGGCGCCCGCGTGCTCGGCGACGGCCAGCCGAAGATCGGCGCCCATGGCAAGCCGGTGCTGTTCCTGCATCCGAAGGATTTTTCCGGCGCGCTCGTCGAGATCGAGCAGGCCTGAGGCAGCGGGGCGATCATGGCCTATACGATCTCTACCTGGCTCGCGATCTACTTCGTGCTGTGGTGGGTCATGCTGTTCGTGACCCTGCCGTTCGGCGTGCGCAGCCAGCACGAGACGGGCGGCGGCTCGCCCGGCACCGATCCCGGGGCGCCGACCATCAGCCTGATGGGACGCCGCCTGATCTGGACGACGCTGCTGTCGGCCGTGATCTTCGGCCTTGCGCTGGTGGCCTATCAGGCCGGCTATCTCAGCATCGAGCGACTGTCGCGGCTGATGGGGATTCCGTTCTAGCTGCCGCTCGCATCGCACAACGTTCTCTCGAAGCCGATGCGCGGACGCGCGTCGGCTTTTTTGCTATAGGAGGTCAAAACAAGTTCGACAGGGAGGTTGCGCGTGACGACATCGGCCGAGGCCCGGAACGGGACGCCATCGGGCTATCGCATTCTGAACGAGACTGATCTTCGAAACTATCTCGCGGGGATCCCTTCAGTTGCAGGGCAACTCGGCGGACCGGCCGAGCGCTGGTCGATCACCGAGGTCGGCGATGGCAACCTCAATCTCGTCTTCATCGTCAAGGGATCGTCCGGCGGACTCGCGGTGAAGCAGGCGCTGCCTTACGTGCGGCTGGTCGGCGAGAGCTGGCCGCTGCCGCTGTCACGCGCCCACTATGAGCATCTGGCGCTGACGCATCAGAACCGCCTTGCCCCGGGCCTCGTGCCGGCCATCGTTCATCATGATCCGGCGCTGGCGCTGACGGCGATGGAGCTGCTGGAGCCGCACATCATCATGCGCAAGGGGCTGGTCGCGGGCACGATCTATCCGGCCTTCGTCGATCACATCACGACCTTCATGGCGCGGACGCTGTTCTTCTCGTCCGACCTGGCGCTCTCTGCCGCCGCGAAGAAGGAGGCGATCGCGAGCTTCGCCGGCAATCACGCGCTGTGCAAGATCACGGAGGACCTGATCTTCACCGATCCCTATCGGATCGCTGAGCAGAATCGCTGGACCTCACCATGGCTCGACGCGACCGCGGCCGACATTCGTGCTGATCTCGATCTTCATGTCGCGGTCTCCCGGCTGAAGCTGAGGTTCTTGTCGAGCGCCGAGGCGCTGATCCATGGCGACCTGCACACCGGATCGATCATGGTCACGGAGACTGAGACCCGGGTGATCGATCCGGAATTCGCCTTCTACGGCCCGATGGGCTTCGACGTCGGTGCTGTCCTGGCCAACTTGTTGATGGCCTATTTTGCGTCGGCCGGACACGAGCGCGCGCCCGCCGACAGGGCGGCATTCGAGGGCTGGGTGCTGATCACCGTGGATCAGGTGTGGAGCACGTTCGCGGGCAAGTTCCTGGCGCTGTGGCGCAGCGAGGCCACCGGCGATGCCTATCCGCTCTCGCTGTTTCCCGGTGAAGCAGGAACTGCGCGGCTTGAGGCCGAAGGTCAGGCCTTCATGGCGCGCCTGTTCCAGGATGCCGTCGGATTTGCAGCCGCGAAGATCATCCGTCGTATTCTCGGCCTGGCGCACAACATCGATTTCGAACTGATCGAGGATGAGAAGCGGCGCGCGACCTGCGAGGCGCGGGCATTGCGCTTGGCCCGAACGCTGATGGTGGAGACGGCATCGTTCACGTCGATCGAGGCCGTGACACGCGCCGCGCGCGAGCTGCGTCACTGGCAGCCTGGTTTTTGATTCACGGGGTCAACGTCATTGCGAGGAGCAAAGCGACGAAGCAATCCAGAATCTTCGCAAGCCTCTGGAATGCTTCGCTTCGCTCGCAATGACGGAAACAGATGCGTAGGGTGGGCAAAGGCACGCGGCGACGGTCTGTCGTCGTTTGCACTGTCAGATCGCGCCGTGCCCACCATGTCTCACGTGCCACGTAGCTCGATGGTGGGCACGCGACCGCCCTACGACACACGCTCAATCCGCCGCCTTGGCGCGCAGCCGCTGCGCGTAGACGTTGATCACCAGCGCGGCGAGCAGGATCAGGCCGCGGATCAGAATCTTCAGGAAGCTGTCGATGTTGACGTGGTCGAGGCCGTTGTTGAGCACGCCGAGCACGAACAGGCCGACGATGGTGTTGCCGATGCCGCCGCGGCCGCCGAACAGGCTGGTGCCGCCGACCACGACGGCAGCGATCGAATCCAGCAGGTAGGTGTCGAACTCGTTCTGCTGCGCGCTGCCGAAATGCGCCACGCCGAGCATGCCGCCAATTCCCGAGCACACCGCCGAGATCACCATGACGCTGCCGAGGATCAGCTTGACGTTCAGGCCGGAATACTCCGCTGCCTCGCGGTTGCCACCGACCATGTAGACGTAGCGGCCGAACCGCGTGTAGGTCAGCACGAGGTGCCCCAGCAGCAGCATGAGGGCGGCCACGATCACGATCCAGGGCACCCCCGCCAAGGAGCCGGAGCCGAGCGTCGTGATGATGGGCGGCACCTTGTAGGCGATCTGGCCGCGCACCAGCATGGCCGAAATGCCTGCGGCGATCTGCATCATCGCGAGCGTCATGATGAAGGAGGGAATGCCGATCACGGTCAGGCCGAAGGCGTTGACCACGCCCAGCAGCGCGCACAGCGCCAGCGCGAGCAGGATGGCGGCAAAGCCGGGCATCGGCAAATTGGCGATGTTGACGTAGGACTCCTGCAAGGTGAAATAGGCCACCGCGATGCCGGTCACGTTGGCGATGGCAGCGATCGACAGGTCGATCTCGGCGCACAGGATCACGAAGGTCAGTCCGACCGCGATGATGCCGGTCACCGACACCTGGGTCAGGATGTTGCCGACATTGTCGAGCGTGGCGAAGGATGGACTCGCGATTGCGAAGAACGCGGTGAGGAAGATCAGCGTCAGGAATGGCGCGATGTTGCGCATCTGCGAGCGCAGCAGCGCTGCGACCCCGCCGGCGCGTCGTGGTTGCGCCTCCGGCATCGGAACGGTCTCGCCATGCGCCATGACAATCTCCCTACGCCGCCTCGAGCAGACGGTCTTTGCTGATGGTCTCGCCGGCGAATTCGCGCACGACCTCGCCGCGCTTGAGCACGATGACGCGATCGGCCAGTGACAGGACAGTCTCCGGCTCCGTCGAGAGCACGATGACGGCAATGCCCTGGTCGCGTAGTTTCCGCACGATCTGGATCACGTCACTCTTGGCGCCAACATCCATGCCGCGGGTCGGCTCGCACAGCACCAGGAGCCGGGGCGGGTGGCTGAGCCATTTGGCCAGCGCGACCTTCTGCTGGTTGCCGCCCGAGAGCAGGCCAAGGTCGATCTCGACGTCGGCGGGACGGATCTGCAACTGCTCGACCTGGCGCTTCGCAAGCGCGCGCTCGCGGGCCGGCTTCAGCAGCACCGCGTTGATGCGGTCGAGGATGCTGATCGAGACGTTCTTGTAGACGGGCTCCTGCAGGAACAGCATGTCGCGGCGGCTCTCGGGCACGAAGGCGATGCCGGCGCGGCGCGCATCCGCCGTGCTCTTGAAGCGGTTGCGCTCGCCCGAGACGCGCAGCTCGCCGGCGTCGGGCGCGAGCTTGCCGAATAGGATCCGCGCCAGCTCGAGCTGGCCGCAGCCCATGAAGCCGTAGATGCCGAGCACCTCTCCGGCATGCACCGAAAATGAGACGCGCTTCAAGTTGCGCGCCAGCGACAGGCCCGCGGCCTCGACCACCACCGGCTTGTCGGCCGGCGGCGCGGGCAGGGTGATGTCGTGGGTGTAGCTGTCCTCCAGCGCGTCGCGGCCCTTGCCGATCATGGCCTCGATCAGCGCCGCCTTGCTGGTATCGGCCGCAGGTGTCTCCATGATCTTGCGACCGTTGCGGAAGACGGTCACCTCATCGGAGATGAGCAGAATGTCTTCGATGAAGTGCGAGATGAAGATGATTCCGGTGCCCTGCTCGCGTAGCGCGCGCAAGGTCGCGAACAGCCGTTCGACCTCGGGCGGTGACAGCGCCGAGGTCGGCTCGTCCAGGATGATGATGCGCGCGCCGGAGAACAGCACACGCGCGATCTCGATCAGTTGCTGCAGTCCGATCGGGAGATCGCCGAGCCGGCTCATCGGATCGGCGTCGATCCCGAGCTTCTTGAGCTGTTCGGCGGCCTCGCGCGCCATCCGGCGCCACTGCACGATACCGAGGGCATTGGTCGGCTGGTTGCCGAGAAACACGTTCTCGGCAACCGTGAGATCAGGTGCGACGCTGAGCTCCTGATGCACCATGGCGATGCCGGCCGCACGGGCGTCCCGCACGGAGTTGAAATGAACCTCGCGGCCGTCGAGCAGGAAACGGCCGGAGAAGCCGGTGTGCACGCCGGCGATGATCTTCATCAGCGTGCTCTTGCCGGCGCCGTTCTCCCCGACGAGACCATGGATCTCGCCGGGGCGAAGCGTGAAGTCGACGCCGCGCAACGCGGTGACGCCGCCGAACGACTTGGTGATGTCCTGCAATTCCAGAAGAGGCGGGCGGCTGTTCGACATGGGGAGAGACTTCAGATCAGGAAGTGATCCTCCATCCATTGCATGCCGGCGGCATTGGCCTTGGTCACGACGGGCCCATCGGTGATGACGTGCTTCGGAATGCCCTGGCCGCTCTTCTCGCCGGCGGTGACCGCGGCGACGCCTGCGACGATCGCGCCGCCATGAATACGGCAGGACGGATTGCGGACGGTCGCGAACATGCGGCCCTCGCTGACCGCCTGGATCGCCGGCGGCATGGCGTCGACGCCGCCGATCAGGATGTTGGTGCGGTTGCGCGCCTTCATGATGTTGTAGGCGGCGAGCGCCATGTCGTCATTGTGGAAGAACGCCGCGTCGATCTGCGGGTATTTGGTGAGATAGGTCTCCCACAGCCGTGCCGCCTTCGACACGTCCCAGTCGGCCGGCTGCGTGTCCAGCACCTCGATGTTCGGGAACTGCTTGATCACCGAATTGAAGCCCTTGGCGCGGCCCTGCGCGCCGGTGTGGCCGAGCGCGCCCTGCGTCATGATGATCTTGCCCTTGCCGCCCATCGCAGTCGCCAGAGCCTGCGTGACCGATGCGCCCATGAATTCGTTGTCGGGGGCCAGGAACGAATGGACGTTGATCTGATCCAGCGGCGCGATCAGCGTGTCCATGTCGATCACGGGAATGCCGGCATCGATCATCTTCTGCACCGGCTGCGTCAGCGTTCCGATGCCGAACGCCTGGATGGCGACGAAATCCCACTTCTGCGACGCCATGTTGTCGATCGCGGCGCGCTGCTTCACCGCATCGAGCTGACCGTCGAACCAGGTGACCTCGACATTGAGCAGCTTGCCCCACCATTCCGCAGCCTGCTTGCCCTGGGCGCACCAGGTCGCCTGCAGGCCGGCATTGGAGAAGGCCGCCTTGAGGGGCTTTTCGGAGCGGCCCATCTCGGCGGCCATCGCCGGATTGATGCCGAAGCCGGCGAGAAGGGCCGCCGCAGAGCCCGCGGCCGTCGCCGCCTGGAGAAGATCGCGCCTCGTCGTGGACGTTTTTTTAGTGCCGGACATCCCGTGCTCCCTGTCCCATCGTTGTCCGGCGGCGTCATTGATCGCGCCGCCGAGAGCAGCAGTGTTTCACAACCCCATTGATCACGCCACAGCCGGATGTTGTGCGTTGCACCGAGCGACTGTCGCGCTGCACGCGCGATGTCAGAAAGCCGTGATGTGCTCGTGGTACGCGGCAGCGCAGCTTTGGGAGAGAGCCTTTGGCCACGACACGCATTGCCGTGATCGCCGACATCCATCACGGCCGGGATACACCAACGAAGCGGGGATCGGCGGCGCTGCAATTGCTCGAGCGCTTCGTCACGGAGGTGAACGCCGAAAACATCGATGCGGTCATCGATCTCGGCGACCGGATTTCTGACGAAGATCCCGAGCGCGATCGTCTGCTGCAAAGCGATGTCGCGATGTGTTTTGCAAAGCTTGCGCCGACGCATCATCACGTCAGCGGCAATCATGATGTCGCATTGCTCAGTCTCGCCGACAATGAAGCGATCATGGATCGTCCGAGCGGGTCGCGCGCCCTGATCATCGGCGATGTCAGGTGCGTGTTCTGGCAACCCGACGTGACTCTCACGCCGACGCGCGGCCTTCGCCTCTCCGCGGGCGATCTCGACGCGCTGGTCGAACTGCTCGCGCAGGATGATCGTCCAACCTTGCTCGTCAGCCACGTGCCGTTGTCAGGGCATGCTCAGATCGGCAACTACTACTTCGAAGCCAATCCGGGACACGCGGCCTATGCCGAGACCGACGCAATCCGCACGGCTATCGCGGACGCGCCGTGCCCGATCGTCGCGCTCGCCGGCCATGTTCATTGGAATACGCTGACGACGGTCGATGGCACACCGCATCTGACCTTGCAGTCGTTGACCGAGACGTTCATCTCGGGCGATCCGGCCGAGGCGGCGGGCATTCTCGCGATCGATGATGGTGTGCTGCGCTGGACCGTGACCGGCCGCGAGCCGCTGTCGGTGACACTGCCCTGGCCAGCGGCCAAGGCGCGGTGGCGTGATCCATTGGAGCGCTTTGCGACGGCTGCGGTGGCCTGATGTAATTGCGTGTTCAGGCGGCGTTCATCCGGCCCGCGATACCGTTAACGGGAAATATTGTGGCGCGCTGCGACGACTGCAAAAAAATAGAGCAGGGCAGCGGGCCCTGCTCGGAAATTGTGTCGACCCTTTAGATATCCCGCAAGTTCAGATTTGATCTTGTTAAGCGGGGTGACGCTGCTTGTTGCGCGCCAGGGCTCCTCCCGAGACTTGGACCACCAGACTTCCGCAAGCGTTAGCCTGAGGCCCAAATTCGTAGACGATCTTTTTGCGTTTGTCATCCTTTTCGGCAACGATTGTTCAAAATTCGCGCACTCTCTGAAATGATCGGTAAGTGCTTGCAATTGACGAGTTTTATTTTCGTGTTTTCTCGTGATGGGTGCTGAATTACCGTGAAAGCGGTCGGCCCATCGGTTGCGGCGGGATTGTTCTTAATCAACGACCGCTGGCGAAATGTGCCGACTGTGCCTTGTCCGACCTCGACTCCTGGCGTTCGCTCGGGCACAAGAATTCAGTTCATTTGGCAGGCTTTGATGCGGCAGCGGCTGCAGGCGTTTCTCCCGATCATGCTGATCGCACTGATGGTGCAGATCCTGGCGCCGATCGGTGCTGCCTGGGCGGCGGCTTCAGCCGCGGCTGACCCGCTGCGCGGCCTCGAAATTTGCCACAGCCAGTCTGGTTCCCAGTCGTTGGACGATGAGTCGCCGGCGAAGCTCGCACTCCACGGCTGTTCGCTGTGCTGCCTGGCGCAGCCGGTCACACTGGATGGGCCGGAGCTGTCCGCCATCGCCACACCGCAACGGGAATCGGGCGAGGTCGTGTGGCGCGCCGGTGATCCGGCCGGCCGGATCACCAAGGCCTTCTCGAACGCGCAGGCAAGGGCTCCGCCCGCAGCGTGACGCGCTGGCTGCTGTGCGGCCCTTATCTCCCAAATCGCATAACCACCGTGCGTTGTCTGCTCGGCCGTGACTGGCGCGCGGACACGTGCCAATCGATCGAGCCGCCGGCGCATTGCCGCCAAGAAAAGGATAACCGACATGACCTTCCTCGGACGCTCTCTGCTTGCATTCGCTCTCCTGTTGGGCGGATCTTCTGCCGCCTTCGCCGCGGATGTGAAGGCCGGTGACCTCGTCATCACCCAGCCATGGAGCCGCGCCACGCCGGGCGGCGCCAAGACGGGCGCCGGCTATCTGACCATCGAGAACAAGGGCAGCGCGCCGGACCGCCTCGTCGCAGTGACGGGCGACGTCGCCGGGCGAGTCGAGATTCACGAGATGGCTGTCACCAACGGCGTCATGACCATGCGTCCGCTGGACAAGGGACTCACGATCGAGCCGGGCAAGACCGTCGCGCTGGCGCCGGGCGGCTATCACCTGATGCTGATGGATCTGAAGAGCCCGCTGAAGCAGGGCGACAAGCTGCCGGTCACGCTGGAGTTCGAGAAGGCCGGCAAGGTCGCCGTGACGCTCGAGGTGCAGGCGGTCGGCGCCAAGGGGCCGGGCGGAGAGGGCGGCAGCATGATGAAGCAGCACGATCATTCCGGCATGAAGATGTAGGCCGGGCGCACTGCGACTCCGACGGAGAGGCCGGCCTCGATGCAACGGGTGGTGAACGCTGCCATGACAGCCGGTTCGCTCGCGAGCCGGCTGGTGGCGGTCGGCCGTGCTCGGGGGCCTGCCGCCCGCTTCCGTCGAAAGCTCGGCCGATATCTGCCGGTCGCCCTGCTAGCAATGCTGTTGCAGGTGCTAGCGCCAGTGGCGGCGTCCGCCATGACGGCTGTGACGATCGCGACGGCCGATCCGTTTGGCGGGGTGGTGATCTGTCATGCCGAGACGGATGCGGCGCCATCGAATGGCGATACCGACCGCACCGCCTGCGGCCTCGACTGCGTCATGTGCTGCGTGCTGCACGCTGCCGCGGCGCTCGACGCGCCGCCCGCGCCATTCGATGCGGCTCCGCTGCGTCTGACGGCGTCCATCGTCTGGACTGCGCGCGAGCTCCGCCTCGTTCATCTGCTCGCCCGGGCACAGGCGCAACCAAGAGGACCTCCCTTCCTTTCCTGAGCACAGAAATCGTCATCGGCGCCGCAGCAGCGCGCCAATCCGTTCTGAACCAGGAAGACCGGCCGTGCAGCCGGCATCGGGGAAGTCAAACATGTTCCGTCGTCATGCCCTTGGTGGTGTGAGCGTGCTCGCCCTGCAGCTCATGCTGCTGCAATCGGCCACGATCGCGAGCGCCGAGACCGAGAAGGAATTGCCGTCCGTCACCGTCGACGCGCCGCGCGCCGCGCCACAACGGGCCGTGCGCAAGCCGATCGCGCAGGCAACATCCGTCCGCACTCACGTGCCGAAGCCGCCTGCCGCATCCGTGGCCAGCAGCTCCGGGCAGGGAGGAGCGGTGTCCGACCCAGCCTCGGGTGACGGCGCCGCTCGCAGCCAGCTCAGCCAGTCGCCGTCCGGCCAGACCGCGACCACGATCGACCGCAGCCGCTACGATGACCGGCCTGCGTTTTCCGTCGGCGACATCCTACGCGAAAGCCCCGGCGTCTCGCTCAAGCAGGGCAACGGACCGCGCGATCTCGGCATCTCGATCCGCGGCTCCAATGCCCGCAACGGCTTCGGCATCCGCAACATCGCGCTGTTCGAGGATGGCTTTCCCGTCACGCAGCCGGACGGGCTGTCGCGCAGCGACCTGATCGATCCCCACGCCTACGGTGCGGTCGACGTGATCCGCGGGCCGTCCTCGGCGCTCTACGGCAACTATGCGACCGGAGGCGCGATCAATTTCCGCACCCGTCCGGGCGGCAGCATCGATGGCGCGGAGATCGGCAGCGAAGGCGGCAGCTTCGGCTACCTCAGCAACTACATGACGTTCGGCAAGAAGGTCGGTAATTTCGAGGGCTCGCTGTTCACCAGCGACGTCCGCGGCGACGGCTATCTCGGCAACAGCTGGTTCAACACCCAGACCGTCAACTTCCTCGGCACCTACAAGGCGACGCCCGATGACCGCTTCACGGTCAAGATCATCAACAACGACTTGGTCACGCGGCTGCCGCTCCGTTACACGCTGAGCCAATACTATCAAAACCCGTACCAGCAGGGCTGCACCACCTGGGCGTCCAGAGCAGCCGGCTGCGCGACCGTCGGGCTCAACAAGAACGGCCTCAATACGCTCGGCGGGGTGGACCAGGAGACCGCGCTGCAAGCCGGGCTCGGCCGTAACGACCGCCGCACCATCGTGGGCGGGCGCTGGGAGCACGACTTCGACAACAACACGAGCTGGCGCAATCAGTTCGTGTTCGACGACCGCAACATCAGCCAGCCGACCGGCTCGACCAGTGCGATCGGCGATTATCCGTCCTACAACTACATGAGCGACATCACCAGGCGGGGTGAGATCTTCGGGCTGGAATCGACCGCCCTCTTCGGGGCATTCTA
This sequence comes from Bradyrhizobium sp. SZCCHNR1051, assembly GCF_032489615.1. Lineage (NCBI taxonomy): Bacteria > Pseudomonadati > Pseudomonadota > Alphaproteobacteria > Hyphomicrobiales > Nitrobacteraceae > Bradyrhizobium > Bradyrhizobium sp. SZCCHNR1051. Next base: position 366,646 of record NZ_JAUEYJ010000001.1, on the reverse strand, counting down.
CAACACGCTGACCGCGTCCGGAGATACGCGCTTCGTCGTGCCCGGCGGCAACGCGGCGCTCGGCGGCCTCTCGGCCAACACCTGGAGCGAGACCACCAACTACGGCCTGCGGGCGCGCGAGGAGCTCAAGCTGACAGCGGCACTGACGGCGGTGGCCGGTCTCGGCTGGGAGCGTACCCATCTGCGCGGCGTGAACACCGCCTATACCTACGGCGCGACGACAACGACGACGATCACGACGGCGGACCGGAAGTTCGACAATCTCGCTCCCGAGCTGGCGCTGCTCTACCGGGTGAACAGCGACTGGCTGCTGCGCGCCCGCGTTGCCACCGGCTATGGCACGCCGCAGGTCTCGAACCTGTTCGTGTTGCCAACCGGCGATTTCGGCAACAACACCCAGCTGAAGTCGCAGACCAATCTGGGCTACGACGTCGGTTTCGACTGGACGCCGAACCGGTCTCTGACCTTCAGTGCGACGGGCTTCTATGAGTTCTTTCGCAACGAGATCGTCACCCAGGCCGTCACAGGTACGCAAAACACGTCGTACACCTTCAATGCACCGCGCTCGGAGCATCGCGGCGTCGAATTGGCGGCCGACTGGAGGTTTCTGCCGGGCTGGCGGTTCACCGCCGCCTACACCTATCTCGACCAAGTCTACACTGAATATACCGAGAACCTTGCGAGCGGCTCGAAGCTGTTCAGCTTCAACCGCGTTGGCAACAAGATTCCCGGCATCTCGCCGAACGAGCTGACCGCACGGCTCGGATACGATCACCATAGCGGGAGGCTCGCGGGGCTTGGTGCCTTCGTCGAGGTCCAGTGGAAGGATTCCTTCTATATGGACAACGCCAATCTGCTGAAGGCACCGGGCTATGAGCTCGTCAATCTGAACGTCCACTACAAGACCGAGCTTGCCTCGGATACGTTCAAGTCGATGAACGTCTTCTTCGAGGTCCGCAATGTGTTCGACCGCACCTACATCGCCTCCGCAAACAACCTGCAGAATACGGTGACGGGCGCCGGCGTGCAGGGACTGGCGGGCACCGGGACGATCTACGCCGGCTCACCGCGCGCCTTTTTGGCCGGCATGAAGGTGGCATTCCGATGAGGACCGAAATGACAAGGACGTCACGACTTCGAAGCGGCCTCGTTGGACTGGCGATTGCCTTGCTCTGTCCGCTCACCGCTCGAGCCCAGATGGCGCACCAGCACGGATCTGACGCTGCATGCGAGGGCACTGAGCTCCGATGCGCAACCAAGGTGACGCCGTTCTTCGCTGGCGACGGCAAGCTCTGGCTCGTTTGGATGGCCGGAGGACGGATCTCGGTTGCGAGCTCGTCCGACGGCGGGAAAACGTATTCCGCCACCGTGCCGGTCACCGAGCAGCAGCTCAACCTCGACTGGGGGCCCGATGCTCGGCCGAAGCTGGTGGTCGATGGCAAGGGCGCGGTTGCGGTTGCGTTCTCGATTTTCCGCGACCAAGCCTTCAACGGGCAGGTGCTGTACTCCAGGTCGGAGGACGGTGGCAAAAGCTTCGCAGCGGTTCGCCCGATCACGGCCAGCAACGAAAGCCAGCGCTTCGAGGCGCTGGCTTTGGACCAGGATGGCACCGTCTTCGTGGCCTGGCTCGACAAGCGCAACCGGGCGCCGGCGAAGGCCGCCGGGCGTTCCTATGAGGGCGCAGGGCTGTTCTTCTCGTCGTCGCGCGATGGCGGTGCCACCTACGCCGAAGCGACGCTCGCCCAGGACAACACCTGCGAATGTTGCCGGCTCGGGCTTGCGTTCGCGGGGCCGGGTCGTCCGGTCGTGATGTTCCGCAACATTTTTGATGGCAGCGTGCGCGACCATGCCGTGATCACGTTCAGTGATCTCGGCACGCCCGGCGAGGTCTACCGGGTCAGCACCGACGATTGGCAGATCAAGGCCTGCCCGCATCAAGGGCCGAGCCTGGCCGTGGCGCCGACCGGCACCTATCACGTCGCCTGGTTCACCAACGGCAAGGCTCGCAAGGGGCTGTTCTATGCGCATTCGCGCGACGGTGGCCGAACGTTCTCGGAGCCCATGTCGATCGGTCAGGCCGATCGCAATCCCACGCGGCCCTATGTGCTCGCGACCCAGGACAGCACAACGCTGGTGTGGAAGGAGTTCGACGGCGAGCGGACCACGGTGATGGGAATGCAATCGCGGGACGATGGCGAGACGTGGTCGAAGCCGCGCGCCGTTGCCAGCACGGACAATGCGTCGGATCACCCGCTGCTGGTCGCCCGTGGCAGGCAGATCTTCCTGTCCTGGATGACCAAGTCGGACGGCTATCGGTTGCAGCCGATTGGAGATAAGTCATGAAACGCGCATTCGCAGCCCTTGCGATCTTTGGCCTCGTCGCCTTGACCGCGTCGAGCACTGCAGCTCCATCATCGCTGAAACCGTTCGAGCGCGGCACCTGGCACGAGGTGCTGCGGGCCCATGCGGGTCGTCCGACCCTGATCCATTTCTGGGGCGTCACCTGCGGCCCCTGCAAGATCGAGCTGCCGCAGCTCGGCAAGTTCATGTCCGATCATCCCGAGATCGACGTGGTCACCGTCAGCGCCGACCTCGTGCCCAATCTGAATGCCGCGACCCAGGCCATGCTGGACAAGGCCGGTCTTTCCACGGCGGAGAACTTCGTTTTCGCCGACGGCTATGTGGAGCGCCTCCGGTTCGAGATCGATCCGTCCTGGCAGGGCGACATTCCGCGCACGATGCTCGTGACCCGCGAGGGCGTCGTCTCGACCATCGAAGGCAGCGCCGAGATCAGCGATCTCGGCAAATGGTCCTCGGAGCAGGGACGGTCGCGCTAGGACGGTCCGGGCGAGGGGATCAAGGCTGGCCGCGCCGCGGCCAGCCTTGAGATGGCGCCGCGGCGGGGTTCATCCTCCACTTCAGGGAAACCGGTAAATTGACTGGGAATCCGGCGGCTTAGCCGCTTTTTCTCAAACCCAGCCTTGTGTTTTGCCGCCTGATCCGGTTTGACTGCGCCAGCCCGAACCGAATCTCGAAGGCCTCGCCCATGCGTCTGTCGCGGTTTTTCCTGCCCATTCTGAAAGAAAATCCGAAGGAAGCCGAGATCGTCTCGCACCGGTTGATGCTGCGCGCCGGCATGCTGCGGCAGGAGGCGGCCGGGATCTATGCCTGGCTGCCGCTGGGCTTCAAGGTGCTGAAGAAGATCGAGCAGATCGTGCGCGAGGAGCAGAACCGCGCCGGCGCGCTGGAACTGCTGATGCCGACATTGCAACTCGCCGATCTCTGGCGCGAGAGTGGCCGCTACGATGCCTACGGTCCGGAGATGCTGCGCATCAGCGACCGCCACAAGCGTGAGTTGCTGTACGGGCCGACCAACGAGGAAATGATCACGGAGATCTTCCGTGCCTATGTGAAGTCCTACCGTAACCTGCCGCTCAATCTCTATCATATCCAATGGAAATTCCGCGACGAGCAGCGTCCCCGCTTCGGCGTGATGCGCGGCCGCGAATTCCTGATGAAGGACGCCTATTCGTTCGACCTCGACGAGGCCGGCGCGCGGCGCGCCTACAACAAGATGTTCGTCGCCTATCTGCGCACCTTTGCGCGGATGGGCCTGAAGGGCATCCCGATGCGCGCCGAGACCGGTCCGATCGGGGGCGATCTCAGCCATGAGTTCATAGTGCTCGCGGAGACCGGTGAATCCGGCGTCTACTGCGACCGCAATGTGCTCGACCTGCCGATCCCTCCGGCCTCCGTCGACTATGACGGCGACCTGACCCCGATCATCAAGCAATGGACCTCGCTCTATGCGGCGACCGAGGACGTCCACGACGCCGCCCGGTTCGAAGCCGAGGTGCCCGCTGAGCGGCGGGTCCATACCCGCGGCATCGAGGTCGGCCAGATCTTCTATTTCGGCACCAAATATTCGGAGCCGATGAAGGCGCTGGTCGCGGGCCCCGATGGGGCGGAGCTGGCCATCCACGGCGGCTCCTATGGCGTCGGCGTGTCACGGCTGGCTGGTGCGATCATCGAGGCCTGTCACGACGACGCCGGCATCAGATGGCCGGAGGAGGTCGCTCCGTTCCGCGCCGTGATCCTCAACCTGAAGCAGGGCGGCTCCGACACCGATGCTGCCTGCGAGCAGCTCTATCGCGATCTCCTCGCCAAGGGGGTCGACGTGCTCTACGACGACACCGAGCAGCGTGCCGGCGGCAAGTTTGCCACGGCCGACCTCATCGGCATCCCCTGGCAGATCATGGTCGGCCCCAAGGGCCTTGCCGAGGGCAAGGTCGAGGTGAAGACCCGCAGCGACGGCGCCCGCCAGATGATGTCCCCCGCGGACGTCGTGGCACGGCTCGGCGGCGGAACATTGGCTGGCTGAGACGCGCGTTCGATCATCGGATTATCCACCGGGGCTGCCCGTCCCTTCAGGCCAATCCGGCCACATTCGGCCCGAATCATGGGATGATCGCACAATGGATGACGCCATGACCGAACCGGTGCAGACCACCACCCCCTTCGCTCCCTTCGAGTGGATGCTGTCGGGGCGCTATCTGCGTGCGCGCCGCAGGGAAGGGTTCATCTCCGTCATCGCGGGGTTCTCCTTCCTCGGCATCATGCTGGGCGTCGCCACCCTGATCATCGTGATGGCGGTGATGAACGGCTTCCGCAAGGAGCTGCTCGACAAGATCCTCGGTCTGAACGGGCATTTGCTGGTGCAGCCGCTGGAGTCGCCGCTCACCGACTGGAAGGACGTCTCCGAGCGGATCGCGCAGGTGCAGGGCATCCGCCTTGCCGCGCCGGTGGTTGACGGACAGGGTCTGGGCTCGTCGCCATTCAATGCGTCAGGCGTGTTCATCCGCGGCATTCGCGCGCAGGACCTCACGAACCTGACGTCGATCGCCAAGAACATCAAGCAGGGCTCGCTGGAAGGTTTCGACGAGGGGCAGGGCGTGGCGATCGGGCGCCGGCTCGCGGACCAGCTGTCGCTGCATGCCGGCGACAGCATCACCCTGGTCGCCCCGAAGGGCGCCGTGACGCCGATGGGCACCACGCCGCGCATCAAGCCCTACAAGATCGCGGCGGTGTTCGAGATCGGGATGTCGGAATACGACGCCAGCTTCGTCTTCATGCCGCTGGCCGAAGCGCAGGCCTATTTCAATCGCAACAACGACGTCACCGCGATCGAGATCTTCACCAGCAATCCCGACAAGGTGGAGGAGTTTCGCAAGACGGTGACCGAGGCGGCCGGCCGACCCATCTTTCTCGTCGACTGGCGCCAGCGCAACTCGACCTTCTTCAATGCGCTGCAGGTCGAGCGTAACGTGATGTTCCTGATCCTGACCTTGATCGTCCTGGTCGCGGCGCTCAACATCGTTTCGGGACTGATCATGCTGGTCAAGGACAAGGGCCAGGACATCGCCGTGCTGCGCACCATGGGGGCTTCGCAGGGGGCGATCATGCGGATATTCCTGATCACCGGCGCCTCGATCGGGGTGGTCGGCACGCTCACCGGATTCGTCGTCGGCCTCCTGATCTCGATGAATATCGATTCGATCAGGAAGTTTCTGTCCTGGCTGACGAGCACCGATCTGTTTCCCAATGAGCTCTATTTCCTGTCGAAGCTGCCGGCTGAGATCGATGCCGGCGAGACCGCGGCCGTTCTGATCATGGCCTTGACCCTGTCTTTCCTGGCTACGCTCTATCCATCATGGCGCGCGGCCCGATTAGACCCGGTCGAAGCGCTTCGCTACGAGTGAGGCGCTGATGGAAGAGCAGGGGGCAGAGGATGTGCCGGTCGTTTATCTCCACGAGATCAAGCGGCGGTACATGCAGGGCGAGCAGCAGCTGACCATCCTGGACGGCGCCAAGCTGGCGTTGTGGGCGGGGCAGTCGGTGGCGCTGGTGGCGCCGTCGGGCTCGGGCAAGTCGACATTGCTGCACATCGCGGGCCTCCTCGAGAGCCCCGACGAGGGCGAGGTCTATGTCGGGGGCGTGCCGACGTCGCAGCTCACTGACATCGAGCGCACCCAGATGCGCAGGACCGATATCGGTTTCGTCTACCAGTCGCACCGGCTGCTGCCGGAGTTCACGGCGCTGGAGAACGTGATGCTGCCGCAGATGATCCGCGGCCTCAAGCGGTCGGAGACCGTGAAGCGGGCGACCGAGATCCTGGCCTATCTCGGGCTCGGCGAGCGCATCAAGCACCGTCCGGCCGAGCTCTCCGGCGGCGAGCAGCAACGCGTCGCGATCGCGCGTGCGGTCGCCAATGCGCCGCGTGCGCTGCTGGCGGACGAGCCGACCGGCAATCTCGATCCTGGCACCGCCGATCACGTCTTTCACGCGCTGATGCAGCTCGTGAAGGCAACGCGGGTCGCGATGCTGATCGCGACCCACAACATGGAGCTGGCGGGCCGCATGGACCGGCGCGTCTCCATCGTCGGCGGCAAGGTCGTCGAGCTCGACTGAGTCCGGCCGCAGTCAGGGCCTGATCACCGTCATCTTGAACGGCTCGCGATGGGCGGCGGCATGGGCGACCGCGTCGTTGGCATGATCGAGGTCGAAACAGGTCGGCTCGAACTGCGCAAGGTCGAGCAGCCCGGCCCTGATCAGCTCCACCATCCTGACCGTCGCGCTTGGCGGGTACATCCAGACGCCGTGGATCGTGACGCACTCGCGCATGATCCAGGGATAGGGCAGCTCGAGCCCGGCTCCGCCCAGCATCCCGACGCCGCCCATCAGCACCACGCGCCCATAGGGACGCACGGTCATCACGGCCGACCGCACGACCTGGGCGGTGACCGACGGCGGCATGATGTCGAGCACGCAGTCGATCGGGCGCGGCGCCGCGCGCTTCATGCGTGCGATGTCCTCGCCCTCGTCGCCCGAGAGCCTGACCGGATGGACGCGGGATCCGAACCGGCGCTTCAGCTCCGCCAGCATGACCTCGTTGCGGCCGGGCGCCACGACCGCAGCGGCGCCCATGGCAAGCGCCACCGCGACCGCGGCGCTGCCGAACCTGCCGGTGGCGCCGCTGACCAGGACGGTCTCGCCCGCGTGCAGATTGGCGGCAATAAAGCCGCCATAGGGCACGAGCAGGGTGCCGAGCGCGCACCAGCGCGCAGCGTCATCAGTGTCGATGGCCCCGATCGGCTTGGCGTTCTCCGTCGGCACGCGCATCCGTTCGGCAAACGAGCCGTGCCGGAAATATTGTTGCAGCCTCAGCCCGCCCGGTCCGCGCGCGCTCAAGCCCTGCAGGGTGATGTCGGGGGCGAAGGCTGCGTCACGCGAGCGCACGGTTGGATCGCAGAACACCCAGTCGCCGATGGCGAGATGCGTCGCGTCGGGGCCGAGGGCGCTGACCCGGCCGACCCCTCCGGTGCCGGGGATCACCGGCAGGTCCAGCAGGTACTTTCGTTCGCCGCTGAACACTTCATTCGCATAGGACAGCACGCCGGCCGCGGCGATGTCGACGATGATTTCGCCGGTGCCGAGCACGGGGTCTTCGACATGCTCGATCTCGAGCGGCGATCCAAATCGTTTGAGCACGGCGGCCTTCATGGTCCTTCTCCATTTTCGCGGTGGCGAGGCTCCAGCCTGCCGGTCTATGCTCCGCGCAGGAAGGCCTGGTATTATCCTGGGATTAGGCAAGCCCACGCTGGCCACACCTCCCGCGGGAGCGAACCATGAGGGATCCAGCACATGAGTGATCCGCGACATGCCGAGCTCGGCAACTTCCTGCGCTCGCGGCGCGAGAAGCTGACGCCGCAAGCGGTCGGACTCGCGGCCGGGCGGCGGCGACGCACCGCAGGGCTGCGACGGGAGGAAGTGGCCGAGCTCGCTGGCATCGGCGTCGACTGGTACATCCGAATCGAGCAGGGCCGAGCCGTGAAGCCGTCCTCCTCGACCATCGATGCGCTGGCGCGCGCCCTGCGCCTGAGCCGAACCGAGCATGCTCATCTCAAGGCGCTGGTGCGCGATCCTGCGCGCAAGCCGTTCGTGCGCGAGCAAGTGCCGGTCCGGCTGCGCGAGCTCGTGCAGAGTCTGAACCAGCCGGCCTACATCTCAGGACGACGATGGGATGTGCTGGCCTGGAATGCCGCGGCGGACGAGATCTTCGGCTTCTCGCAACTCGCCGACGATGAGCGCAACACGTTGGTGCTGATGCTGTGCAAGCCCGGCGTGCGCCGGCTGTTCGGCGCGCAATGGAAGGAGCTGGCGCAACGCATGGTCGCGCAGTTTCGCGCGACCTACGATCTTTGGGCGGGCGATCCCGCCTTCGTCGATCTGATCGTGCGGCTACGGCGCGGCAGCCGCGAGTTCGACGGCTTGTGGGCGGCGCACGACGTCAATGCGCTTGCTGCCGGCGAGAAGCTGCTCGAGCATCCGAAGAAGGGCCGCGTGAGGCTGCGCTACGCGACGTTCCAGTCCAATGACGATCCCGCGCTGAAATTGGCGATCTACTACACGTGATGACAACGCCGCTCCGGACGAGCGTGCGTTCAGCATGGGCCGGGAAGCACCACACATTCGTCCGCTTTGCGCATGATGATGCTACGCATTCGCAAGACTCGTCGTGCTGCCCTGAAGAATTCACGACTGAGACGTGACAGGGTTCGTTCCGTGACCGGGAGTTTCCCGATCACGATTTTGCCGTCGCGCGTATTGTGGCCATGGATGGACGCCGGCCACGACTCCTCCTTACATCTTATTAGTTGTTTGTTCATGTTGCGGGCAAAGCCTTGGAAAACAGGCCTTTGCGCCCAATCCCATAAAAGCCGGAAAGAATGGTTCTGATCTGCACATCGGTTGATGTCGGCGGAGCGAATGCGGGTGCAGGATCGCTTCGTCGCGCTGCATGTTTTTCGCACGAAACCAGAGGGCCTGGGGACTTTGGGACAGAAGCTACGGAGTTCGATGATGAAGACGCTTTTCGGCGCAACGGTGGGGCTCGGCGCAATCGCCGCGGCGACGTCTGCATTCGCAGCTGATCTTCCAATGAAGAAGGGGCCGTACACCAAGGCGCCGCCCGCCGTCGTGGCGACGGTGTATGACTGGAGCGGCTTCTATGTCGGCTTCAACGCCGGCGGAGGTTCCAGTCGGGATTGCTGGAATCTGGTTTCGAACGCCGGTGTGGCGGTGAACCCGGCAGCCAACCGCGAAGGCTGCTCCGGCGGCGGCGGCGCGGCCGTCGGCGGCCAGGTCGGCTACCGCTATCAGATGGCCAATTGGGTGTTCGGCGTCGAGGCGCAGGGCGACTGGGCCAACTTCAAGGGCACGAATCGCAACCTGATTCTTCCCAATGTCAGCGACCGTTCACGCACCAACGGCTTCGGCCTGTTCACCGGCCAGGTCGGCTATGCCTTCGACAACATTCTCGGCTATATCAAGGGCGGTGCCGCGGTCGTCGGCGATCGCTACGACACCTTCACCACGGGCACCAACGTGATGCTGGATCGCGCCAACACCACGCGTTGGGGTGGCACGATCGGTGCCGGCCTCGAATATGGCTTTGCGCCGAACTGGTCGGTCGGCGTCGAGTACGACCACATCTTCCTGGGCAACAAGAACCTGAACTTCGTCGCCGCGGCCGGCGCGCCCGCGATGACTCATCGCATCAAGCAGGATGTCGACATCGGGCTCGTGAAGCTGAACTACAAGTTCGGTCCGGGTTTCGGGATGATGCGCTGACGCAACGACATCTTCGATTGCTTCGGTTCGTCGGAGCCACGGCTTCGACGAACCTTCGATGGTATGGCCTGAGACGACAGCTCGCTGCGTCGAAGGCGGGGACGGGTCAGTCCTCTTCGAACACGAATGGGTTGGGGAACGGCGCGTAGGGATTTGGCGCCGGCGGACGCGGCTTGATCCGTTGCCTGTGCGGATACGGATAAGGCGTCGCGCGCGGGTCATTGCTGACGCCGGCGAAATAGGGATTCGCGATGCAGTTGAGCAGGCGTCCCGACGCCGTCGCCTGGCATTGCGCGTAAGTGTCGAAGGTGCAGTGGCTCAAGCCCGGAAACTCATCACCCTGCAGACAGAACGCATGCCTGACACCGACGGCGTGAGCCGGCGCATGGGTTGCGACCACGAGGCCGGCTGCAGCCAGGGCCGCAAATAAAACCTCACGCATCAACGATCTCCCTTCATCCCTTGATGACCAGAACGCGCGCGCTTCATGGCGAAGCACCGGCGCGACGGCCTCACGCGTGTGTAGTCGGTCGGCCCTCGATTGCAAGCTGGAAAGTTCCATCAACACACTGTGATTAAAGATTAATTTCCCAACATGTCTCGTGGCCTTTCAGCAGCGAGCTGTGACCGAGCGGCTACAGCAATTGTGGCGCAGATCGTTAAGAGATGCGGCTGGCCTGGGGGCCAAATGAGACGAGACTGGACCTGTGATGAAGAAACTTCTGTTGACGACGACGGCGCTCGTGGTGCTGGCCTCGCCGGCGCTTGCCGCGGATCTCGCTGCGCGTCCCTACACGAAGGCACCGCCGCCGGTGATGGCTGCGATCTATGACTGGAGCGGCTTCTACATCGGCGTGAACGGTGGCGGCGGCTGGAGCGAGAACACCTGGGATCTGGTCGGCGGCGGCCGCGAGGGTTCGCATGATGCATCCGGCGGCACCGTCGGTGGCCAGGTGGGCTATCGCTGGCAGATGGGCCAGATCGTGTTCGGCGTCGAGGCGCAGGGCAATTGGGCCGACCTCACCGGCGACAATCAGAGCGCGCTGTTCGGAACGCGTAACCGCACCAAGACCGATGCGTTCGGCCTGTTCACCGGCCAGGTCGGCTATGCCATCAACAACGTGCTGCTCTACGCCAAGGGCGGCGCGGCCGTGACCAGCAACAAGTACACGATCACCAACGCGGCGACCGGCGCGTTCCTCGCCTCCAACGACGACACGCGCTGGGGCGGCGTGGTCGGTGCCGGCCTCGAATACGGCTTCGCGCCGAACTGGTCGCTGGGCGTCGAGTACGACCATCTGTTCATGGATCGCCAGACCGTCAGCTTCGGCGCGCTCGGCTCCGACAGCATCAAGCAGGACGTCGATCTGTTCACCGCCCGCCTGAACTACCGCTTCGGCGGCCCGATCGCGACGAGGTACTGAGTCGGTCCTCGCCCGATCGGCGGATTGCAAAGCCCCGGCGTTCGCGCCGGGGCTTCTTGTTTGTGGGCCGGATTAACCATCTGCGGCGCGGGCGCGGCAACGGGTCGATCAGCGCGCTTGACCTGAGAACAGAAAAGGAACATTGTTCTTCATATGTTCTGAATCAGGGAGGTCCCGATGCTGAAGGTTTTCGTTCAAGAAGCCGCCGCGCTGGCGTCGATCACGCTGTTCGTCGGCATGATCGCGCTCTGGGCGCAAATCATTCCACAGCTTTAGTTTTCCGAGCGCAGCGGCTGGGGACAAGGCAGGCGAGGGCGCCGGACTCGCCGGAGGGCGTCCGATATGATGCGGAGCGAGTCGGTCGGGAGATAGGGCATGGCGCCGGGTCGTGACCCGAGCAAGCCCGGAAGGCGGCCCGACACCGTGATCGATCTCGGAAAAGCCCCAGGAAGTTGCAAAGCGAGCATGTCCAGCGCCGGATTCGTCCATCTCCACGTTCACTCCGCCTATTCGCTGCTGAAGGGCTCGATCAAGATCGGCAAGCTCGGCGAACTCGCCAAGGCCGATCGCCAGCCCGCGCTGGCGCTGACCGACACCGACAACATGTTCGGTGCGCTCGAATTCTCCGACAAGATGGCGAGCTATGGCATCCAGCCGATCGCCGGCTGCGAGCTCGCTATCGATTTCGGCGACATGGACCCGAATGCCCGCAATGCCGGTGCGGTCGCGCAGCCCTCGCGAATCGTCCTGCTGGCCGCACGCGAGGAGGGCTACCGCCACCTGATGCGGCTGAACTCGCGCGCCTTCCTGGACACGCCGACGCATCAGGCGCCGCACATCAAGTTCGAGTGGCTGAACGAGGGTGTCGATGGTCTGATTGCGCTCACCGGCGGGCCCGATGGGCCGATCTCGCTCGCGATCCAGCACGACATGGCGGCACTTGCGACGCAGCGCTGCGAGCGGCTGGCAAGCCTGTTCGGCGACCGCCTCTACATCGAGCTGCAGCGCCACGGGGTCGACCGCGAGCGCCGCGTCGAAGGCGGCCTGATCGATATCGCCTATGGCAAGGGCCTGCCGCTGGTCGCGACCAACGAGCCGTATTTCGCGACCGCCGACGACTACGAGGCGCATGATGCGCTGCTGTGCATCGCCGGCGGCCATCTGGTCGCCGACACCGAGCGCGTGCAGCTGACGCCGGATCACCGCTTCAAGACCCGCGCCGAGATGGCGGTGCTGTTCGCCGACCTTCCGGAGGCCTTGGCCTCGACGGTCGAGATCGCAGAGCGCTGTTCGTACCGGCCGCGGACGCGCAAGCCGATCCTGCCGTTTTTCACGGTCGGCGCCGGCACCGGCAGCGATGCCGTGGACGCCGCCAGCGCCGAGGCCGCCGAGCTGAAGCGACAGGCGGAGGAGGGTCTGGAGCGGCGCCTCAAGGTGCACGGCATGGCGCCGGGCATGACCGAGGAGGACTATCAGAAGCGGCTCGCCTTCGAGCTCGACGTCATCATGCGCATGAAGTACGCGGGCTACTTCCTGATCGTGTCGGACTTCATCAAGTGGGCCAAGGCACACGGCATTCCGGTCGGGCCGGGTCGTGGCTCCGGCGCCGGCTCGCTGGTCGCCTGGGTGCTGACCATCACCGATCTTGACCCGATGCGGTTCGCGCTGCTGTTCGAGCGCTTCCTCAATCCCGAGCGCGTGTCGATGCCGGACTTCGACATCGACTTCTGCCAGGACCGCCGCGGCGAGGTGATCTCCTACGTCCAGCAGCGCTACGGCCGCGACCAGGTGGCGCAGATCATCACCTTCGGCACCCTGCAGGCGCGCGGCGTGCTGCGCGACGTCGGCCGTGTGCTGCAGATGCCCTACGGCCAGGTCGACAAGCTGACCAAGCTGGTGCCGCAGAATCCGGCCGCGCCGGTGACGCTCGCCGCCGCGATCGAGGGCGAGCCGAAGCTGCAGGCGTTCCGCGACGAGGATCCGGTGGTGGCGCGCGCCTTCGACATCGCGATGCGCCTCGAAGGCCTGACGCGGCACGCCTCGACCCACGCTGCCGGCATCGTGATCGGCGACCGGCCGCTGAGCGAGCTGGTGCCGATGTATCGCGATCCGAAATCGGACATGCCGGTCACCCAGTTCAACATGAAGTGGGTCGAGCCCGCCGGTCTCGTCAAGTTCGACTTCCTCGGCCTGAAGACGCTGACCGTGCTCGACGTCGCCGTGAAGCTTCTGAAGCAGCGCGACGTCCACGTCGATCTCGCGACTCTGCCGATCGACGACGCGCCGAGCTATCAGATGCTGGCGCGGGGCGACGTGGTCGGCGTGTTCCAGGTTGAAAGCCAGGGCATGCGGCGGGCGCTGATCGACATGCGCCCGGACCGCTTCGAGGACATCATCGCGCTGGTGGCGCTGTATCGTCCCGGTCCGATGGCCAACATCCCGACCTACTGCGCCCGCAAGCACGGCGAGGAGGAGCCGGAATATCTGCACCCGATCCTGGAGCCGATCCTGAAGGAGACCTTCGGCGTCATCATCTACCAGGAGCAGGTGATGCAGGTCGCGCAGCAGATGTCCGGCTATTCGCTCGGCGAAGCCGACCTCCTGCGCCGCGCCATGGGCAAGAAGATCCGCGCCGAGATGGACAAGCAGCGCGTCCGCTTCGTCGAGGGCGCCACCCAGAACGGCGTGCCGAAGGACCAGGCGGACACGATCTTCGACCTGCTTGCCAAGTTTGCCGACTACGGCTTCAACAAGTCGCACGCGGCCGCCTACGCGCTGGTGTCCTACCACACCGCCTACATGAAGGCGCATTATCCGGTGGAGTTCATCGCAGCGTCGATGACGCTCGATCTCAACAACACCGACAAGCTCTCGGAATTTCGTACCGAGGCGCAGCGCCTGGGCATCAAGGTCGAGCCGCCGTCGATCAACCGCTCGGGGCCGACCTTCGAGGTCAGCGGCAACACCATCTTCTACGCGCTGGCGGCCCTAAAGGGCGTCGGTCCGCAGGCGATCGAGATGATCGTGGAGGCCCGCAACAAGGGCGGGCCGTTCACCTCGCTCGCCGACTTCGCCTCCCGCGTCAATCCGCGCGCGATCAACAAGCGCATCATCGAGACGCTGGCTGCGGCCGGTGCGTTCGACGTGCTCGACAAGAACCGCGCGCGCGTGTTCGCCGGCGCCGACGCCATCGTCGCCGCCTGCCAGCGCGCGCACGAGGCCGCGACCTCGGGCCAGAACGACATGTTCGGCAACGCCGCCGACGCGCCCGCGATCATCCTGCCCAACATCGAGAACTGGCTGCCGGCCGAGCGTCTGCGGCGCGAATATGATGCGATCGGCTTCTTCCTGTCGGGCCATCCGCTCGACGACTACGCCGCGGCGCTGAAGCGCCTGCGCGTCCAGAGCTGGGCCGAGTTCTCGCGCGCGGTGAAGACCGGCGCGACCGCGGGCAAGGTCGCCGCCACCGTGGTGTCGCGCATGGAGCGGCGCACCAAGACCGGCAACAAGATGGGCATCATGGGCCTGTCGGATCCGACAGGCCATTTCGAGGCGGTGCTGTTCTCCGAAGGCCTTGCACAATATCGCGACGTGCTCGAGCCGGGCGCGGCGGTGCTGCTTCAGCTCGGCGCCGAGCTGCAGGGCGAGGATGTGCGCGCGCGCGTGCTCCATGCCGAGCCGCTCGATGATGCCGCCGCCAAGACGCAGCGTGGCCTGCGCATCTTCCTGCGCGACACCAAGCCGCTCGACTCCATCGTCAAGCGCCTGCAGGGGCCGGAAGGTGCCGCGGCCAATGGCAACGGGGCCATCGCCAAGAGCGCCGCGCCGCCGTTGGTGCCCCGCACCGCCGCAGGCGAAGGCGAGGTGTCGCTGGTCATGATGTTGGACCTCGAAACCGAGGTGGAGATGAAGCTGCCGGGGCGCTTCAAGGTTTCGCCACAAATCGCAGGTGCCATCAAGGCGGTGACCGGCGTGGTCGACGTGCAGCAGCTGTAATCGAGGCGATCGTTCCGCTGGAGCGGCTGCGTTCGGCGATCTTGCTGGTCGAACAGGGGGACGAGGAACAAAAAAGCTGCGCGTGGGCTGTACGGACATGCCTCCGTTCAACCGCGGTTCAGCCATTCTCCCGCTGAATCCGCGGCGGGTGCCTCGAAGGGGCTTGAACCATGCGCTTGACCAAGATCACCGCGAAGATCGTCCTGAGTGTCTCGCTCTGCCTGCTCGCCTTGGCGGGCTTGCCGCGGCTTGCTGCAGCGCAGCAGCCCGGCGCCGAAAAGCGCATCGCCTTGGTGATCGGCAACGGGGCCTATGCCAAGGGTCCGCTGGCCACGGCGGCCAACGATGCTGGCCTGATTGCGCAGACGCTGCAGGCGGCGGGCTTCGACGTGGTGGGCGCCCGCGACCTCGATGCCGACACGCTGCGCAAGAGCTTTCGCGATTTCATTCACAAGGCCCAGTCAGCCGACACCAACACCGTCGCGATGGTCTATCTCGCCGGCTACGGCATGCAGCTCGCCGGCGAGAACTATTTTCTTCCCGTCGACGCCAACATCGGCAGCGACGTCGACATTCCGACCGAGGGCCTGCGCCTCAGCGACTACATCCGCCAGCTTGCGGCGACGCCGGTGAAGGCCAGCGTCGTGGTGCTCGATGCCGCGCGTCAGCAGCCCTTCATTGCCGGCGGCCCGGCGATCGCCGGCGGCCTGGCGCTGGTCGAGCCCGATGCCAACATGCTGATCGCCTTCAATGCGGCGCCGGGCACGATCGCGCCGAACGAGACCGGCGCCTATGGCATCTACGCGCGCTCGCTCGCCGAGATGATCCGCACCGGCGGCCTGTCGCTGCCGGAGGTGTTCGATAGGCTGCGGCTGCGCGTCAACGAGGAGACCAAGGGCGCGCAGGTGCCGTGGGATGCGCAGAAGATCCAGGCCGCCTTCTCCTTCTTCGAGCGGGCGCCGGACGCGCCGGCCACGCCGGATTCGCCCGAGCAGACCGCGGCGCTGCGCTCGCGCCCGATCCGCGAACTGCCGGTGCAGGAGGCCTATGCCGCCGCGCTGGAGCGCGACACGCTGCAGGGCTATGAGGATTTCATCGCCGCCTATCCGAGCGACCCGCTGGCGCGGCGCGTGCGCGCCCTGGTCGCCGCTCGCCGCGAGGCGCTGACCTGGCGGCGGACGTTTCGCACCGACAGCCCGGAAGCCTATTGGTCCTATCTGAAGCGCTATCCCTATGGCGCGCATGCCGAGGACGCCCGGCGGCGGCTGGCGATGTTGTCGGCAGCGCCGGCGCCGCCGCCGACCTTCGCGATGATCGAATATGACGTGCCGCCGCCGCCGCTCGACGAGGTGATCTATGTCGAACGTCCGGTGCTGCTGTTCTCGGATCCCGAATTCGATTTCGTGCCGCCGCCCCCGCCGCCGGTCTACATCCTGCCGCCGCCTCCGCCGGAGTTCGTGGAGCTGCCGCCGCCGTTCGCGCCGGTCGGCCTGTTCATCCTGCCGCGGCCGGTGTTCGTGCCGATCCCGGTTTATGTCCGGCCGCCGGCTTTCGTTGCGCCGCCGCCGAACAACATCATCTACCAGAACATCCACAACACCGCGGTCATCAACACCGTGATCAATCGTCCCGCACCTGCCGGTCCGATGTCCACCGGTCCCGCTGCGACAACCCAGCCGGCCGTGGCGACGGCGCCGGCATTGCCGCCCGCGGTAATGCAGCGCGCGACCCTGATCCAGCAGGGCAAGGTGCCGCCGCCCGCACCGGTCGCCAATCCTGGCGCGCGACCCGCCGGACCGGGCGGACCGTTGCCTGCTGGCGTTCCGCAGGCTGCGCTTCCAAATCAGGCCGGCCGGCCGGGGCAGGGCCCGCCAAACGCGAATGCGCTTCCGGTGCCGGGCCAACGTGGCGCGCCGGGGCTTCCCGCTGCGGTGCAGACGCCTGCGATCCGACCGGACATGCGGGCGAACCGCACGCCGCCCGGCGTACCCGCCGCGCCTCCCGCGGCGGTGGCTCCTCGCCCGGTTGCGCCGGCGGCCATTCCACACGCACCGGACGCGCGACCGCGGCTGCAGCCGGCCGTGCCCGACCAGATCCAGCATCGCGCAGCGCCGCCGACGGCTGCGCGGCCGAGTCCGCCGCCGCCACGGCCGCCGGCTGCGCCCGTGCTTCGAGCGGCGCCGGCGCGGCCCGCGCCGCCGCCTGTGATGCGCCCAGCTCCTCCGCCACAAATGGCCCGGCCGGCGCCGCCCCCGATGGCCCGGCCCGCTCCGCCGCCGATGATGCGGCCGGCTCCGCCGCCGCCAATGGCGCGTCCGAGCCCGCCGCCGCAGATGGCACGTCCAAGCCCGCCGCCGGTGGCCGCGATGGCGCGGCCCGCCGCACCGCCGCCGATGGCAAGACCGGCAGCACCACCGCCGCGACCTGCTCCGCCGCAGGCCCCGGGCAAGCGGTGTCCACCGAACGTGCCGCATTGCTGAGCCGGCCGGCGCAGCCGCGGCGCGCTGGTTGCATCGCAGGCCCGTTTTCGATATTGGCCGGACCGCCGGATTGATCGATCGTGGGCGCGCGACGTCGGCAGTCGACGACGTGTTGCGGGGGCACCATTGATATCAGCGTTTGTTGGCGCCGTGCGCGCGCTGCTGTGGCGAGGCGCGATCATGGCAACTCTTGGCAGTGCTGGGGTTGCGGGCGTCCCGTCCTATGCCAATGCGCAGGCGCTGCCGGGCGCCGAAGCCGTCTATGCCTCGGCGCCGCCGCGCCTGCTTCAGATCCGCACGCTCGTGGCCGATGCCGGTCGCCAGACCTCGACCGGTTCCGGCTTCCTGGTCTCCGCCGACGGGCTCGCGGTCACGAACTATCACGTCGTGTCGGACGCCGCGCTCGAGCCGAAGACCTACCGGCTCGAATATACGGGAGCCGATGGCACACAAGGCGGCGTGACGCTGCTCGCCGTCGACCTGCCCAACGATCTCGCGCTCGTTCGCGTCGACAAGCAGAACGCGCCATTCTTCTCCTTCGACAAGGCCGCGCTCGACGGCAGCCTGCCGAAAGGCGAGCGGCTGTATTCGCTCGGCAACCCGCTCGATCTCGGCTTCACCATCATCGAGGGCACCTATAACGGTCTCGTCGAGCACAGCTACAACGATCACATCCATTTCACCGGCGCGCTCAATCCCGGCATGAGCGGCGGGCCGGCGGTCAATGCGCAAGGCCAGGTGGTGGGCGTCAACGTCGCCACCCGCCGCGGCGGCCAGCTCATCAGCTTCCTGGTGCCGGCGCGCTTCGCCGCCGCGCTGCTGGCGCGCGGTCAGGATGCCAGGCCGGCGGCGGCCGATCTGCGCAAGGACGTGGTCGCGCAGCTCACCAGCTGGCGCGGAGCGCTCTACAAATCCTTGGGCGAGGAGGGCTTCCGCGACCGCGTATTTGGGTCCTATCAGGCGCCGGAGACGCGCGCGGGCTGGTTCGAATGCTGGGCGAGCACGAATGCCAGCGCGTCGCCGAAGCCGCGCGCCAGCATCAATTCGACCAGTTGCAAGGCCGAGGCGAGCGTGTATGTCGCCTCCGACCTCAACACCGGCGTGGTCGAGGTCAGCCACTCCTACGCGAAATCGATCGACCTCAATCAATTCCAGTTCGCGACCGTGCTGACGCAACTGGCGCAGCCGCGGCTGACCATGGGTGGCTCGTTCCGCAAATGGTACACGCCGCAGCATTGCCATGCGGATTTCGTCGGCGTCGCGCCGGCGGCCGCTCATCCGCCGCTGCGCGTATTGTGGTGCGCGCAAGGCTATCGCGAGTTCGACGGCCTCTACGACGTCGTGCTGGTCGCGGTCACGCAGGACCACGCCGACGAGGCGCTGGTGTCGCGGCTGAACCTGCAAGCGATCGCCTACGACGACGCCTTGCGCCTCGGCAAGAGCTTCCTCGAACGCCTGCAGGTCGCACGATGATCTGGATCGAGATCCTCTCCAAACACCGCGACGTCGCCGGCCGCTTCCGCGTCGATGCCACCGAGATCAGCATCGGCCGTGGCTATGACAATCACGTCATCCTTGACGATCCCTATGTTGCCGCGCGCCATGTGCGGATTTTCCGCAACGGCGAAGGGCGCCTCGTCGCCGAGGACCTTGGCAGCGCCAACGGTCTCTTTCTCGATCGCAGCAAGAGCCGGAAGCCGCAGCTCGTCCTCGATGGCATCAAGCCGATCCGGATCGGCCAGACACTGCTTCGGATCCGCGACGCCGGCCATGCCGTCGAGCCGGAGCGGCTCGCGGGCTCCGAACGCGGGACGCTGCCGATCATCGCGGCGATCGCGCTCGGCGTCGTCCTGCTCGCGATCAATGCGCTGATGACCTGGTTTGCGCAGACCACTGAGGCGCATCTGTCCGATTATCTCGTGCCGACCCTCACCATGATCGGGGTCGTCGTTGCCTGGGTCGGCGTCTGGGCGCTGCTGGCGCGGCTGTTTTCCGGTCGCTCGCATTTTCTGCGCCACCTCCTGATCGCGCAGGCGGGTCTGATCGCATTCTGGATCTACAGCGAGTTCGCCCAGATTGCCTCGTTCGCCCTGACCTGGACCGCCGTCTTCACCTACGGCTATGTCGTGTCGTGGATCGTTCTGGCGGCGACATGCTTCCTGCATCTGCGCGAGGTCGGGCGCACCCACATGCTCGCCAAGGGCATGGTAGTCGGGCTGCTGCTCGTGGTCGCGATCGCGGTTCAGACCGTGCAGCGGTCGGAGGCGCTGGCGAATTCCGGCCGTCCCAATGTCAGCCACGTGCTGATGCCGCCGTCCTTGCGCCTGGTTCCAGTACAGGACGAGCAGGTCTTCTTCGACGACGCTGCGCGGCTGAGGGCAAATCTCGACGCCGATCGGGCCGCGCTGACGCCGGCCGGTGTGGAGCGCTGAGCACAGTTCCACCGTCTTTGCTCCAGCAGATTGAAAGTTCCCCGGTTCCCATCATAGCCTCTATCCGGGTTTTTACGGGGAGGGGGCAATGAACAGGCGGGCGCTGCTGGGATTGGGAGCGGCATTTCTGGTATCAGGATGCCTAACAGGCAAAGAAGGCACCGAGTATGCGGTGGTGTCACAGAAGATCGGGGCGCCGCGTTCCGGACACTCCAGCATCGTCATCATGAGTTTGAAGGATGCCTGGCTCGACAGGACCACTTGCGACGCCAAGGTCGATGGCGTCGCGCTGAGCCGCCTGATCCCCGGTACCTACGTCTACCTCGACCGGCCGGCCGGTCCGCACCACCTCGTCGCCACCCAGACCCTGTTCCCGGGCGACTCGGTGCTCGATTTCAATACCGAACCGGGGCGGACCTATTTCTTCTCGATCAGGCCCAGCGATCGGTCCAGGGCCATGCAGGGCGGCGGCATGGCATTTGGCCTGCTGGGCATGGGCGTGATGGCGGCGGCCTCGTCGGGCGCCGACAACAAGGGCCCGGTCGACTTCGTTCCGCTCCAGGAAGGGCAGGCGAGGGCGGCGCTGGCGGAGCTTCTGCAGGCCGAATAGGCCCATTTTCCTTGCGTTGCGCCAAAATCCGGCTATATAGCGCGCCATCTCACACGGAAACTTGGCTCTCCTAGAGGGCGTCCGGTGGCAAGCCGGGCCTTAACGGTCTGTCTTTGCTCACGCGTTTCCGGAGGAATCAACCGGAGAATATCCAATGGCGCTACCTGAATTCACGATGCGCCAGCTGCTCGAAGCTGGCGTGCACTTTGGTCACCAGTCTCACCGCTGGAATCCGAAAATGGCCGATTTCATTTTCGGAGCCCGCAACAACATCCACATCATCGATCTCGCCCAGACCGTGCCGCTGCTGCACACGGCGCTGCAGGCTGTCAGCGACACCGTCGCCAAGGGCGGCCGCATCCTGTTCGTCGGCACCAAGCGCCAGGCGCAGGACAACGTGGCCGATGCGGCCAAGCGTTGCGCGCAGTATTTCGTCAATTCGCGCTGGCTCGGCGGTACGCTGACCAACTGGAAGACGATCTCGGCCTCGATCAAGCGCCTGCGTCATCTCGACGAGGTGCTGTCCTCTGGCGAAGCCAACTCCTACACCAAGAAGGAGCGGCTGACCCTGCAGCGCGAGCGCGACAAGCTCGATCGCTCGCTCGGCGGCATCAAGGACATGGGCGGTCTGCCCGACATGATCTTCGTGATCGACACCAACAAGGAAGACATCGCGATCCAGGAGGCCCAGCGCCTCAAGATCCCGGTTGCCGCGATCGTCGATACCAATTGCGACCCGAAGGGCATCACCTATGTCGTGCCGGGCAATGACGATGCGGGCCGTGCGATCTCGCTGTATTGCGACCTGATCGCGCGTGCCGCGATCGACGGCATCTCGCGGGCGCAGGGCGAGCTCGGGATCGACGTCGGGGCTTCCGCCGCGCCGCTGGAGGAAGAGCTTCCGGCAGCATCGGTCGCCTCGAAGTTCCAGGGGCTGCCCGGTCCGCGTGGCACCGCCGACGATCTCAAGAAGCTCACCGGCGTTTCGGGGGCCGTCGAGAAGAAGCTGAACGACCTCGGCATCTTCCACTACTGGCAGCTCGCCGAGCTCGATCACGACACGGCGCACCAGATCGGCGAAGAAGTGGGTCTGCCGAGCCGGGCCGATGCCTGGGTTGCCCAGGCCAAGTCGCTCGCCGACGCCTAAGACGACGCAAGAGAATCTGGCCGGCGTCTCGCGCCGGCCATCGCGACTGAGATAGGTTTTTCCTGGCAGCGGGCGGCGACCAGCCATCCGCTGCGTCGCGCTTTGGACAGGCAAAAGGACGTTCAACAATGGCTAACATCACCGCAGCGATGGTGAAGGACCTGCGCGAGTCGACCGGCGCGGGCATGATGGACTGCAAGGCCGCGCTCACCGAGAACGGCGGCGACATGCAGGCCGCGCAGGATTGGCTGCGCAAGAAAGGCCTGTCGAAGGCCGCCAAGAAGGCCGGTCGCGTTGCGGCCGAGGGCCTGATCGGCGCGCTGACCTCGGGCAAGAAGGGCGTGGTCGTCGAGGTCAACTCCGAGACCGACTTCGTCGCCCGCAACGAGCACTTCCAGGGCCTGGTCAAGATGATCGCCCAGGTCGCGCTCGACGTCGGCGCCGACGTGGAGAAGATCAAGGCCGCCAAGGTGGGCAGCATCACGGTCGAGGCCGCGATTGCCGATTCGATCGCCACGATCGGTGAGAACCAGACGCTGCGGCGTGCGGCTTCGCTCGAAGTGAGCCAGGGCGTCGTGTCGAGCTACGTCCATGGCGCCGTCATCGAGGGGGCCGGCAAGCTCGGCGTGATCGTGGCGCTGGAGTCGCCCGGCAAGACCGACGAGCTCGCCGTGCTCGGCCGCCAGCTCGCGATGCATGTCGCCGCGGCCAATCCGCAGGCGATCGATGCGGCCGGTCTCGATCCGGAACTCGTCAAGCGCGAGAAGGACGTGCTCGCCGACAAATATCGTCAGCAGGGCAAGCCGGAAAACGTGATCGAGAAGATCGTCGAGTCCGGCCTGAAGACCTACTACAAGGAAGTCACCCTGCTTGAGCAGGCCTTCATCCACGACAGCGGCAAGTCGGTCGCGCAGGCGCTGAAGGAAGCCGAAGGCAAGGTCGGTGGTCCGATCAAGGTCGCCGGTTTCGTCCGCTATGCCCTCGGCGAGGGCATCGAGAAGGAAGAGACCGACTTCGCTGCCGAAGTCGCCGCCGCCAGCGGCAAGAAGTAACGACTGAACCTGGTTCGATCCGGCGCATGCGTGCGCCGGATCCCAACGCGCGAGACAGGGAAGCATTGGCACATGGCTGAGCCGGTCTATCGTCGCGTCGTGGTCAAGCTGTCCGGCGAATATCTCGCGGGCCCTCATTCCTTCGGCATCGACCAGCCGACCATCGACCGCATCGCCGACGACCTCATTGCGGCTCAGAAGCTGGGCGTCGAGATTGCCGTCGTCGTCGGCGGCGGCAACATGGTGCGCGGGGTGGAGGTCTCGTCGCAGGGCGTATCGCGCCCGACCGGCGACACGATGGGCATGCTCGCGACCGTCATGAACTGCCTGGCGCTCGAAGCCGCGATTCAGCGCAAGGGTACCCCGGCGCAGGCGCTCTCGGCCTTCGTGATGCCGGAGGTTTGTGAGCTGTTCACGCGCGCTGCAGCGCACAAGTCGCTGGCCGAAGGGCGCATCGTGGTGCTCGGGGGCGGCACCGGCAATCCGTATTTTACGACGGACACCACAGCGGTGTTGCGGGCGGCCGAGATCGGCGCGCAGGCCGTGCTGAAGGCCACCAATGTCGACGGCGTCTATAGTGCCGATCCCAAGAAGGATCCGGCTGCCAAGCGCTTCGACCGTCTGACCCATTCGCAGGCCATCGAGGGCGGCTACAAGGTCATGGACGCGACTGCATTCGCGCTTGCCCGGGAAACATCGCTGCCTATCATTGTCTTCTCCATTGCCGAACCCGGCTCGATCGGTGCGATGCTGCGGGGCGAAGGGCGCGGCACCATCGTCGCGGGGTGAGCCCGGAACCGTCGGCAGCCGGTGTTGGACCGATCCCCAGCCTGCGGTAGAAGCGTAAGCGAAACAGGAATTCGTCCGGGAGTTGCGCGAGTCCGGCCGCTGGCCCTCCAAGGCCCGGCAGAACGGCCGCAGCGACCGGGTTGCAGAAAGGAAAGCGTGATGTCCACGGGCAATTTCGATCTCAACGAACTGAAGCGCCGCATGCAGGGCGCGACCCAGGCGCTGAAGCACGAGCTCGGCGGCCTGCGCACCGGCCGCGCCTCGGCGTCGATGGTGGAGCCGGTCCAGGTCGAGGCGTATGGCTCGCACATGCCGCTCAACCAGCTCGCCACCGTCTCCGTGCCCGAACCGCGTCTGCTGTCGGTGCAGGTCTGGGACAAATCGATGGTGAAGGCGGTCGAGAAGGCGATCGTGGATTCCAATCTCGGCCTGTCGCCGGCGACCGAAGGTCAGGTGATCCGGCTTCGCATTCCCGAGCTCAACCAGGAGCGCCGCAAGGAGCTGGTGAAGGTCGCGCACAAATATGCCGAGGCCGCGCGCGTCGCTGTCCGCCATGTCCGCCGCGACGGTCTCGATACCCTCAAGAAGCTCGAGAAGAATCACGAGATGTCCGAGGACGATCAGGAGCGCCTCGCTGCCGACGTGCAGAAGGCGACCGACAGCGTGATCTCGGAGATCGACCAGCTGCTGGCGGCGAAGGAAAAGGAAATCCTCACCGTCTGAAGGATGTTTTTGATGTCCAATGCCGCGGCCCCCGTGACGGAGGCGCCGGAACGCTCCGACGGCCCGGCCCACGTTGCCATCATCATGGATGGCAACGGTCGCTGGGCTGCGGCGCGCGGGCTGCCGCGAGCGGAAGGGCATCGCCGCGGCGTCGAGGCGCTGCGCCGCGTGGTGCGCGCCGCGCCTGAGCTCGGCATTCGCTATCTCACCATCTTCTCGTTTTCGTCCGAGAACTGGTCACGCCCGGCGAGCGAGATCGGCGATCTGTTCGGCCTGCTGCGCCGCTTCATCCGCAACGATCTCGCAACCCTGCATCGCGACGGTGTGCGCGTCAGGGTGATCGGTGAGCGCGACGGGCTCGAGCCCGACATCTGCGCGCTCCTGAGCGAGGCCGAGGAGCTGACCCGGGGCAACACCAAGCTGAC
Source organism: Bradyrhizobium sp. SZCCHNR1051 (assembly GCF_032489615.1). Classification (NCBI taxonomy): domain Bacteria; kingdom Pseudomonadati; phylum Pseudomonadota; class Alphaproteobacteria; order Hyphomicrobiales; family Nitrobacteraceae; genus Bradyrhizobium; species Bradyrhizobium sp. SZCCHNR1051. The sequence continues at coordinate 341,878 of NZ_JAUEYJ010000001.1, read as the reverse complement.
GCTGGTGGTCGCCTTCAACTACGGCTCGCGCCAGGAGATCGCGCGCGCGGCCCAGCTTCTGGCGCGCGAGGTCGCCGAGGGCCGGCGCGATCCGGCCTCAATCGATGCCGACGCGATCGGTGCCCATCTCGATGCGCCCGATGTTCCCGATCCCGATCTCATCATCCGCACCAGCGGCGAGCAGCGGCTGTCGAACTTCCTGATGTGGCAGGCGGCCTATAGCGAGCTGGTGTTCGTGCCGATCCATTGGCCCGATTTCGACAAGGCCGCACTCGAAGGCGCCATCGCCGAGTTCGGCCGGCGTGAACGCCGCTTCGGCGGCCTCGTGGCGAAAACCGCCTCGTGACCAAACCGGACACCGCAGCCGTGGGAGACGCCGGCGGGCAGCCGAAGCAGGCTGCGCCCAGCAATCTGGTGATGCGGGTTGCGGCGGCGCTGGTGCTGGTGCCGCTGGCGCTCGGCGCCGCCTATGCCGGCGGCGTATTCTGGACCGCACTGGTCACGGTGGTCGCGGTCGGCCTGTATCTCGAATGGCTGATGGTGGTGGGCGAGGTCCGCAAGGCCAGCGTCGGCACGGCCGGAGCCCTGGCCATCGGCGTTGCCGGCATTTGCTGCGCATTCGGCCTGATCGACTTCGCCGTCGTCGTGCTCGCCCTTGGCCTCGTCGTGGTCACGGCGCTGGCTGATGCGGGACGCCGCGCCTGGGCGGCCGCCGGCTTCGCCTACGCCGCCGCTGCCGAGCTCGGCTCGGTGCTGGTGCGCTTCGATGCCGCCGAGGGATGGCATGCGCTGGTGCTGGTGTTTCTGGTCGTGTGGGCCAGCGACATCGGCGGCTACGTTGCGGGCCGCAGCATCGGCGGGCCGAAGCTCGCGCCGCGGGTCAGCCCGAACAAGACCTGGGCCGGCGCGATCGGCGGCTTCGCGGCCAGCCTTGCTGCCGCGGCCGGCTGGTCGTTGGCGGGCGCCGGCGGACTGGTGACGATTCTCGTGCTGGCAGCAGTGCTGTCGGTGGTCTCGCAGCTCGGCGACCTGCTCGAATCTGCGGTGAAGCGGCACTTCGGGGTCAAGGACTCCAGTCACATCATTCCCGGCCATGGCGGCCTAATGGATCGCCTGGACGGCTATGTCGCGGCAATCGTTGTCGCCGCATTGCTCGGTTTGCTGCGCGGCGGCCTCGATGGCGTCGGCCGCGGTCTTCTGGTTTGGTGATCGGCAGCGCGGCTGACCGGTCGATAATGTTTTGGTGAGAACATGAGCGCAGTGCCATTGCGGAACAACAAGGCCGGTATCGCGGAGGTGCGCAGCGTCACCGTGCTCGGCGCCACCGGCTCGATCGGCGATTCGACCATGGATCTCGTGCGCGGCGCGCCGGAGCGCTACCGGGTCGAGGCGCTGACCGGCAACAGCAACGTCCAGGGCCTGGTGAAGCTGGCCCGGGAGTTCAGCCCGCGCTTCGTCGCGGTGGCCGATCCGGCGGGGCTCGATGAGCTGCGTGACGCACTGGCGGGCACCGGGATCGAATGCGGGGCAGGGGAGAGCGCCATCATCGAGGCGGCAGCCCGGCCCGCCGACTGGGTCATGGCCGCCGTCTCCGGCGCCGCCGGCCTCAAGCCGGCGCTCGCCGCGGTCGACCGCGGCGCGACCGTGGCGCTCGCCAACAAGGAATGCCTGGTCTGTGCCGGCGACTTCTTCATGGAGCGGGCCGCCCGGGCCGGCGCCTGCATCCTGCCGGCCGATTCGGAACACAACGCGCTGTTCCAGGCGCTGTCCTCGGGCAATCGCGAGGAGCTGGTGCGGGTGATCATCACCGCCTCCGGCGGTCCGTTCCGCACCTGGGCGGCTGATGACATCGAGCAGGCGACCTTGGCACAGGCGCTGAAGCATCCGAACTGGAGCATGGGCCAGAAGATCACGATCGATTCGGCTTCGATGATGAACAAGGGCCTCGAGGTGATCGAGGCGTCCTACCTGTTCGCGCTTTCGCCCGACGAGATCGACGTCCTGGTGCATCCGCAGTCGATCGTCCACGGCATGGTCGAGTTCTCCGACCGTTCGGTGGTGGCGCAGCTCGGCGCGCCGGACATGCGCATTCCGATCGCCCACTGCCTCGGCTGGCCGGAGCGCATCAAGGGCCCGTCGGCCCGGCTCGATCTCGCCAAGATCGGCACCCTGACTTTCGAGGCGCCGGACTTCGAGCGGTTCCCCGGTCTGCGGCTGGCCTACGATTCGCTGCGCACGGGGCGCGGCGCGACGACGGTGTTCAATGCGGCCAACGAAGTCGCCGTCGCGGCCTTCATCGCTGGTCATATCCGGTTCGGTGCCATTGCCCGACTGGTCGAGGCGACCCTCGAAGCGTGGACCCGATCAGGTAATCTGGCACCGTTGACCTCGGCGGACGACGCCATCGCCATTGACCATGACGCGCGAAAAAGGGCCTCCGGCCTCTTGCCTCAAATCGCCGCAAAAGCATCTTAAAGGGTTGGACGGGCCTCTGGCCCATCGGGAAGGTCATCGATGTCGGAATTTTTCCACCATATCTTCAATACGTTGAGCCATGGCCTTCTCGGCTACATCGTCCCGTTCCTGTTCGTGCTGACGATCGTGGTGTTCTTCCATGAGCTCGGCCATTTCCTGATCGCGCGCTGGGCCGGCGTGAAGGTGTTGACGTTTTCGCTCGGATTTGGCCCAGAACTGATCGGTTTCAACGACCGCCACAACACCCGCTGGAAGATCTCGGCGATCCCGCTCGGTGGCTACGTGAAGTTCTTCGGCGACGAATCCGAGGCCTCGACGCCGTCGGCCGAGGCGCTCGCCAAGATGACGGCCGAGGAGCGCGCCGACAGCTTCCACCACAAGACCGTCGGCCAGCGCGCTGCGATCGTCGCGGCCGGCCCGATCGCCAACTTCATCCTGGCGGTCATCATCTTCGCCGGCATGGCGCTGTATTTCGGCAAGCCGAACACGACCCCGCGGGTCGATGCGGTGCAGCCGGACAGCGTCGCGGCCGCCGCCGGCTTCAAGGACGGTGACGTCATCGCCGCCATCGATGGCCGCGCGATCGAGACCTTCGCCGACATGCAGCGGGTCGTCTCGGTCAGCGCAGGCACGGAATTGTCCTTCCTGATCAAGCGTGACGGCACGGAACTCACCCTGAAGGCGACGCCGGCGCTGAAGGAGGTCAAGGACCTGTTCGGCAACAGCCACCGCATCGGCGTGCTCGGCATCCAGTACAACGCCAAGCCGGACGAATCGCGGTCGATCCCGGTCGGGTTCCTCGAATCGATCAAGATCGGCTTCGAGCAGGTCTGGTTCATCATCTCCACGACCTTCAAGTTCATCGCCTCGCTGTTCGCGGGCGCCGGGAGTGCTGGCGATGTCGGTGGACCGATCCGAATCGCACAACTCTCGGGGCAGGCGGCCAGCCTCGGCTTCCAGTTCGTTGTGCAACTGTGCGCGACGCTTTCGGTCTCGATCGGGCTCCTGAACCTGTTCCCGGTTCCGCTGCTCGATGGCGGGCACCTGTTATTCTATGGGGTCGAGGCCGTCCGCGGCCGGCCGCTGTCCGAGCGGGCGCAGGAGATGGGGTTCCGAATCGGCCTCGGGCTGGTCCTCATGCTCATGGTCTTTGCAACCTATAACGATATCCTTCACCTCGCCGGGTCCTGAGCGCGGCTTTTTTACGACGTGGCCGTTGGGCAACGTTTTGAAACGAATTTGAAAATTCAGAGAGATCCGGCGTTTGCCGTCGGGTCCAAATTGGCTACAAGCGAACGACAAATGGGAATCTGTCGGGTTCGTAGGGGTACGGAACCGGCAACGGAATATAAGGGCGCGTAGCGCATGAAGTTCGGATTGCGGGTGCGGGGGGGCTTGGCGGCCGCCTTTATCATGTTCGCCGGACCGGTGGCTTTGCCGCTGGCGAGCGTGGTTCTTTCGTCGCCAGCTGCGGCTCAGACGGTCAACTCGATCGAAGTGGTCGGTAACCGCCGCGTCGAGCTGGAGACCATCCGCTCGTACTTCAAGCCAGGCCCCGGCGGGACGCTCGACGCCGGCCGGGTCGACGACGGCCTCAAGGCGCTGATCGAGACCGGCCTGTTCTCCGACGTGAAGATCAATCGCCAGGGTGGGCGCCTGATCGTCACGGTCGTCGAGAACCCGGTGATCGGCCGCGTCGCGTTCGAGGGCAACAAGAAGGTCAAGGACGAGCAGCTCCAGGCGGAAGTGCAGTCGAAGCCGCGCGGCACGCTGTCGCGTCCGATGGTGCAGTCCGACGCCCAGCGCATCGCGGAGATTTACCGCCGCTCGGGCCGTTACGACGTGCGCGTCACGCCGGAAATGATCGAGCAGCCGAACAACCGCGTCGACCTGATCTTCACGGTCGAGGAAGGTGCCAAGACCGGCGTGAAGTCGATCGAGTTCGTCGGCAACAACGCCTTCTCGTCCTATCGCCTCAAGGACGTCATCAAGACCCGCGAGACCAACCTCCTGAGCTTCCTCGGCTCGGGCGACGTCTACGATCCGGACCGTGTCGAGGCCGACCGCGACCTCATTCGCCGCTTCTATCTGAAGAACGGCTATGCCGACGTACAGGTCGTGGCTGCGCTCAGCGAGTACGATCCGGAGCGCAAGGGCTTCCTCGTGACCTTCAAGATCGAGGAAGGCCAGCAGTACCGGGTCGGTTCGGTCGACTTCCAGTCGTCGATCGCAACGCTCGACGCCACCACGCTGCGGGGCTATTCGCGCGTCAGCGTCGGTTCGCTCTACAACGTCGAGAACATCGAGAAGTCGGTCGAGGAAATGCAGATCGAGGCCTCGCGGCGCGGCTACGCGTTCGCGGTGGTCCGTCCGCGCGGCGATCGCAACTTCGAGGCCCACACCGTGTCGGTCGTGTTCGCCGTCGACGAGGGCCCGCGCACCTATATCGAGCGCATCAACATTCGCGGCAACACCCGCACCCGTGACTACGTCATTCGCCGCGAGTTCGACATCTCCGAGGGCGACGCCTACAATCGCGCCCTGGTCGACCGTGCCGAGCGCCGCCTTAAGAACCTCGACTTCTTCAAGGACGTGAAGATCGTGACCGAGCCGGGCTCTTCGAGCGACCGCGTGGTCCTGAACGTCATCCTGGAAGAGAAGTCGACCGGCGACTTCTCGATCTCCGGCGGTTATTCGACCACAGACGGTGCGCTTGCCGAGGTCTCGATCTCCGAGCGCAACTTCCTCGGCCGCGGCCTGTTCGCCAAGGCGTCGGTGACCTACGGCCAGTTCGCCCGCGGCTACTCGCTGTCCTTCGTCGAGCCGTATCTGCTCGACTACCGGGTCGCGCTGGGCCTCGACCTCTACCAGCGCCAGCAGCTCGCCAACAACTTCATCTCCTACGGCACCAAGACGCTCGGCTTCAGCCCGCGCCTCGGCTTCCAGTTGCGTGAAGACCTGTCGCTGCAACTGCGCTACTCGATCTACCGTCAGGAGATCTCGCTGCCGGCGACGCTGTCGGACTGTAACAACGTCGCGGCCGGAAGCATGATCGGCAACCGCTTCGTGCCGTTCAGCCCGACTCCGGCGTTCATCAACACGCCGACGGCCCAGGGTGGTTTGGGCGGAGTCGATCCGACCGGCAACAACGGCCTGGGCTGCTTCGCCAACGGTGAGGCCTCGCTGCCTGTCCGCCAGGAACTGGCGAACGGCGCGACGCTGACCTCGGCACTCGGCTACACGCTGAACTACAACACGCTCGACAACAACAAGAACCCGACCGACGGCCTCTTGGTCGACTTCAAGCAGGACTTCGCGGGCGTCGGCGGCGACGTGTCGTACCTGAAGACCGCGTTCGATGCGAAGTACTTCACCCCGCTGGTGTCGGACATCGTCAGCATCGTCCACCTCCAGGGCGGCATCCTGAACAAGATCGGCAATACGCAGCTGCGCATGCTCGATCACTTCCAGATGGGTCCGAACCTGGTTCGTGGCTTCGCTCCGAACGGCATTGGTCCGCGCGATATCAATCCGTTCGGCACGCAGGACGCGCTGGGCGGCACCAAGTACTGGGGCGCTTCGCTCGAACTGCAGATGCCGTTCTGGTTCCTGCCCAAGGAGACGGGCCTGAAGGGTGCCGTTTACGCCGACGCTGGCGGCCTGTGGGGCTATCAGGGGCCGACGTCCTGGGCTGCGACGGGCGAGGTTAATACCCCCGGCTGTATCAAGCCGACGCGCAACCCGAACAACGCCGGCACCTGCCTTGGTCTGCAGTTCGATGACCAGAACAAGGTTCGGACCTCGGTCGGCGTGGGTCTGGTGTGGGCGTCGCCGTTCGGTCCGCTGCGCTTCGACTACGCGATCCCGCTCACCAAGGGTCAGTTCGACCGGACGCAGGAATTCCGGTTCGGCGGCGGTACCTCGTTCTGAGCCTGGGCCGATCGAATCCGGGTTGGCATCGACCAACCCCGCCGGTGTAAGAGATGGGAGCTCGGTTCCGGGACACCGGAACCGGGCTCTGACTTTTTGTCTTGAGAGTACGACGGAATGGCCCAGCCGACCTTCTTCCAATCGCCGCCGCCCACGACCCTGGCGGCGATCGCCGCCGCCGCCAAGGCCACCCTGGTCGACCCATCCCGCGGCGAGCAGGTCGTCAAGGGACTGGCGTCGCTCGACGAGGCCGGTCCGATGCATCTGGCATTCTTCGACAACCTCAAATACGCCGACCAGCTCGCCGGGACCAAAGCGGGCGCCTGCCTGGTCAGTCCGCGATTCGAGGCGCGCGTGCCGTCCCATGTCGCAGTGCTTCGCGCCAATCAGCCGTTCCGCGCCTTCGTGCAGCTCGCGCGTGAGTTCCATGCCGACGCACTGCGGCCGCAGCCTTGGTTCGGCGACGACGGAATCTCGCCCCAAGCCATCATCGATCCCACCGCGCGCCTGGAGGACGGCGTCATCGTCGAGCCGGCGGCGGTGGTCGGCGCTCATGTCGAGATCGGCTCGGGGACCATCGTTGGTGCGGGTGCCGTGATTGGCCCCCACGTCAAGATCGGTCGCGACTGCAATGTCGGCGCCCGCACCGTCATTCAGTGCGCGCTGATCGGCAATGACGTTCTGATCCATCCCGGCTGCAGCATCGGCCAGGACGGCTACGGCTTCATCTTCTTCGGCGCGGACGGGCACACCAAGGTGCCGCAGACCGGGCGGGTTCTGATCCAGAACCATGTCGAGGTCGGCGCCGGCACGACGATCGACCGGGGCAGCCTGCGCGACACGGTCATCGGCGAAGGCACCAAGATCGACAACCAGGTGCAGATTGGCCACAATGTCACAATCGGGCGGCATTGCCTGCTGGCGGCCCAGATCGGGCTGGCAGGAAGTCTCACGATCGGCGACAACGTCGCGCTTGGGGCGAAGGTTGGCATCAACAATCACCTGACGATCGGCGATGGTGCGCAGGTGACCGCGATGAGCGGCGTCAAGGACGACATTCCGCCGAACGGCCGGTGGGGCGGTTTCTTCGCCAAGCCGACCAAGCAGTGGTTCCGCGAGATCGTTGCGGTGGAACGGCTGGTGCGGGATTCGACCGCGACGAACAGGGACGAGGGACGGGAGTGATGGAGGAGTCACCCATCAGGTTTGCGGACGTCGACATCAACGAGATTCTCAAGACGCTGCCGCACCGTTATCCATTTCTCCTGATCGACCGCGTGAAGAACATCCGGGCCGACTACAGCGGCATCGGCGTCAAGAACGTGTCGATCGGCGAGCCCTGCTTCCAGGGGCACTTTCCGGAGCGGCCGGTCTATCCGGGCGTGCTGATGATCGAGGGCATGGCCCAGACCGCCGGCGTGATCGGCATCAAGTCGGTCGAGGGCACGGAAAAGCCGCGCGCGGTGTATTTCCTCACCATCGACAAGTGCAAGTTCCGCAAGCCGGTGCTGCCGGGCCAGACCATCGAGTACCACATGCGCTCGATCGGCCGGCGCAAGACGATGTGGTGGTTCCACGGCGATGCCAAGGTCGACGGCGTCGTCGTCGCCGAGGCCGATGTCGGCGCGATGCTGACCGACTGACGGGCTGGTAGAAAGTTGATTGCGTCGAAATGAGCAAGATCGATCCCACCGCACGCGTCGAGGATGGCGCCGTCATCGGTGAGGGGACCGTGATCGGTCCTTACTGCATCGTCGGCCCCAACGTCGTGATCGGGGCCAACTGCAGGCTGATCAGCCACGTCCAGATCATGGGCCACACCACGCTCGGCGATGACAACGTGATCTCGCCCTTCGTCGTGCTCGGCGGTGCGCCGCAGGATCTTAGCTACCGCGGCGAGCCGCATCGGCTCGAGATCGGCTCCGGCTGCACCTTCCGCGAAGGCGTGACGATGAACATCGGCACCACGAAGGGCGGCGGCCTGACCAAGGTCGGCAATGCCGGGTTCTTCATGAACAATGCCCATGTCGCCCACGATTGCGTCGTCGGCGACAACGTGATCTTCGCGACCTCGGCCACACTCGGCGGCCATGTCGAGGTCGGCGATTCCGTCTACATCGGCGGTCTCTCGGCGGTGCATCAGTTCACCCGCATCGGCCATGGCGTGATGGTCGGCGGCGTCTGCGGCGTGCGCGGCGATATCATTCCGTATGGCCTCGCCAACGGTCAGTATGCCGCCCTCGAAGGCCTCAACGTGATCGGCATGAAGCGCCGCAAGTTCACCCGCGAGCGCCTCGCCACGGTGCGTGCCTTCTACCAGAAGCTGTTCCACGGTCCCGGCGTGTTCGCCGACCGCCTCGCGGCGGTGCGGCCGCTCGCCGGCGAGGATCCCGCCATTGCCGAGATCCTCGCCTTCATCGACGGCGGTCGACATCGCGCCTTGTGCCTGCCCGAGATCGGCAGGCCGACGATCGAGCCTTGAGCGCGATGGGGACGCCGGCCGCCGAGACCACGCCGCCGATCGGCATGATCGCCGCGGGCGGGGTGCTGCCCTTTGCGGTCGCCGACGAGATCGTCGCGCGCGGCCGGACGCCGGTGCTGTTCGCCCTGAAGGGCATCTGCGATCCGAAGCCGCTGGCGCGTTTCCGGCATCACTGGATCGGCCTCGGCCAGCTCGGCAACGCCTTGAAGCTGCTCAAGGCCGAGGGTGTCCGTGACCTGATGTTCATCGGCAATCTCGTTCGTCCGGCGGTGTCGGAGATCCGTTTCGATTGGGGGACGCTGCGCGAGCTGCCCTACATCTGGTCGGCCTTTCGTGGCGGCGACGATCATCTGCTGTCCGGCGTTGGCCGCATCTTCGAGCGCCACGGCTTTCACATGATCGGCGTCAAGGACGTCGCCCCCAATCTGCTCGTGCCCGAAGGGCGGCTGACGCGGAGCGGGCCCAACGATCTGGTGACCGGTGACATCGCCAAGGGGCTCGCCGTGCTGCGCGCGATGGCGCCGTTCGATGTCGGGCAGGCGGTGGTCGTGATCGACGGCCACGTCGTTGCGCTCGAGGACATCGAGGGCACCGACGGGCTGCTGGCCCGCGTGGCGCGGCTGCGTGCCGATCGCCGTATTCGTGCTGCGGCCGGGCGCGGCGTGCTGGTGAAGGCGCCCAAGGCCGGCCAGGATCTTCGCTACGATCTGCCGACCATCGGCCCGCGCACCGTCGAGGGGCTTTCAGCCGCGGGTCTCGCCGGAGTCGCCGTCGCGGCCGCCTATACGCTGCTCGCCGATCCCCAGGAGACAGTGGCTGCCGCCGATCGGGCAGGCGTGTTCATCACGGGCGTCACTGCGTGACGGCGCGGCCTCTGGCAGGCGCGGCCATGCGCAGGATCTGCCTGGTCGCGACCGAAGAGTCCGGGGATCGCCTCGGCGCCAGCCTGATGAAGGTGCTGCGCCAGCGGCTCGGCGACGGCGTCGAATTCTCCGGCGTCGGCGGCCGCGGCATGACACGCGAGGGGCTCGCCTCGCTGTTTCCGATCGAGGAGCTCTCGATCGTCGGCTTCGCGGCGGTGCTGAAGCAACTGCCCAAGATCCTCCGCCTGATCCGCGGCACGGTTGACGCGATCGTTGCGGCCCAGCCCGACGTGCTCGTCATCATCGACAGTCCCGACTTCACCCAGCGCGTGGCGAAGCGGGTTCACGCGCGCGATCCCGAGATTCCGATCGTGAACTACGTCGCACCGACCGTATGGGCGTGGCGTCCGGGCCGGGCGGGCGCGATGCGCGGCTACGTCGATCACGTGCTGGGCTTGCTGCCGTTCGAGCCGGAGGCGTTCCGAAGGCTCAATGGTCCGCCCTGCACCTATGTCGGCCATCCCCTGATCGAGCAGCTCGCCAGCCTGCGCCCCAATGCGGCAGAGCAGGCGCGCCGAGATGCCGACCCTCCCGTTCTGCTGGTGCTTCCTGGCAGCCGGCGCAGTGAGGTCGCTCGCCACATCGCCGTGTTCGGCGAGACATTGGCGCGGCTGCGCGCCCAAAACCTGGCCTTCGAAGCCGTGCTGCCCACCACCCCGCATCTCGAAGCCGCGGTGCGGGCCGGAGTCGCAAACTGGCCGCTCGTTCCGGAGATCGTCACGGGCGAGGCCGAGAAGCGGGCAGCCTTCAGGCGCGCGCGCGCCGCGCTCGCCAAGTCCGGCACGGTAACCCTGGAGCTCGCGCTGTCCGGCGTGCCGATGGTGACCGCGTATCGCGTCGGCGAGATCGAGGCGTTCATTCTCCGGCGAGTCGTCAACGTGCAATCGGTCATTCTCGCCAATCTTGTGATCGGCGAGAACGTCATTCCGGAGTTCCTTCAGGAAGCCTGCACGGCCGACAATCTCGCGCCCGTTCTCGCCGATCTCCTGGGCGACGGTCCGATACGAGCGCGCCAGGTCGAGGCATTCGATCGGCTCGACGCGATCATGTCCACGGGCGCGGCCTCGCCGAGCGTGCGCGCGGCCGACATCGTGCTGGCGACGATGCGCAGCGGGCGGCGCTGATCAGGCCTGAAGCGGCATCTTGAATTCGAAGGTCGTTCTGTCCTCGGTCGAGGTGGCCTGCAGCGTGCCGTCATGCGCTCGCGCAATCTCGGAAGCGATGTAGAGTCCAAGCCCGAGACCATGCTGGCTTGGACGCTCGCCGCGCATATAGGGCTTGAACAGATTCTGCATCGCCTTGTCCGAGATCGGCGGCCCGTGATTGGTGACATCCAGCACGAAACAGCCCTCGCTCGTCGTTGCGGAGACCTGGATCGGCTTGTCCTTGTCGCCGTAGGAGATGGCATTGCCGAGCAGGTTGGAGAACAATTGTCCGATCTTGCTGCGGTCGCATTTGACCGGCTCCGCGATGTCGATGTGGGTCTCGATCTCATGGTCGGGCCAGGCCAGCCGGATCTCGGAGACGACCTGCTCGATCACCGGCGCCAGCGGTTGCCGCGCGTCGGGCTTGATCGTCAGGCCGCCGCCGAGGCGCCCCCGGGCGAAATCCATGATGTTGTCGACCAGTCCGGCCATGCGCATGACTGATTTCTGAATCATGGAAATGATCTCGGGCGCTCTGGCGCTGTCCTGGTTGCGCAGCAGCACGCGCATTCCGGCGTCGATCGAGGCCAGCGGATTGCGGAGGTCATGGCCGAGAACGCCGATGAATTGCTCTCTCAGCTCGGCGGTCCGGCGCTCGTCGAGCAGATCGGCCTCGGTGATCTTGAGCCGTTGCTCGATCGAAAACCTGCTCTTCTCGCTGAGGCCGAGGCTGGCCTGACTGAGCGCGAAGCGCTGATGAAGCTCCAGCTGGGCCGCGATCAACTCCCCGAACAGCTGAAACGTGCTGACGATTTCGGGCCGGTCCAGCTCGCGCGGCGCTGGATCGATCGCACACAGGGTGCCCCAGATGGTCCCGTCGGACAGGGTGATCGGAGCGGAGATGTAGCTGCGAAAGCCGTAGAGCTTTGGCGTCGGGTGATCGCGAAACATGTGATCCGTCTCGACGTCACCGATGACGACAGCTTCGCCTCGCTCCCGGACCTCGCTGCAGATCGTCGTCTTGACGCGCAGCTCGCCGCCCTCTTTCAGGCCGAAATTGATGTCGTCGCGGACCGCACAACAGACCCATCGATCCGAGGTCACGCGCGCGACCGCAACGAATCCCATCCCGGTGATCCTGCTCACCGAGTCCAGAATTTTGGGAACGGCGTCGAGCTGCTGGACAGCATGGACGTCCGGGTTGGGATTGGTCGTCATCGTATGCTCGAGCTGGTCCCCGATCCAGGATGCAAGTCGTGTCTTCAATTTGCACCGTTCAACGCATTGAGCCCCGGAACGTTCGCCGGAACAAAATGATCGTCGTGCGATTGAATGACATTGGACAGGAGACAGAGTGTCCCGCGTTCGGCTCACAAGAAAAACAGTTCTGGTCGTTGAGGACGAGGGGCTGATCCGCGCCAACGCTGTCGACATGATCAGAGACCTCGGTTTCGAAGTCATCGAGGCCGTTGACGCCGATCAGGCCATTTCGCTTCTCGAGCGATGTGACCGTGTATCGGTCGTTTTCACGGATATCCAAATGCCCGGTTCGATGGACGGCCTTCGGTTGGTCGCCGTCATCAGGGACCGCTGGCCCCCGGTTGCGCTCCTGGTGACGTCAGGTCAGGTGACCCCTTCGGAATTGCCGTCGGGCGCGCGCTTCCTTGCCAAGCCATATGGGGCCGAGCAGCTCAGGTCTCATCTCGAGGCGCTGGCCTGATGCACTCCCGACTGGTGCCGCGAGTTAGAAAGGTGCTCAGAAAGGTGCGACCTCACAAACGAAACGGCGCCGTCGGGATCGACGGCGCCGTTCGAGAGCGGAATTGCGCTGCGGTGCGGCTCAGCCGCGCTTGTCCATGTCGACATAGTTGCGCGTCGTGACGCCGGTGTAGAGCTGGCGCGGACGGCCGATCTTCTGTTGCGGATCCTCGATCATCTCGCTCCACTGGCTGATCCAGCCGACGGTGCGGGCGACGGCGAACAGCACCGTGAACATCGACACCGGGAAGCCCATCGCCTTCAGGGTGATGCCCGAGTAGAAGTCGACGTTCGGATAGAGCTTGCGCTCGATGAAGTACTGATCGCTGAGCGCGATCTTCTCGAGCTCCATCGCGACCTTGAGCATCTGATCGTCGGCGTGGCCCGTCTCCTTGAGCACCGCGTGACACATCTTCTGCATGATCTTGGCGCGCGGGTCGTAGTTCTTGTAGACGCGATGGCCGAAGCCCATCAGGCGCACGTCGCTGTTCTTGTCCTTCACCTTGGCGATGAAGTCCGGAATCTTGTCGACGGTGCCGATCTCGGCCAGCATGTTCAGCGCCGCCTCGTTGGCGCCGCCATGCGCCGGACCCCACAGGCAGGCGATGCCGGCGGCGATGCAGGCAAACGGGTTGGCGCCCGAGGAGCCGGCGATGCGCACCGTCGAGGTCGAGGCGTTCTGCTCGTGATCGGCGTGCAGGATGAAGATCTTGTCGAGCGCGTCGGCGAGAACCGGGTTCGGCTTGTACTCCTCGCACGGCACCGCGAAGCACATGTTCAGGAAGTTCTCGGCGAAGGAGAGCGAGTTCTTCGGATAAACGAAGGGCTGGCCGATGGTGTATTTGTAGGCCATCGCCGCCAGGGTCGGGATCTTCGCGATCATCCGCATCGACGCGATCATACGCTGCTTCGGATCGTTGATGTCGGTGGAGTCGTGATAGAATGCGGCGAGCGCGCCCACCGAAGCGACCATGACCGCCATCGGATGCGCGTCACGGCGGAAGCCGTGGAAGAAGCGCGACATCTGCTCGTGCACCATCGTGTGATGGGTCACGCGATAGTCGAAATCCTGCTTCTGGGCCTTGGTCGGAAGCTCCCCGTACAGCAGCAGATAGCAGGTTTCCAGGAAGTCGCCCTTCTCGGCGAGCTGCTCGATCGGGTAGCCGCGGTATTCCAGGACGCCGGCGTCGCCGTCGATATAGGTGATCTTGGACTGGCAGCTGCCGGTCGAGGTGAAGCCGGGGTCATAGGTGAACATCCCGGTCTGGGCGTAGAGCTTGCCGATGTCGATGACGTCGGGACCCACGGTGCCGCTCAGGATCGGAAGATCGAAATTCTTGTTGCCGACGGTGAGGGTCGCGGTCTTGCTTGCGGATTTTGCGTCCATCGTTTGTCCCCGATGAGATCGTTAGGCTTGGCCCTTGTTCTTTTTGAGAGATGGCAGGGCAGGTGGACTTTATCTAGTGCGGTGGCTTTGACATTCGCGTCACTGTCGCTGCCAACAGCTTAAGCGAAGGTCAAATCCGAAACCGTACTGGAATCTTATACTTACTAGTGTCCTTCGGCCCTAACATCCGTCAACGAGCCCGCCGCAACGTATGAAGAATGTCCGAGCCGGGAAAACCAGTGGGTGCCGCGCAAATGCGTATCGTATTGCCCTGTGCGCTGCAAGATGGGGAGCAATGCGACCTTATGAGGTGGTCTGGTCCTCGAGACGGCCCAAGGATTCATCACGCCCCAGGATCGCCAGAACGTCGAAAATACCGGGTGAGGTGGTTCGGCCGGTGAGCGCCGCGCGCAGCGGCTGCGCCACCGCGCCCAGCTTGAGATTGTTGGCTTCAGCAAACGCACGCAGCGCGGCTTCCGTGGCCGGTCCGCTCCAGGACTCGACAGCGGCCAGCGCCTGATGCAGCCGGCCGATCAAGGCACGGCTGTCCGGCGTCAGCAGGGCGGCGGCCTTGGCGTCGATCGGAAGCGGCCGGTCGGCAAAGATGAAGGCGGCGCCGTCGATCAGCTCCAAGAGCGTCTTGGCGCGCTCCTTGAGGCTGGGCATCGCCTGAGTGAGCTGCGCGCGCGTGGCGTCGTTGAGCTTGGCCTTGAGAGCCGCGCCGTTCGGCACGTAATTCAGCACGTCCTCGAACTGGCGCACCAGCGCCGCATCGTCGCTGTGGCGGATGTAGTGGCCGTTGAGGTTTTCGAGCTTGGCGAAGTCGAACCGCGCCGCCGAGCGGCCGATCGCCGGCAGGTCGAACGCCTTGATCATCTCCTCGGTCGAGAAGATCTCCTGGTCGCCATGGCTCCAGCCGAGCCGCACCAGGTAATTGCGCAGTGCCGACGGCAAATATCCCATCGCACGGTAGGCGTCGACGCCGAGCGCGCCGTGGCGCTTCGACAGCTTCGAGCCGTCCGGCCCGTGAATCAGCGGGATGTGCGACATCGACGGCACCGTCCAGCCGAGCGCATCGTAGATCTGCTTCTGGCGCGCGGCGTTGATCAGATGGTCGTCGCCGCGGATGACGTGGGTGACGCCCATGTCGTGGTCGTCGACGACCACCGCCAGCATGTAGGTCGGATTGCCATCGCCTCGCAGCAGCACGAGGTCGTCGAGGTTCTCGTTCTGCCAGACCACGCGGCCCTGGACCTGATCCTCGATCACGGTCTCGCCGGTCAGCGGCGCGCGCAGCCGGATCGTCGGCTTGACGCCGTCGGGCGCCTCCTTGGGATCGCGGTCGCGCCACATGCCGTCGTAGAGCCGGGTGCGGCCTTCCGCGCGCGCCTTCTCGCGCATCGCGGCCAGCTCCTCGGCGGTGGCATAGCAGCGATACGCCATGCCGCTGGCGAGCAGTTGCTCGGCGACCTCGCGATGGCGCGCGGCGCGGCTATATTGGTAGATGACCTCGCCGTCCCAATCGAGCTCGAGCCATTTCAGGCCGTCCAGGATGGCGTCGATGGCCGCGGTGGTCGAGCGCTCACGGTCGGTGTCCTCGATCCGCAGCAGCATCTTGCCGCCGCGGCCCCGCGCATACAGCCAGTTGAACAGGGCCGTCCGGGCGCCTCCGATGTGGAGAAAGCCGGTCGGGGAGGGGGCAAAGCGCGTGACGATCGGGGAGGTCATGGGCGGCAGCACGAAATCCAGGCAGGGGCTATGAAGGGCGGGGGGTGTATAGCAGGCCTATCGCATAACTAAAGCCTTCCTTGGGGGAAGCGGATTTGGCAGATAGGCTGCCAAATTCCGGAGCAGGATATTCTTGATGACCACGACGACAGACACGGCGACGACGGCAGAGGCAGGGCGCGACTTCATCCGCGACATCGTCCAGGCCGATCTCGACAGCGGCAGGCACAAGACGATCGTCACCCGGTTCCCGCCGGAGCCGAACGGCTACCTGCATATCGGCCATGCCAAGTCGATCGGTCTCAACTTCGGCATTGCCCAGGAGTTCGGCGGCCGCTGCAATCTGCGCTTCGATGACACCAATCCGACCAAGGAAGAGCAGGAATATATCGATTCCATCCAGGCCGACGTGCGCTGGCTCGGCTATGACTGGGGCGACAACCTGTTCTTCGCTTCGGATTATTTCGAGCGGCTCTACGATTGGGCGGAAGGGCTGATCAAGGCCGGGCTCGCCTATGTCGACGACCAGTCGCAGGAGGAGATCCGCCTGTCGCGCGGCACGCTCACCGAGCCCGGCAAGAACAGCCCGTTCCGCGACCGCACGGTCGAGGAGAATCTCGACCTGTTCCGGCGCATGAAGGCCGGCGAATTCCCGAACGGCGCGCGCGTGCTGCGCGCCAAGATCGACATGGCCGCCGGCAACATCAACCTGCGCGACCCCGTGCTGTACCGGATCATGCACGCCCATCACCCGCGCACCGGCGACGCCTGGAAGATCTATCCGAGCTACGACTACGCCCACGGGCAGTCGGACGCGATCGAGGGCGTGACGCACTCGATCTGCACGCTCGAGTTCGAGGACCACCGGCCGCTCTACGATTGGTTCCTGGACAAGCTGCCGGTGCCGTCGCATCCGCACCAGTACGAGTTCGCGCGGCTCAACCTGACCTACACGCTGCTGTCGAAGCGCGTGCTGACGCGGCTGGTGCAGGACGGCCATGTCTCAGGCTGGAACGATCCACGCATGCCGACCATCGCCGGCCTGAAGCGGCGCGGCGTGCCGCCGGCTGCGGTGCGCGAGTTCATCAAGCGCATCGGCATCGCCAAGGCCAACAGCATCGTCGACGTCGGCATGCTCGAATTCTGCATTCGTGAGGAGCTGAACCGCACGGCGCTGCGTCGGATGGCCGTGCTGCGGCCGCTGAAGGTGGTGATCGAGAATTATCCGGAAGGCCAGGTCGAGGAGCTCGAGGCGATCAACCACCCCGACGATCCCGCAGCCGGCACGCGCAGGATCGCCTTCGGCCGCGAGCTCTATATCGAGCAGGACGACTTCATGGAGAACCCGCCGAAGAAGTTCTTCCGGCTGTCGCCGGGCAACGAGGTGCGGCTGCGCTACGCCTATTTCATCAAGTGCCGCGACGTCATCAAGAACGACGCCGGCGAGATCGTCGAGTTGCGCTGTACCTATGATCCGGCGACCAAGGGCGGCAACGCGCCGGATGGACGCAAGGTCAAGGCGACGATGCACTGGCTGCCCGCTGCGCAGTCGCTGACCGCCGAGATCCGCCTCTACAACCAGCTGTTCGCCAATCCGAGCCCCAATGCGGCCGACTTCACCGCCGATCTCAATCCCAACTCGCTCGAGGTCCTGACCGACGCGCTCATCGAGCCGGCGATCGCCGAGAGCAATTCGGACGCACCGATGCAGTTCGAGCGCCAGGGCTACTTCGTCCGCGATACGGATTCGACGCCCGACAAGCTCGTGTTCAACCGCACCATCGGCCTGCGCGACACCTTTGCGAAGGAGGTCGCGAAGGGATGAGATGGGGATCGCAGCCGCAGCTCAATTGATCGCTGCGAGGCCGGCCTCGGTCAGCGTTGGTACGCCATCGCTGACCTCGACCAAGCCGCGCTCCGCGAGGAGCGAGAGATCATCGTCGGCGACGGGGGAGAGCGTGAGCCGGTGGGCCTTGATGTCCCGCAACGTCCAGCGCAGGTGGATCGCCGTGTCGAGCGCGAGGTCGGCAAAGGGATCGTCATTGTCATGGTGGTCCATACCCGCATAAGCCCGTGCGGTGCCGAAAGTTCCAATGACGTTCCCGGCACCGGGATTGGATTCTCGTTCCGTTCCGCTAGTCGGATTCCCCGTGGTTTCGCTAGCCTCCATGCCCGTGAAGTAACGGGTGGTGTGGGCAATGGCGGAGCCGGTCAGGCCGCCGGGAGGGCGTCGCGGGATCGCGGGCGCGATGGCCGATGTCTGGCCGCCGCGCGGCGCGCTGGCCGGCGGCTGGCCCGCGATCGGGGCCGGCGCGTCGTCGGCATTCGCCGCCCGCCTGAAGAGCTGGGCGGTCGAGGAGGCCGGGGCGGGCCGGCTGCTGCCCTGGGTGCCGGTGGCGTTCGGGGCCGGCATCGCGCTGTACTTCACCGCCGATCACGAGCCGGTGCTCTGGATCGCCGCCACCACCGCGGCGCTGCTCTGCATCGTCGCCATCATGATGCGGCGGCATCGGATGTTTCCGGTTGCCGTGATGCTCGCAGCTGCAGCGTGCGGCTTTGCCGCGGCGACCATCAAGACCGCGCGTGTCGCACATCCGGTGCTGGCGCGGCCGCTGTACTCCGTGGCGCTGTCCGGCTTCGTCGAGGCGCGCGACGTCCGCGAGCGCAGCGATCGGATCGTGCTGCGGGTGACGTCGATGGAGAGCCCGCGCAACGCCGTCACCATCGCGCGTGTCAGGCTCGCGGTGCGTAAGGGCACGGCGCCCGAGGTCGGCAGCTTCGTGCAGCTCAAGGCGCGGCTGCTGCCGCCGATGGCCCCGGTGCGGCCGGGATCCTACGACTTCGCGCGCGACATGTTCTTCCAGGGCATCGGCGCCTCCGGCTTCGTGATGGGCGCGATCACGACGGCGACGCCGCCGCAGGCCGCCGGCTTCGGCCTGGGCTATGCGGCGGCCATGCAGGGTCTGCGCGATGCGATCGACGCACGCATCCGTGCCCGCCTGACGGGCGATGAGCGCGCCATCGCCACCGCGCTGCTGACCGGCCGGCGCGACGCCATCACGCCCGATGTCAACGATGCGATGTTCGTCTCCGGCCTCGGCCACGTGCTGTCGATCTCAGGCTATCACATGGCCGTCGTCGCCGGCGTCGTGTTCTTCGCCGTGCGCGCGCTGCTTGCGCTGATCCCCGGCCTCACTATCAGCCATCCGATCAAGAAATGGGCGGCCGCGGCGGCGCTGGTCGCGGCGGCGTTCTACCTGCTGCTGTCGGGCGCGGAGGTCGCGACGCAGAGATCGTTCTTCATGACGGCCGTGGTGCTGATCGCGGTCATGGTCGATCGCCGCGCCGTCACCTTCCGCACGCTCGCGGTCGCGGCGATGATCGTGCTGATCGCGGCACCCGAAGCGCTGGTGCATCCGAGCTTCCAGATGTCGTTCGCGGCGACGCTCGGCCTGGTCGCGCTGGTGCAGTTCGGCCTGCCCAAACTGTTTGCGACGCCGGACAGCTCCACGACGCAGCGCATCGCGCTGTGGGGCGGCCGCGAGCTCGCGATGCTGCTGCTGGCCTCGCTGATCGCGGGGCTTGCGACCACGCCCTATGCCGCGTTCCACTTCCATCGCGTCACGCCCTATGGCGTGCTCGCCAATCTCGCGGCGATGCCGGTGGTTTCGGTGCTGGTGATGCCCGCCGGACTGCTCGGCCTGCTGGCGGCGCCGTTCGGGCTCGACGGTCCCTGGTGGACGCTGATGGGCCTCGGCATCGACTGGATGATCGCGGTGACGCGCTGGGTGGCGGCGCTGCCCGGCGCGGTCGGGCGCATCCCGGGCTTCGGCATCGGACCGCTGATCCTGGCCAGCCTCGGCGTCATCCTGATCGGCCTGCTGCGCACACCGCTGCGTTGGTCGGGCGCCGTCGGGCTCGTGGTGGCCACCGCGTGGGCCGCCACGACGCCGCTGCCCGACGTCCTGATCGCCGGCGACGGGCGCGCGGTGGCGGTGCGCGGCCGTGACGGACGCCTGCATGTGATGCGCACCGGCAAGGACGTGTTCGCCACCAAGGAGTGGCTCGCGGCCGACGCCGATGCCCGGCTGCCGGCGGATTCATCGCTCGCCGATGGCGTCTCCTGCGACGAGGCGGGCTGCGTGGTCGCGATGGCCGACGGCCGATTCGCCGCCTTGACCCTGCGCGCCGAGGCGCTCGACGATGATTGCGCCCGTGCCGCGCTGATCGTCACCGCGCGCGCCGCGCCGTCATCCTGCGCGGCGGCCGTCATCGATCGCCAGCGCCTGCAGCAGCAGGGCGCCTTGATGCTGGTGCAGCGGGGCACCGGCTTCTCCGTCACGCCGGTGCGCGCTGGCGGCACCGACCGCCCGTGGTGGCCGGCGCCCGCCGAGGCCGGCGAGTTCGACACGACGCTGACGCCGCGTGCGCCGGTGTCGCGGCTTCAGGACGCGACGCCGCCGGAGACGGAGCAGGGCGAGCAGGATTGAGCGCCGGACAGCTCGAACGTGCTGAGATGATACAACGTGCTGAGATGATACTCGGTGTCGTCGGGTCCATCGAACAGCGAGGGACCTTCGACCAGCGTGAACGCAGCGCCCGGATATCGTTGCCAGACGGCGACGTCATCAACCGTGACCGTTAGCCATCCGAACGGAAGCATGTAGCGGCCGGGCTCGGTGATCCGGTCGGCCTTGTTCCAATCGATCTTGTTGACCGCGGCGGCAAGCTCCCCCGGCACACAATGCCGGCCGAGGGATGTCGTTCCTATTCGATGCGATGCCGGAGCGTGAGGTTCGCCCGAAAGGACCTTGCGCTTGCAGAAACCAAATCTCCCCCGGCCGAAAGCTCGCTCATGACCGAGAGAAATGCGGACGCGCAGGCGCTCAGGTGATGCTGATGCGGCGAATCGGTGTGGCCTGCGAAGCCGGAACGTCCTCCGCCATGCCCGGGCGGCGCTCGGCCGGCTGCTTGCTGACCGGCAATTGTAGCACGGTGACGCGCTGGCCCTCGCAGAGCTGGGTCACCAGCACGTGGCGGCCGTCGGCGAATTCGATCGCGTCGTGATGGCGATCGGGGATGTGCGTCTCGATGCTGTTGAACTTCGCGACGCGCTCGCGGATCGTCCGGGTCCAGAGCCAGCGGCTGTCGTAGCGGACGTCCTCGACAAATGCCAACTCGGTGCCGGGCAGCATGCAGACGGCGACGGTCGGCTCGCTCTCGAGGGCGAAGCCGCGGGTGGCGGTGCCGCGAAACGTCGTCGAGATCAACGTCTCGCCGACCTTGGCGGGACGGGACGCAACCGCATGGAGGCTGTAGTCACACATCGGATCGCTCCTCGTTGAGAGATAGCCGACCCACGCTCCCCCCGGACAGGCGCAGGCCTCTATCAGAGTGGACATCGATGGTGATGTTAGCGCGCGCTTCACGGCAATTCTGCGCTGATCTGCACCGCGTGCGCCCGCGGGCGATCACAAGCGTTTGAGCATGCCGCGCTGCACATCCTGAGGTGCATTCGCGCGTGACCAATTTCGATCGGCGGCGAAGCGCGTGCGCCCGTCGCCGATCGACCGATCGCGTCCGCGATCAGTACTTGCGATACAGCCCGACCAGCTTGCCTTGGATCTTCACCCGGTTCGGCGGCAGGATGCGCACCTCGTAGGCGGTGTTGGCCGGCTCCAGCGCGATCGATGCGCCGCGGCGGCGGAAGCGCTTCAACGTCGCTTCCTCATCGTCGATCAGCGCTACCACGATGTCGCCGGTGTCGGCGGTCTCGTTGCGCTGGATCAGCGCCATGTCGCCGTCGAGGATGCCGGCATCGACCATGGAGTCGCCGCGCACCTCGAGCGCATAGTGATCGCCGTTGCCGAGCATGTCGGCGGGCACGCTGATGGTGTGGCTGCGCGTCTGTAGCGCCTCGATCGGGGTACCGGCGGCGATGCGGCCCATCACCGGCACCGCGACGGGGCGCTCGCCATCGTCCAGCGCGGGAGTGCTGGTGCGCACCTTGCCGAGATTGCCCTCGATCACCGATGGGGTGAAGCCGCGGCGGTTGTTGGCGGCCTGTGACAGCTCGGGCAGCTTGATCACCTCGATCGCGCGGGCGCGGTTGGGCAGCCGGCGGATGAAGCCGCGCTCCTCGAGCGCCGTGATCAGGCGATGAATGCCGGACTTCGAGCGCAGATCGAGCGCATCCTTCATCTCGTCGAAGGACGGCGGCACGCCGGCTTCCTTGAGCCGCTCGTTGATGAACCGCAGAAGTTCGTACTGTTTGCGCGTCAGCATCTCGACCTGGTCCCCAGTTTGTTGTCGTCCGAGTCCAGGAGCTGCGCCTTGAGCACAAACCGGCTGAGAGCGCCTTGGAGTCGGACCATCATCGCGTCGCCCGCAACATACTAAAAACAAATCATGAACGGACACTATATGTTCGATGTGTGTTCCGCAATCCTTAAATTGTAGTGAACGGACCGGGCTTTGCCGGGGGAAACGGCCTAGCTCGGCAGGCGCAGGATCTCGCACGGGCTGCCGGCGGCGGCCTTCGGCGCAAACGCCCGCCGGATCACCAGCGCCTGCGAGAGCGCGAGATTGCCGAGCAGCGACGAATCCTGCTGCGTCACCGGCGTTGCGATCAGCGTGCCGTCGGCGCGCTCCTCGAGCTGCGCCCGCAGATAGTCCTCGCGCGAATCGTTGGCCCCGAGCTCGCGGCCGAGCAGGGCGGTCTCGCGTGGCATGCGAGCTTCGTCGCGGCCGAGCAGCCGCCGAATCAGCGGCACCAGGAACAGGATGGCGCAGACATAGGACGACACCGGATTGCCGGGCAGTCCGATCACCCTCATGTCACCGAGCCGTCCGTGCATCATCGGCTTGCCCGGCCGCATCGCGATCTTCCAGAACGCCATCTCGACGCCCTCGGCTTCGAGCGCCTGCTTGACGAGGTCGTGATCGCCGACCGAGGCGCCGCCGGTCGTGATCAGGATGTCGGCCTTGGCCTCGCGCGCCCGCCGGATCCCGGCGACCGTGGCCTCCATCGTATCCGCGGCGATGCCGAGATCGATCGGTGTCGCGCCCTCGCTGCGCACCAGCGCCCGCAGGGCGTAGCCGTTGGAATAGACGATCTGGCCCGGGCCGGGCGTCGAGCCCGGCATCACCAGCTCGTCGCCGGTGGCGAGCAGCGCCACCTTCGGCCGGCACCGCACCGGCAGTGCCGGATGATTCATGCTGGCCGCCAGCGACAGGTCGCGGTCGCTGAGCCGGCGGCCCGCCTTCAGCAGCACCATGCCCTGGTGGAAGTCGACGCCCGCGGGCCGAATGTGCCGGCCCTTGATCGCGGCCTCGGTGATGACGACGTGGCCATCTTCGGCGATCGTGTCCTCCTGGATCACCACCGCGTCGGCGCCCTCAGGGACAACGCCACCAGTGAAGATGCGCGCCGCCTCGCCGGGTCCGACCACGCGATCGAACGGCCGCCCCGCCGCGACCTCGCCGATCACCCTCAGCCGCACCTTGGCCTGGGCTGCGTCCGCCGCGCGCACGGCGTAGCCGTCCATCGCCGACATCGCCTCGGGCGGCTGCGTCCGCAGCGCCGCGAGGTCGCGGGCCAGGATGCGGTGATGGGCCTCGTCCAGCGTCACCAGCTCCTCGGCCAGCGGCTCGGCGCCGGCGAGCACGGCGGACAACGCATCAGACACCGGCATCAGGGCCATGAGAGTTCCTTCGGACGGAGACGGCAGATCGAATGAATCGCCTTCTAACCGAACGCGCACGGCTCGGCCAAGGGCTCAGGCCGCTTCCTGCCTTCTGATCGTCTGATGTGGGCCGCGTCCGGGCCGCTGCCTCACGATCGCGCGAGAAAGTCTGCAATCAACCGCGTGACCTCCTGCGGACGTTCCAGGCTCGGCAGGTGCGCCGTTCCGGCCAGCTCATGTCCTGACCCGTTCGGCATTGTTGCGGCGAGCAGCCTGCTTCGCTGCTGGATGTGAGGAAAGTCCAAGTCCCCCCAGATGACGAGCGATGGCGCGACGATCTCCGCGAGGCGCGGGAAGGCTGGTGCCATATCGAGAGTCGCGCCGGTTGGCGGCGCGCGGAGTGCGGCGGCGTTCTTCTTCAGGAACGTCTCGCGTGGCTCGCCGGAGATGCGTCCCTCGCGCTGCAAGGGACCGTCGACCCACAGATGCGCCTTGATAGCGCTGACCCGATCCCAATCCTGTGCGGCCTCGGCAGCGGCCAACGACGCCGTTAGCGCCTTGATCTCCGGTGGATAGACCGGCTCCGGCGCGCCGCTGATCGAAGGTGCGATCAGCACCAGCGATGCCATACGTGACGGATGGCGAAGCGCGAAGTCGAGCGCGATGCGGCCTCCTTGCGAGCAGGCAATCAGCGTCGCCGGCCGCCCCGGCGCGAACGCGTCGACGACGGCGAGCAGGTCCTCGACCGGAGAATGAGCTTCCTCATAGGCGACCGTCTCACCAAATCCGCGCCGGTCATAGGCGATCGCCATATGCGTTGCCGCGACGCCCTCGATCTGCGCGCGCCACATGGAGCGGTCGAACACTGCGGCGTGCAGGAAGACGACAGGGTCTCCCTGGCCGGCAACCTCGGCGGCGAGCCGCGCGCGGCCGGAGCAGACGTGATGCAGAGAGTTCATTTTGAATGCTATCCCGCAGCCGCACGACAGGCTGCTCGCTCGGTCGTGTGCAGGATGTCCGCCACCATGTTCCGCAGCCAGACCGATGCTGCATCACGATCGAGCTGCAGCGGCCAGACCATCGAGACGGCCGGCAGCCGCAGCTTCAACGGCGCGGGACAGAGCGTCAGCCCAAATCGCGGCCCGTAGAGCTTTGCCATCCTGGTCGGTATCGTCGTGATCACCGGTGATGCGGCGACCGTCGCCAGCACGCTGAGGAATTCCGAGGAGGCTGAGACCACGTTGAGCTCGGTCCCGATCTCATCCAGCGCCGCCTCCAGACAGCCCTGCAGGCTGTTGGTCAGCGTCACCAGCGCGTGCGGAAGCGACAGATAGTCGGCGAGGCTGATCGGCGTTTTCATCGCGATGCGCTTTGGATTGTAGACGCAGCTCAGCGCCTGCTCGAACAGGAGCTGGGATCTGTGCCGCTGTGCGACGGCGTCGAAGCAGCCGACCGCGACATCCAAGGCTCCGTCGTCGAGCAGGCGATGCACCTCGTTACGTTCGGTCGGCCGGCTGAGAAGCCGCACGCCGGGCGCCGTTCGACGGAGCACCGCGGTGAGCTCGGGGATCAGCAGCAGCTCGACCTCACTTGAAAATCCCAGGCGGATGGTGCGCTGCTCGGTCGCCGGGTCGAACTCCGGTGCGGCATGCAGCGCTGCCTGCATCTGCCCCAGCGCCGCCCGAACCGGCCCGGCGAGCACCGCAGCCTTTGGCGTCGGCTGCATGACGGCGCCGACGCGGACGAACAGCTCGTCCTGCAGCAGCACGCGAAGCGTCGACAGCGTATGGCTCATCGCAGGCTGACCCACCTTGAGGCGTGCGGCCGCGCGCGTCACGCTGCGCTCCTGCATGAGCGCGTCGAACGCGACCAGCAGATTGAGGTCGAAGGAGCGAAGATCGAAGTGATCGATGGACTGCATGAGCTGGATCGATTTGAGGAATGTATGACCTAGTCCTAGATCTCGGCCCAGACAAGACCACCGTTCGGATCGAGGCCGCCAGACATGCAGGACATCACGACCTATCGCGTCGGAGACGCCACCATCACCAGGATCTTCGAGATCGGCCTCGATGCGGTCGAGGGCGAGTTTTTGTTTCCGGGCGTAGAAGCAGACAGCATCGTTCGGGAACGAGGCCAGGTGGGGCCGGGATCGGTCGATCCGCACACGGGATCGTTGCGCCTGAGCATCCATAGCTGGCTGGTGCGGACGCCGGAGCGGGTGGTCCTGATCGACACGGCCACCGGCAATGACAAGGAGCGGCCCGGCGCAGCAGTTCTGCATCGCTTGAACGAGCCGTTTCTCGACCGGCTGCGGGCGGCCGGCGTCGCCCCTGGCGATGTCGATCTCGTCCTGATGACGCATCTGCACGCGGATCATGTGGGGTGGAATACGCAGCTTGCCGATGGCCGTTGGACGCCGGTGTTTCCGAACGCCCGGTACGTTTTCTCAGGCCGCGAGCGCGCCTATCTGGCGGCACTGTCGGCCGCTGACGGCTCGGATGCCGCGATCAGGGATGCGGCCGGTCTCGGTCGCATGCTGCATCCGCCGCTGCCAGGGGTCTACGAAGACAGCGTGCTGCCGATCGTCGAGGCCGGCCTCGCGCGTGAGATCACGGTCGATGGCAGCGAGGTCGTGGATGGCTTCCGCTATCTGCCGAGCCCTGGTCACAGCATCGATCACGCCTGCATCAGTCTCACCTCGCGCGGCGAGCGCGCGCTGTTCTGGGGCGATGTGATGCATCATCCGCTGCAGGTCGCGCGTCCGGATTGGAACTCGGTCTATTGCGAATTTCCGGATGCGGCGCGGACCTCACGCCGATGGGCGATGAACCATGCCGCCGAGACCGGCTCCCTCGTGTTCACGACCCACTTCGCCGAGTCCTCGGCCGGGCGGATCAGCCGCGACGGCGACCGGTTCGCGTGGCAGTTCGCCTGATCCGAGGTGACCATGACCGAGAACGCAACGTCCTCCTCGCGCATCGTTTCCGAGCGCCGCCTGATCGAAGGCCCGGTGTCCGATGTACAGCTTCAGCTCATCAACAAGCGCCGGCATGACGTGCAACGGTTCTCGGCCGAGCGCACGCTGGTGATGATGCACGGCGCCACCTTTTCATCCGCCAGCCTGTTCGACGTCGCGGTTGGTGGCGCCTCCTTCATGGATGTCCTGGCGCAGGCCGGCTACGATGTCTGGGCCGTCGATGCGCGCGGCTATGGCGGCTCCAGCCGGCCGCCGGAGATGTCGCGGGCGGCCGAGGAGGGATCTCCATTGGTCAATGCGCGGACCGCCGTGGACGATTTCGGCGCGGCGGTGGACTTCATCTGCCGGCATCGCGACGTCCCGCGCGCCAACGTGCTCGGCATGTCCTGGGGCGCCACCGTCGCGGGCATGCTCGCGAGCGCGGCGAGCGCGAAGCTCGAGAAGCTGATCCTGGTGACGCCGCTCTGGCTGTCCAGCGAGCCGCTGCGCATCGACGCCGGCGGACCGCTCGGCGCCTATCGGATCGTCAGCCCGCGCGCGTTCGAGGCTGCGTGGCGCGGCGCCGCTCCGGAGCAGGCGCGGGACAAGCTGATTCCGGACGGCTGGTTCGAGTCCTGGGCGGAGGCGACGCTCGCGACCGATCCGGACTCGCCGTACCCCGGCGCGATCCGCGCGCCTTCGGGCGCGGTGCAGGACGTGCGCGAGCATTGGACCGTGGACCAGCCGATCTACGATCCCAGCACGATCAACTGCCCTGTTCTCGTGCTCTCGGCGGAATGGGATGTGGACGTTCGCTTCGACGTGGCGCACGACCTGTTCGTTCGTCTCGTGAGCGCGCCGTACAAGCGCCTGGTCGAGATCGGGCAGGGCACGCACATGATCCTGATGGAGCGGAATCGACGGCAGGCGTTCGACGCGGTGATCGGATTTCTGGACGAGCGCGTCGTGCCGGCGCGTTGATCGTCGCGCGGACGGCCTGCACCGCGTTAGAGCGGATGCCGAATCCAGACATTCGGCTCGACATAGGCGGCATGGTCGTGCTCGACCGACGCGAGCACGGGCACGAGAGCAGCGGGGACCTCGATCTCACCCGAGCGATCGAAGGTCACGCCGGTCCATTGCGACCACTCGGCAAGCGTGCCGACGATGGTCATCGAGCACGGCGCGATCTTGACGATCTCGCCACCGATGCCGAGGTGCGTGCGCAGCCAGGAATCGACCAATCGGCCGTCTTCGCGCCGCTGATCGAGATAGGCGCGCATCGGCGTCCGCGGCGCCAGATGTTTCTGGTTCGGTCGCACCGGCGCATACAGCTCGGCAAAACCTTTGGCGCGTGCGCAGCCTTTCAGAGCCGCGAGCATGGCGAGCGAGCTGCCGGGCACGCGCGCCTTCGGCAGCAGCGCAATCTCCAGCGCGCTCATCGTCGTCGGCCGCCGTCCCAGCAGGCGGTCCTCGTGACCCCAGCGGATCACCTCGTCCCAGCCCGCATCCGGCAGCGTGCGGCGGCCGTCGATGCCGAAGGTGAAGGGGACGGCGAAGGCGCGCCCGACCACCTCGTCACCGGCGAGCGCCACGTAGGCGCAGTCCGCATATTGGTCGAACACGGGCGAGTCGAAGTACAACATCGCCGTCCGGTCTTGACGCATGAACTCGAGCTAAAGACCATCGAGCCCGGGCGAGAACACGCGCGGGATCAGGTCGGCCGATCACGCAAACAAATGATGTCGAGGGGCATTCGGTTCTTCCGGGCGGCGGGGCGTGCAGGAGCGGACAGCTTAGGCGGTCGGGTCGTCTGCGACCAGCGGATGCGGCGGGAGACGGGCCGGATCGCGCCCTTGCCGGCGGTCGAATTTAGGATTCGCTTTTTCGGAAAAGTCTGCTATGCTGATTTGGTCCCGTGCTCGACAGGAGGGGCGCTTCGCGATCGTCACGGACGTGGAGCGCGGGATGCGGTGGCCGCGACGTGTCGCAGCGTGCCCTGATGGCGCGCGGACGAACGGCATGGCGCGGACGTGAAGTCGCGTGGTCCTGGCATCCCGAAGCTGATGCCAAGCCGGCGGGTGATGATGATCCCGACGGCGACGGTGGCCAACAAGCCGGGCACCGGGGAGATCGCGTATAAACGTGAAGACCATCGCGCAGGGAATGCCGGATGTCGGCTGGACCTGTGGTGACTGCCGCCTGCTTTTTTTCTGCAGGCGGGCCATGGGTTGCGGCCAGCAGCCCGGCATTCCCTGCGCCCTCCGATTGGAGGAGGGTGAGATGAGAGCAGCAAAGCTCGGGCACATCGTGTCGCGAGAACTATTTTGCATGAGTGGCACCGTCATTGCGAGCGCAGCCTTTCAGAACGTCACGCCGCTGGCCATGACGCACCCTTGCGCGATGCGATCAGATCCCGAGCGCCTCCAGCGCCGCGGCGATGTCGGCCGTCGAGCGCACCAGCACCGCCTGCAGCCCGCTGGCCCGCGCGCCGTCGATGTTTTCAGCGAGGTCGTCGAAGAACAGGATGCGCTCGGCCGGCGCGCCGATCGCCCGCACCACGTGATCATACGCCTCGGCATCCGGCTTTCGCAGGCCGATCGACGACGACAGGAAGATCTCGCGAAAGTGACCAAGCAGGTCGGCGTAGCGCGGCGAGAAGTGATCGATGTGCGGCTGGTTGGTGTTGGAGAAGGCATAGAGCGGCAGTTTCTCCGCCGCGCGTGCGAGCAGCGGGACGATGCCCGGCATCGGACCGACGAAGATCGCGTTCCAGCCCTCGAGAAACTGCGCGTCGGTGATGTCGATGCCGAGCTGCCGGCGCAGGTTGGCGAAGAACGCGGCGTCGGAGACCGTGCCGCGCTCGTGGCCGTGATAGATCTCGTCGCGCACGAAGCGCGCGGCGAGATGCTCCGGCGCGCAGCCGGCATGCGCGGCCCAGCGCGAGACGACCTGGACGAAATCGATGTCGATGACGACGCGGCCGAGATCGAACAGCAGCGCGTCGGCGTCGCCGGGGCGGAGAGCGGAGGAGGGCATGGAGGGGGGCGTCGATGGCTGGCGTTGAACGGAAGGGCCTCCGCCTCAATAACGGTAGGGCTCGATGTCGACCAGCGGAAACGCGCTGACGACGCTCGGCTGGTTGGTGGCGGTTGCCGGATGCAGGTAGGAGCCGTTGAGCTCGGCGAACGAGGTGACGCCGAGCAGGCCGAGCGCGCGGATGACCTCGTCCTCCAGCAGCTCGAGCATGCGCAGGATGCCGTCCTCGCCGGCCGCGGCGAGCGCCCAGCATTGCAGCCGGCCGATGCCGACGAGGTCGGCGCCGGAGGCGATCGCCTTGACGATGTCGGTGCCGCGGCAGAAGCCGCCGTCGACCATGATCTTTGCCCGGCTCTTCACGGCGGCGACGATCTCCGGCAGCACATGCATGGCTCCGCGGCCATGGTCGAGCTGGCGGCCGCCATGGTTGGAGACGTAGATCCAGTCGACGCCGTGATCGACCGCAATCTGCGCGTCCTCGGCAGTCGCGATGCCCTTGATGATCAGCGGCAGCTTGAACTTGTCCTTGATCAGCTTGACGGTGTGCCAGCTCAGCGCCTTCTGGTGGTCGCCGCCGGTCGCGCGCAGCCGGCTTTCGCGGACGTAGCGCTTGGCGATGTCGCGCTCGCGCCGGCTGTAATGGGCGGTGTCGACGGTCAGGCAGAACGCGGTGTAGCTGTTGGCGACCGCCCGGCTCACATAGTCCTCGACGAAGGCGTCGTCGCCGCGGACATAGAGCTGGAAGATTCGCAGCGCGTCGGGCGCGGCCTCGGCGGTCTTCTCCAGCCCGGGTTCCGACAC
Organism: Bradyrhizobium sp. SZCCHNR1051; assembly: GCF_032489615.1. Taxonomy (NCBI): domain Bacteria; kingdom Pseudomonadati; phylum Pseudomonadota; class Alphaproteobacteria; order Hyphomicrobiales; family Nitrobacteraceae; genus Bradyrhizobium; species Bradyrhizobium sp. SZCCHNR1051. Next base: position 311,566 of record NZ_JAUEYJ010000001.1, on the reverse strand, counting down.
CGAGCTCAGCATGTGCGCCGCTCCGAATCGGCCCGCCCCACGGGCCACGCTGGCCGCCCCTGCCGGATCGAAGATTTCGAGCGCACCGACCGGGGCCATGACCACCGGCAGGCGCAGCTTGCGTCCGAAAGTTTCGACCGAGGCATCGACCCTGGACACGTCGCGCAGCACGCGCGGACGGAACGCGATCTCGTCGAGCGCCATCCGGTTCCGACGCAGCGTGGTCTCGGTTTCGGCCCCGCCGATGATGTAGTCCCAGGCGTTCTGGTTGAGCTGGGCGCGCGCCTTGCGGATGAGCTCGTGCAGGTTCTGGAACTTCTCGTCGCTCGAGCCGAGTTCGACGTTCCGCCACCCGGCCTCGATCGGGGTCCGTTGGTTCATGTTTGCCTCCCAGCGACTGTCATGTTTGCGGTTTTGCCGCGGAGCATTGCCCATGGAGCGGGCCGGGAGCAAGCCATTCCGAACTCGAGCTTCCCGGGCGCGCGCAGGGAGCGGCGCCCCGCAGGCCCAGGCCATCAAATCGCGGCGTGGTACACGGCTCGTCGAATTGTGATCATGGGTGTCCGTGAAAGACGGGGTATGTTCAGCCGGGCTCGGCGCCGGCGCAGCCTTGAGCTTGATTTCAGCCTGTGAACGTCCATTTCGGATGCGAGCGCCGGCGGTCGGGCCCCGGTACGGCGGCGCAATATCGGCCTTGAAGAAACCGGAAATGTGGTGTGTGTTCGCAACACAAATCGCGCCGGCAATGCGTGCGGACCATTTGATCGGCCGGCCATCCAACAAACGCTCGGGAAGCAAACAATGCGGAAAAACTGGCTGTTCTTGGCGGGCACGATGACCGGCGTCGGGCTGACCCTGATGGTCACGGGTCCCGACGGCGCGCAACTCGTTGCGAAGGCCAAGGCCGCGGCCGGCATGGCCGACACCTATTCGCAGCTCAATCTGTTCGGCGCGGTGTTCGAGCGCGTTCGCGCCGACTATGTCGAGAAGCCGAGCGATCCCGCGCTGATCGAAGGCGCCATCAACGGCATGGTGTCCTCGCTCGATCCGCATTCGCGCTACATGAACGACAAGTCCTGGCGCGACATGCAGGAGACCACGTCCGGCGAGTTCGGCGGACTCGGTCTCGAGGTCACCATGGAGGAGGGCCTGGTCAAGGTCGTCGCGCCGATCGATGACACGCCCGCGTCCAAGGCCGGCGTTCTCTCGGGCGATCTCATCGCCAAGATCGACGGCGAGGCGGTGCAGGGACTGACGCTCGAGCAGGCCGTCGCCAAGATGAAGGGCGGCGTCAACACCAAGACCAAGCTTACCATCATGCGCAAGGGCAAGGACGCACCGCTCGACGTTACGCTGACGCGCGAGATCATCAAGGTGCGCCCGGTCCGCTATCACACCGAAGGCGGCGACATCGGCTATATCCGCATCACATCCTTCAACGAGCAGACCACCGAGAGCCTGCGCAAGGCCGTCGCCAGCATCTCCAAGGACATTCCGCAGGAGAAGCTCGCCGGCTACGTGGTCGACCTGCGCAACAATCCGGGCGGCCTGCTCGATCAGGCGGTGTCGGTCTCCAGCACGTTCCTCTCGCGAGGCGAGGTGGTTTCGACCCGCGGCCGCAATCCTGAGGAGACGCAGCGCTTCACCGCACGCGGCGGCGATCTCACCAAGGGCAAGCCGCTCGTGGTGCTGATCAACGGCGGCTCGGCCTCGGCGTCGGAGATCGTGGCGGGCGCGCTGCACGATCACAAGCGTGCAACCCTGGTCGGCACGCGCTCGTTCGGCAAGGGTTCCGTGCAGACCATCATTCCGCTCGGCGCCGGCAATGGCGCGCTGGCGCTGACCACGGCGCGCTACTACACGCCGTCGGGACGCTCGATCCAGGCGCAGGGCATCGCGCCGGACATCGAGGTCAAGCAGGACGTGCCGGACGAGCTGAAGGATCGCGGCGATCTCAAGGGTGAGGCCGGCATGCGCGGCCATCTCTCGGCGCCCGACGGCACCGAGCAGACCGGCTCGCAGTCCTACGTTCCGCCGGACGAGAAGGACGACAAGGCGCTGCACGCCGCCTTCAACGTGCTGCGCGGCGTCACCGTGAATGCCGACGTCCGAGCCAAGGCGGCGGTGCCGAACTGATCTGCGAAGTAGGCGGGTGCGCGGCTTGCGACGCTCGATGCTCACACCCGACGGGGCGGCCCTGAGGCCGTCCCGCCGTGGTTTTCGACCAGCGTGTACAAGCGGACACGGAGTATGTCCGTCTGTGTCCCGTAGATCATGGCGGAGCCGTGGACTTCAAGCGGCGGACGGGACGACTGGTTGGTAGGGTTTGAGTTTGGCTTGTGGAAAAGCCTCAAATTGCAACGGTATTTATCGGTTCGGAACTGGCTCACGCGGCGTTGGGGCGCGAATGGCGGCCGGTTGAGGGATTAGCGCGCTGCGCGGCGAACAATTGCCCCACGTCGGCTGCGGGCTTCGGAGGGCTGAACAGATAGCCCTGCATCTCCGAGCAGCCGAGCCGCTTCAGCACCTGGCGCTGCGCCTCGGTCTCGACGCCCTCGGCGGTCGTCGACATCTTGCGGATGGCGGCGATGTTGACCACGGCCTGGACGATCGCCGCGGAGCCCTCACTCTCGGTGATGTCCTGGACGAAGCAGCGGTCGATCTTGATCTTGTCGAACGGAATGCGCTGGAGGTAGCTGAGGCTCGAATAGCCGGTGCCGAAATCGTCGAGCGCGATACGGACGCCGAGCGCGCGCAACTGGTGCAGGGTGTCGAGCGCGTCGTCGTCGCGGATCAGCACCGCTTCCGTGATCTCGAGCTCCAGCCGATGCGGCGGCAGGCCGGAGGTCGCAAGCGCATTCGCGACCTTGAGCGCCAGGGTGCCGCTCTTGAACTGCACCGGCGAGACGTTGACGGCGAGCCGGATGTCGTCCGGCCAGCTCACAGCCTCGGTACAGGCGACCTGAAGGACGCGTTCGCCGAGCAGGTTGATGAGGCCCGTGTCCTCGGCGATCGGAATGAACTCGGCCGGCGAGACGGTGCCGCGGGTCGGATGCTTCCAGCGCACCAGCGCCTCGCAGCCGACGATGCGGTCGTCCTGCAGGCTCAGACAAGGCTGGTAGTAGACCTCGAGCCGATCGTCGGCGATGGCCTGGCGCAGGTCGACCTCGAGCTGGTGGCGCGCCTTGACCTGGGCGTCCATCTCGGGCTCGAAGAAGCGCCAGGTGCGCCGTCCCGCGGCCTTGGCGGCGTACATCGCCAGATCGGCATTCTTCATGATCTGGTCGAGATCGGTGCCGTGCTCGGGGATCAGCGCCACGCCGATCGAGGCGTCGGCGGTGAGCTGATGGCCGAGGCAGTAGCGCGGGGCGCGGATCGCGCTGAGAATATCCTCGATCAGCTGTTCGACGTCCTCGCGGTTGCGGATGGCCGTCTGAACCACGGCGAACTCGTCGCCGCCGAGGCGGGCGACGAATCCCGTGGTGCCGACACAGGTGCTCAGGCTCGCCGCGACGGATTTCAACAGCTCGTCGCCGACGAGGTGGCCGAGCGAATCGTTGACGCCCTTGAACTCGTCGATGTCGATGTAGTGCAGCGCGAGGCGCCGGCCTTGGAGGACGCCGGTCAGCTCCTCCTTGAGGCGCTCGTGAAACAGGGTGCGGTTCGGCAGATCCGTCAGGGCATCATAGTGCGCCAGATGCGTGATCTGCTCCTCGGACCGTTTGCGCTCGGTAATGTCCTCGTGGGTGGCGAGCCAGCCGCCGCCCGCGATCGGCTCGTTGACGATCTGGATCCAGCGACCGTCCGTGGTCTCGATGATCTGCGAGGTCTTGCGGCCGATGTCGCGCAGCACCGCATCGGCATATTCGCCGTCGTCGCCCGCGAGCGAGCCGGTCGCCTTGCGGTGCGCGATCAACTCGCGGAACGTGCAGCCTGGTTTCACGACGTCGGCAGACAGGCCGTACATGTCGACGTAGCGCTGGTTGCTGATGACCAGGCGCTCCGATGCGTCGAACAGCAGGAGGCCTTGGGTCATGTTGTTGACGGCCTTGTCGAGCCGTTCCTTCTCCAGCGTCAAGCGGCGGCTGGAGGCGTCGTGGTCGCTGATCAACCGGCGCACCACGACGTAGAGCATGCCGGCGATCAGCAGCACCGAGGTCACGCCGACGGCGATCAGGAAGCGCATCTGCTCGCGCCAGTCGGCGAGCGCCGCCGAGACCGTCGTCGTCGCGGTCACGATCAAGGGATAGCTCGTCAGCCGGTGCGATGCGCCGATGCGGTGCTCGCCGTCGACGGGGCTGCTGAAAATGCCCGTGGTGTTGCCATCGCCGGCCAGGATCTGGCGGAAGATCGGCGCGCTCTTGTAGTTCTGGTTCTGCATGCCCTCGTGGCGTGGATGGCGGGCCAGAAGGGTTCCGTCGCGATGCATCATCGAGATCGCCGCGTCGGGCCCGAGCGCGACGGAGGCGAAGAACCGCTCGACATTGATGGGTTCGAGGCTGCGGCCGATGATGCCCAGGAACTCGCCGTTGGGACTGGTCAGCTTCAGGGCGATGACCGCGACATATGTGCCGGTGATCCGGCCCACGACCGGTTCGATCAGCAATTGCGGCGCGGTCGGATCGGCTTTCAGCCGCTTGAAAAAGGTGCGATCGGCAATATTGACGGGCGGCACCGGCCAGGCCGCTCCGGAGTTGATCAGGTTGCCGTCGGAGTCGAAGATGTTCAGACCGCCGACATAGGTCACCGCGCTCAGCTTGTCCTTCAGCATGGCATTGACGGCGGCGCTTCCCATCTGCTCCTTGAAGCGGGCGCCGGTGTCGATATGGTTCTGTCGGACGTAGTTGGCGAGATCGCGCTGGATCGCGCCGAGATCCTCCATCTGCTGATCGAAATGACGCGCCAGTAGAAGGACGGTGTTCTCCAGCTCGCGCGTCGCGCTGTTCAGCGCGCGTTCCCGGAAACTGTCGGCCATGATGGTCGTGCCGATCGCGATGGCTGCAATAAGCACGAGGCCTCCGCCGACCAGCCAGCGGATCGGTCCACCGCGGTCGGTCGAAGCTCTGAGGGCATTCCGTGGACTAGCGTTGGTCGTCATCGGTCCTGAATACGCTTGCGATAGGCGCTTCGGGATGGAACCGCTACGATGTCCCTCCCACAACCATTGCTATAGGCCCGCTATGGAAGTGAGGTTAGGAAGTTGAGTTAGCGAACAATTAATTCGAAGTTGTATTTGGTTTTCCAATACCTTCAGGCGCGATAATGCCCGGACTTGCCGCCGATCTTCTCGGTCAAATGGATACCTTCGATGCGCACGCCGCGCTCGGCGGCCTTGATCATGTCGTAGATCGTCAGGCAGGTGACGGACACGGCCGTCAGGGCTTCCATCTCGACGCCGGTCGGCCCGGTGACCTTGACGGTTGCACTGACGATGCAGCCGGGCAGCGCAGCGTCGGGGGTGATGTCGACGGTGACCTTGGAGAGCGCCAGCGGGTGGCACAGCGGAATGAGCTCGGATGTGCGCTTGGCGGCCATGATGCCGGCAATGCGGGCCGTGCCGAGTACGTCGCCCTTCTTGGCGTTGCCGGAGATGATGAGCTCGAGCGTCGCGAGACTCATCACCACGCGGCCTTCGGCTGTTGCCGTGCGCTCCGTTGCAGCCTTGTCCGACACGTCGACCATGCGGGCTTCGCCACGAGCATCGATGTGGGTGAGGGCGGGAGCGCCGGGTGACTTGTCGGACATTGTCACTCAGCCGCGCTGGCGGAGGCGGCATCGCGCGCGAGCAACGCGCGGGTCGCCGCCGTGACGTCCGCCTGCCGCATCAGGCTCTCGCCGACCAGGAAGGTCTGGATGCCGACGCGCGCCAGGCGCGCGAGATCGGCCGGCGTGAAGATGCCGCTCTCGCCGACCAGCAGACGCTCCTTCGGGACCAGCGGCGCCAGCGTCTCGGAGGTCGCCAGCGTGGTCTCGAAGGTGCGCAGGTTGCGGTTGTTGATGCCGATCATCGGCGAGCGCAGCTTCAGCGCGCGATCGAGCTCGGCGCGATCATGGATCTCGATCAGCACATCCATGCCGTGGGCGAGCGCGGCGGCCTCGATCTCCGCAGCCGCGGCGTCATCGAGCGCGGCCATGATGATCAGGATGCAGTCGGCGCCATGAGCGCGAGCCTCGACCACCTGATAGGTGTCGAACATGAAGTCCTTGCGCAGCACGGGCAGGGCGGTCGCGGCGCGTGCGGCGACCATGAAGTCCAGATGGCCCTGGAACGACGGCGTGTCGGTCAGCACCGAGAGGCAGGCCGCGCCGCCGGCCTCATAGGCCCTGGCGAGAACAGGCGGATCGAAATCGGCGCGGATCAACCCCTTCGACGGTGAAGCCTTCTTCACCTCCGCGATCAGCGCGTAGTCGCGGTTCGCATGCTTGGCTCGGATCGCCGCGACGAAGCCGCGCGGCGCTGAGGCATCACGCGCTCGCGCCTCGAGATCCGACAGCGGGCACGCCCGCTTGGCGGCCGCGATCTCCTCGCGCTTATAGGCTTCGATCTTGGCCAGGATATCCGACATGGCGCGCTCCGCAGATCAGTCGTTCGAGACGTCGATCAGCTGCTTCAGCCGCGCTGCTGCGGCGCCGCTGTCGAGCGAATCCCGGCCGATTGCGACGCCTTCCTTCAGCGTCTTGGCGCGGCCGGAGACAACCAGCGCCGCCGCGGCGTTCAGCAGGGCCACATCGCGATAGGGACTCGGCAGGCCATCGAGCACACTCTGCAGCGCCACGGCGTTGGCCGCCGCGTCACCGCCCTTCAGACCATCGCTGCCGCACAGGCCAAGCCCGGCCTCCTCGGGCGAGACCTCGAAGGTACGGATATGGCCGTTCTCCAGGGCGGCGACGAAGGTCGGGCCGGTCAAGGTGATCTCGTCGAGCCCGTCGGAGCCGTGCACGACCCAGGCGGCTTCCGAGCCAAGATTCTTCAGCACCTGTGCCAACGGCTCCACCCATTGCCGCGAAAACACGCCGACCATCTGGCGCCTGACGCCGGCCGGATTGGACAGGGGACCGAGCAGATTGAAGATCGTGCGAGTGGCGAGCTCGACCCGGGTCGGACCGACGTTCTTCATCGCCGGATGATGCGCGGGCGCGAACATGAAGCCGATGCCGGCCTCACGCACGCAGCGTCCGACCTGGTCGGGCTTCAGATCGATCTTGACGCCGAGCGCGGCGAGCACGTCGGCTGCGCCCGAGCGCGACGACAGCGCGCGGTTGCCGTGCTTGGCGACCGGCACGCCGGCGCCGGCCACGATGAAGGAGGCGCAGGTCGAGACGTTGACCGAGCCAGAGCCGTCACCGCCGGTGCCGACGATGTCGACCGCGCTCGCCGGCGCGTCGACGCGCAGCATCTTCGCCCGCATCACGCTGACGGCGCCGGTGATCTCCTCGACCGTCTCGCCGCGCACACGCAGCGCCATCAGCAGCGCGCCCATCTGCGACGGCGTCGCCTCGCCCGACATCATGCTGTCGAAGGCGGACGCCGCCTCCTCGCGGGACAGCGGCGCGCCGGTCGCCAACTTGCCAATGATCGACTTGAGATCGTCCATCGCGTGCCCCTAGCGATCCGTCATTGGTTGCTGCTGCCGCCGCCGACCACCTGGGCCACGGCAGCCTCGTTGATCGTCGTCCCGATGTCCTTCTCGAGCTTCATGACATAGGCCGTGCCTTGCTCGTCGGCGAGCGCGCGCTGCAACTGGTCCTTCAGCTTCTTGGTGTCTTCGGACGCGAGGTCGACCTTCGGCTCGATGATGTCGGTGACACGGAACACAATCCACTGCCGGCCGCCATCAGCCTCGGTCTGGCCGACGCCGTCCTTCGCCGTGCGGAATGCGGCGGTGATCGCTCCGGTGGGGACGCCGGGAACCGAGGCGTCGCGCTTGAACGCGCTGGCCGTCTCGACCTTCACGCCGAGCGATGCCGCCTCGTCGGCGAGCTTGCCGCCCTCGTTGAGCTTCTTGACCAGTTCGGTGGCCTTCGCGCGCAGCTTGGCTGCGACCTCGTCGTCGCGCCAGCGCGCGGCGACCTGATCCTTGACCTCGTCGAGGGGGCGATCGCGCGGCGGGGTGATGCCGAGAACCTCGAACCAGACAGAGCCGCCGCGGAACGAGATCGGCTCGTTGTCGACACCGACGTCGCTGTTGAAGGCCTGCGCAACGACATCCAGGCCAAGCGGGATGTTCGAAACGGGCTGGCCGTTGGGTTGCTTGCCGGACCTGTCGACCGCTTCGAGCGTGACGGCATTGAGACCGAGCTTCTTGGCGGCCTCTGACACGCTGGCGCCACCGCCGCGCTCGTCTTCCATCTTGTCGCGAAGATTGGCGACTTGCGACTTGGCGCGGTCGGCTGCGATCTCTTTCTTGATGTCGGCAGCGACGCTCTCATATTCTGGCTGTTGGCCCGGCTGAATCGCGCTGACCTTGACCAGCGCCACGTTGAACGCGCCTTTGACCGGCTGGCTGACCTCGCCGGTCGGCAGCGAGAAGGCGGTATCGGCAACGACAGGGTCGAGAATCGCCGATTTCGTCACCAGACCGAGATCGAGATCGGCTGGGTTGAGGTTGCGCTCCTTGGCGAGCTCGTCGAACGTGACTTCACCCGCGGCGATCCGGGCGCGCGCCGCTTGTGCCTCCTCCATGGTGGAGAAGGTCATCTGCTGGACTTGGCGCTTCTCCGGCGTGCCCATCAGCGCCTTGCGCTGGTCGAACAGCTTCCTGGCGTCCTCGTCAGAAACGTCGGTCCACTTGCCGATCTCTTCGGGCGTCACCACGACGAAGGAGATCTTGCGATATTCCGGCGCCTTGAACTGGGCTTTGTGCTCTTCGAAATAGGACGCGAGAACCTCGGGCGAGGGCGCATCGATGGTGCCGGCCTGCGCCGCGTCGAGCTTGATGTAATCGATCGAGCGCTGCTCGTTCTGGAAGCGGCCGAGCGCCTCGAGCATCGTGTTGGACGGCTCCAGCCCGGCCGCGATCGTGCCGGTGATCTGCCGCCGCAGCGACTGTCGGCGCTGGTCAGCCAGATAGCGCTGCTCGGTGAAGCCGAAATTGCGGATGATGGCCTGGAAACGCTGCGGGTCGAACGCCCCGTTCGGGCCCTTGAAGTTGGGATCGCTGAGGATCACCCGCATGGTCTCCGCATCGGACTGGGCGAGACCGAGACGGCGGGCCTGCTCGTCGAGGGCGGCTTCCGCAATCGTCTGCTGCAGAACGGAGCGGTCGAGCCCGAACATGCGGGCCTGCTCGGTGGTCAGCGGACGGCCGAGCTGGCGGCCGATCTGCTGCAGCCGGTCGGTATAGATCTGCCGGAACTCGTTGACCGAGATCTCCGTGCGTCCCACGGTTGCAGCCGTCGATTGCCCGAAGCCGCGGAAGATGTCGGCGATGCCCCAGATGCCGAAACTGACGATCAAAACGCCCATGACCACCGCCATGATGGTCTTGCCGAGCCAGTTTGATGAGGCCTTGCGTAATCCTCGAAGCATGGGTCCCAGTCTGTCTGCAGGAAAAAGGATGAAGAGGCCGCGCCTTAAAGCAGATTCCGCAAAAGGCCGTCACCGAGTTGAAACGGCTTATAAAGAGGCCGCCGCCCGGTCGCAACCTCGGCCCTGAGGCCGATTGAAGCGGTGGGAAGACGGCTCCCGCTCTGGTGCTCGTCGAAGGGCTCTGCTAGCCGATGTCCGTCACAACATTTGCTGGAATCCCGCCATGACCGACCGCATCCGGCCGCTGATCGCCGGCAACTGGAAAATGAACGGCCTGAAGGCCTCGACCGCCGAGTTCGACGCCATGCTGGCCGGAGCCGCCGAGGTCACCGGCAAGGCCGATCTGCTGGTCTGTCCGCCCGCCACTCTGGTGGCAGGCTTTGCCGAGAGGGCACGCGGCACCCACGCGATCGCGGTCGGGGCCCAGGATTGCCACCCCAAGGCGTCGGGAGCCCATACCGGGGACATCTCGGCGGAGATGCTGGCCGATGCCGGCGCCAGCGCCATCATCGTCGGCCATTCCGAACGGCGCGCCGATCATGGCGAAACCGATGTTGTGGTGCACCAGAAGACCGAGGCGGTGTGGCGCGCCGGATTGGTCGCGATCGTTTGCGTCGGCGAAACCCAGCAGCAGCGCGATGCCGGGCAGACGCTCGACATCCTGCGCGGCCAGCTCAACCTCAGTCTGCCGCAGGGCTCACGGGCCGACAACCTGGTCGTGGCCTATGAGCCGATCTGGGCGATCGGCACCGGCCTGACCCCGACCGCCAAGGATGTCGAGCAGATTCATGCCTTTATCAGAGAGCTGCTGATCGATCGCTTCAAGCAGGAGGGAGCGCGGACGCGCATCCTCTATGGCGGCTCGGTGAAGCCCTCCAATGCGGCCGAGCTGATGGCGGTCGCGAATGTCAACGGCGCGCTGGTCGGCGGCGCCAGCCTGAAAGCCTCGGACTTTCTCGCCATTGCGAAGGGCTGTTGAGAAGCGACGTGAGCGAAAGCGCGCGCCTCAGTCCGCCTGTTCGATTCGCTTCCAATAGATCTTCGTGCCGGTGAGGCCGCCATGCGGCTTCAAGGCATAGTCCGGAATGGTTCCGCTCAGCTGGAAGCCGACGCTTTCATAGAGCTGTGAGGCGCCCCCATCCTCGGCGGTATCGAGGACCAGCATCGTCCGCCCATGCGCGCGGGCGAGGTTTTCGGCCGCGGTCAGCAGCGCGGTCGCGATTCCGCGTTTGCGGTGGCTGATGCGCGTCATCATCTTTGCGATCTCGGCGCGGTGCGGCTGGTTTGGCGGCAGCTTCAGCTGTAGCGTCACGGTGGCGATCACATCCTCTCCATCGAAGGCGCCAAGAACGGCTCGTTCGCCGCGCGCCGCGGCCGACAGCGATTCCCGCCAGAACGCGTCGGCATCCTCCTCACGAAGCGGGTGCATGAAGCTGACCGAGCCACCATGGGCGACCGTTTCGATCAGCATTGCGCGAAGCGCAGCCCGGATTGCCGGCGTATCTGACAGGGCCGCGATTCGGGGCGGGGACATTCTCAACTCCTGGCAAGGGCGACGACGTAGACGCAGGGCGCGTCGGTCTCATTGGCAAAGGTGGTGTCGATCGGTGGGCCGAAGCCGAGGCAGTCGCCCGGCCCGAGCACGTGGCGTTCCGCGCCTTCCGTGATGGTCAATTGCCCGCTCTGAACCCAGAGGAGCTGGCGGATGTGGATGTAGGAGGAGGCCGGCAAGGTCACGCTGCGGTGCGCCGGCATCTCGACGGTCACCAATTCGATCGGATGATCCGGCCTGAGAAAGACCTGGCGCCTGACGTAGCCCGTGTCCGGGTCGCGCCAGACCGGCTGCTCGGCGGCCTTGGACAGGCGCTCCGACTGGGCTTCGGCGCGGAGCATCAAGCCGGCCAGCGTGAGATCGAAAGCGCTTGCGAGCTTGACCAGGATCACCGCGGTCGGGCTGACTTCGGCACGCTCGATCTTGCTGATGGTCGCCTTCGACACGCCAGAGCGTTCGGCGAGGTCGGCCAGCGACCACCCACGGCCGTCCCGTTCCAGCAGCAGGCGACGGGCGAGCCTCTGGCTGAAATCGTCTATTATTTGATCCATTTGTCTCTAATAGTGGATATTGGAGCGGCCGGCAAGTGTCGACCCGGGGGGCGACGTCGGTGCTTGTGCGAAGCGCGGTTGCGATTATCTGCGGGGTGGCTTTGCTCGACATGATCGTGTAACACCGCGCAAATTTCCGAATAGCCCGCGAAGCTCTCGCGATCCCGGCCCCCGGTCGGGGCCTGCGAGGGCTTGTGACGGAAGGTCACCATGCAGACTGTCTTGATCGTCATCCACCTCATGATTGTCGCCGTCCTGATCGGTACGGTGCTGTTACAGAAATCCGAGGGCGGTGGCCTTGGCATGGGCGGCGGCGCCGGCTTCATGTCGAGCCGCGGCACGGCCAACCTGCTAACGCGCACGACCGCGATCCTGGCACTCCTCTTCTTCCTCACCAGCCTGGCGCTGACTTGGCTCGCGGGTCTGGATCGCAAGCCGACCTCGATTCTCAACAACCTGCCGGGGCAGACCCAGTCAGGCGGAGCGACCCCAGCGGCGCCGACCGCGGGCGGCGTGCTCGACCAGCTCAAGAAGGCCGACGAGCAGCAGGCACCCGCGGCTCCGGCTGCGCCGCAGGCCCCGCAGTCGCAATAACGCGGGCAAGCCATGCAGGAACGCAATTGGCATCCTGCGTCATGAGGCGGTCTCAAGTACCTGAGACCATTAATATTTTGAAGTAACCCACAGGCCCGCGACAGCGTTGCGGGCTGCAAGCGATTCGTTTTGGCGAATCGAGCGCGCGGCATTAAAGGTAGGGTCCCATGGCGCGGTACATCTTCATCACCGGCGGCGTGGTTTCCTCGCTCGGAAAGGGTCTGGCTTCAGCCGCGTTAGGCGCGCTGCTGCAGGCCCGCGGCTACAAGGTCCGGCTTCGCAAGCTCGACCCCTATCTCAACCTCGATCCAGGCACGATGTCGCCGTATCAGCACGGCGAAGTGTTCGTGACCGATGACGGCGCCGAGACCGATCTCGATCTCGGCCATTATGAACGCTTCACCGGCCGTCCGGCGACCAAGGCCGACAACATCACCACGGGCCGGATCTACCAGGACATCCTGACCAAGGAGCGGCGCGGCGACTATCTCGGCGCGACCATCCAGGTCGTCCCGCACGTGACGAATGCGATCAAGGATTTCGTCCTGTCCGGGAATGACGAGTACGATTTCGTGCTGGTCGAGATCGGCGGCACCGTCGGCGACATCGAGGGCCTGCCGTTCTTCGAGGCGATCCGGCAGCTCGGCAACGAGCTGCCGCGCCATCACGCGATCTACATCCATCTCACGCTGCTGCCCTACATCCCGAGCGCCGGCGAGTTGAAGACCAAGCCGACGCAGCATTCGGTCAAGGAGCTGCGCTCGATCGGCATCCAGCCGGACATCCTGCTGTGCCGCACCGACCGCCCGATCCCGAAGGAGGAACGGCGCAAGCTCGGCCTGTTCTGCAACGTGCGTGAAAGCGCCGTCATCGAGGCGCGTGACGTCGACAACATCTATGCCGTGCCGGAGGCCTATCATGCCGCCGGCCTCGACGACGAGGTGCTGGCCGCGTTCGGCATCGAGCCGCGGGTGCCGCCGGCGCTGGCGAGCTGGCACACGATCAACGAACGCGTCCGCAATCCCGAAGGTGACGTGACGATCGCGATCGTCGGCAAGTACACCGGCATGAAGGATGCCTATAAGTCGCTGATCGAGGCGCTCTCTCACGGCGGGATCGCCAACAAGGTCCGCGTCAAGCTCGACTGGATCGAGAGCGAGGTGTTCGAGAACGAAGACCCGGCGCCATTCCTCGAGCACGTCAACGGCATCCTGGTGCCCGGCGGCTTCGGCCAGCGCGGCGCCGAGGGCAAGATCCGCGCGGCGCGGTTCGCGCGGGAGCGTGACGTGCCGTATTTCGGCATCTGCTTCGGCATGCAGATGGCGGTGATCGAGGCGGCGCGCAATCTCGTCGGCATCACCGAGGCCAACTCGACCGAGTTCGGTCCGACGCCGGAGCCGCTCGTCGGCCTGATGACGGAATGGCTGCGCGGCAACGAGCTGGAGAAGCGCTCCAAGAGCGGCGATCTCGGCGGCACGATGCGGCTCGGCGCCTATCCTGCGGCGCTCAAGCGCGGCAGCCGCGTCTCCGAGGTCTATGGCGGCGCCACCGAGATCTCCGAGCGCCATCGCCACCGCTACGAGGTCAACACCGCCTACAAGGACCGGCTCGAGCAGCACGGTCTGAAGTTCTCCGGCCTGTCGCCGGACGGCGTGCTGCCGGAGATCGTGGAATACGAGGACCATCCCTGGTTCATTGGCGTGCAATTCCATCCCGAGCTGAAGTCGCGCCCGTTCGAGCCGCATCCCTTGTTCGCGTCCTTCATCCAGGCGGCGATGGTGCAGTCGCGGCTGGTCTGACGACCGTCTTTGACGGTGTGGCCGAATATTGCGAGAACGCTCCCGATCCAACAGATCAGGGAGTGACCAATGATCTACGAGAGCCGCATCTATCGCTGCATTCCGGGCCGGCTGCCGGCGCTGCTGAAGCGCTTCGAGACCACGACGCTGAAGCTGTGGGAGAAGCATGGCATCCGCCCGGTCGGCTTCTTCACGACCCTGATCGGCGAATCCAACCAGGACCTGACCTATTTCCTGGCCTGGGAATCGCTCGCCGAGCGCGAGACCAAGTGGACCAAGTTCATGACCGATCCCGATTGGATCGCGGCGCGCGCCAAGAGCGAGGAGGACGGCCAGATCGTCGCCAACATCACCAGCCAGTTCCTGGTGCCGACGGCGTTCTCGGCGTTGAACTAGAGCCCGGGCAGGGGCGGGGATGACCGATCCCCGCAACCCTGCTATTCGCGGGCACACGCCGGGTTGATCCGGACGCCAGCGCTGGGCCATGGTCGCGCGCTCACATGAGGATGATGTCGTGAACGCTTCGATCTCTGCCGCTCCGGTCGTCACGCTCGGCTCCGTCAAGTTTGGCAATCAGCTGCCGCTCGCGATCATCGCGGGACCATGCCAGCTCGAGAGCCGGGCGCACGCGCTGGAGGTGGCCTCGGCGCTCAAGGAGATCGCGACGCGGCTCGGCATCGGTCTCGTCTACAAGACCTCGTTCGACAAGGCCAACCGCACCAGCGCCTCCGCCGCACGCGGGCTTGGCCTTGCGCAGTCGCTGCCGATCTTCGCCGAGATCCGCTCCGCGCTCGGTCTGCCCGTGCTGACCGATGTGCATGACGCCGGCCAATGCGCCGAGGTGGCGCAGGCCGTCGACGTGCTGCAGATCCCGGCGTTCCTGTGCCGGCAGACCGACCTGCTGCTCGCGGCCGCCGCGACCGGCAAGGTCGTCAACGTCAAGAAGGGCCAGTTCCTGGCGCCCTGGGACATGGCCAATGTCGTGGCCAAGATCACCGGCTCCGGCAATCGCAACGTGCTGGTCACCGAGCGCGGCGTCTCGTTCGGCTACAACACGCTGGTCTCCGACATGCGCGCGCTGCCGATCATGGCGCGCACGACTGGCGCGCCGGTGATCTTCGACGCCACGCATTCGGTGCAGCAGCCAGGCGGGAAGGGCACCTCGTCGGGCGGCGAGCGCGAATTCGTGCCGGTGCTGGCGCGCGCGGCGGTGGCGGTCGGCGTGGCCGGCGTGTTCATCGAGACGCATCCCGATCCCGATCATGCGCCGTCCGACGGGCCGAACATGGTGCCGCTCGCGCAGTTCGAGGGGCTGCTGCGAACGCTGATGGCCTTCGACGCACTCGCTAAGGCGCCGGCGGCGGACGCCGGGCGCTGATGCACCAGACCGTCGCCAAGTCCGCGGGGAAGTTTCCACCGGCCGTGAACATCATCGCGCTGGCGGGCTTCTCGGCGGCGCTGTCGACGCGGGCGCTCGATCCGGTGCTGCCGCATGTCGCCGACGATTTCGCAATCAGCATCACCACCGCGGCCGGGATCGCGGCCGGCTATGCGCTGATCTATGCCCTGATCCAGCCGGCGATCGGCGCCGCCGCCGATCTGTTCGGCAAGGCGCGGCTGATGACGCTGTGCCTCGCATTGCTCGGTGTCGCCAGCATCCTCGGCGCGCTCGCCACCTCGTTTCCGCTGCTGTTTGCCTCGCGCATTCTCGCCGGCATCGCCTCCGGCGGCGTGTTTCCGGTGGCGCTCGGGCTGACCAGCGATCTCGTCGCGCCGGACAAGCGCCAGGTCGCGATCGGCCGCACGCTCGCCGGTTCGATGGCCGGCAACCTGCTCGGTGCCACGGCATCGGGCGTCATTGGCGATTTCATCGGCTGGCGCGGCGTGCTCGCGATCCTCGGAGCGCTCGGGCTGATCGCCTCCTTCGCGGTGGCGGCAGGCTTTCGCGGCGCCAAGGTCACGCACGTGGCGACGACCGATCTGGCCGCGTTGAAGAAGGGCTACCGCACCATCTTCACCAATCCCAATTCGCGCTTCTGCTTCTCGGCGGTGTTCGTCGAAGGCTGCTGCGTATTCGGGCTGTTTCCGTTCATCGCCTCGTTCCTGTTCGATCTCGGCGAGACCTCGCTGTCGATTGCGGGCATCGTCATCGCAGGCTTCGCGGTCGGCGGGCTGTTCTACACGTTCACGGTGTCGAACTTCCTGCCGCGGCTCGGCGTCAAGGGCATGATGATCACGGGCGCTGCCCTGGTCGGGTTGCAATTCGCCGCGCTCGCCTTCGGCCCGGGCTGGAAGCTGCAGTTCGGCTGCATGCTGCTGATGGGCTGGGGCTTCTACATGATCCATGGCTGCCTGCAGGTGTTCGCCAGCGAGCTGTCGATCGGGGCGCGCGCGACCGCGATGTCGCTGCACTCGTTCTTCTTCTTCATGGGCCAGACGGTCGGCCCGATCGCCTATGGTTTTGGCGTCGTCCATGGCGGCAAGCAGCCGACGCTGCTCATCGCCGCCGCCCTGATGGTCGTCCTCGGCTTCGCCTGCGCCGCGCTGCTGCGGCAGCGGCCGCCCGCGGATGCGGCGGCGACGTGACGGCGCGCTCGCTTGCGAGCCGGCCATCCTTTCCTCGCTGTTGATGCTGATGCTGCGCGCCTCTGACATGGCGTGTTGCTGTCGTTGACACGGACGCACCGCCCCGATCTCGCGGCGCATCGGCGTCCGAGCTTTGTCTTTGAGAGTGCCCTTTTCCGAGAAGAGGGCACGGGGAATGCCGGGAGCCGGCCGCCCCCATGGCCCGCCAGCGAGAAAAAATGCTGGCGGCAGGAACCACAGGTTCAGCCGAGACATCCCGGCATTCCCCGCGCGATGGTTGGGCGGCTTATACGTACTCTCCCCGGGGACCGGGCTGTCTTGCCCCCGTGACCGGCGGATCATCATCACCGCCAGCGTAGCCTCAGCGTCGGGAGGCCAGGACCATACGATTTCGCCGGCGCATCAGGACCGCTCGTCCGCATGAGTGATCACGCTGCGACCCCGACACGCCCACCGCATCCCGCCTCAACGTCCGTGACGACCGCGAAGCGCCCCTCTGATCGAGACGGGACGGGAGCAATCAATCACGAATTCCGATAAAGCGAAAGAAGAATGTTTTTCGCGGAAGATCTGGACAGGGGTGATCGCCATGAGCGGACAACAAAATTCAGTTTTGAGGCGCAGGAGGTTCAGCAGTCGAAATCGATGGCGAAGGGCCTCGCCTGATAGCAACCATGCCCGACGGGCGACTTGCCGCCACGGACGGTCATTGATGCGGGACTTTGCATGCGCTGCGCCGCAAATGCGTGCGCCGGCCAATACAACCTGAAGGTATTTTGACTTGTGTTTCTGATTTGTTCCATCTAACATTCTTGGCGGTGAGTGAAGGGAGAACGACGGTGAAGCGGGCGGGGCATTTGTTGCTGTATGTCGCGATCGTTGCGGGCGGTTTCCATCAGGCGCTGGCGCAGCCCTCGGCCAAGTCCGATAGCCCACGCGTTGCTGCGACGGCGCCTGCCAAGATCCTGCTCAGCGCCCACAGGGGCGATGCGACCATTCTGACCATCTCCCACCAGGATAGCGACACCGCCGCGGTGACGTTCCGGATCGAGCTCGACGACGCGATCGAGAGCTGCCTGCGCGAGCCGCCGCCTGACGACATCAAGCCGGCGGAAGTGGCGCGTTGCGCCAAGCAGGTCATGGATCTCAACGCCGGCAAACAGACCAAGCGGCGGGCGATGTGCTCCAAGAACACGGTTTATACCGAGTTCGGCAACTACTCGCTGGTCGGCACCGGGGAGCCTCAGTCGAGCGGCGAAGGAAAGAAGATGATCCGCACCAACTGGAAGGATCATCGCAACGAGCAGATCGTCGACAACAGCACGGCGGCGAGGACGGACGCAATGCTGAGTACGTTTCAGATCCTGTGTCCATCCGCCTACAAGGCGAAGTTCGACGGCTACGACGCGTATTGAGGCAGGAGCGCGCGATCGGCGACTACCAGTCGAGGTTGGCCGAGCGGCACGTCTCGCAGACGCTCACATCGTCCTTCTGGGAAAGCGGACGACGGCAGCGGTGGCACGTGCCTTCCGTCAGCGTGACATGCAGCGTCAGAGCTTTGGCTTCCCTCATCGAGAAGCCAAACTGGGCGACGAGCAGTTTGTGGCCCTCAATCTGGCTGCGGCGGATTTCGGCTGCAATTCTCGCCTTGTCCGTTGCTGACAGCGAAGGCGGCCACGTGACGGTTGTGGTGCACTTGGGACAGAACACCGACAGGCGGGCATATTCGACTGCGCCGTTCACGACCGCACCTTCCGCTTCTCGATCGTCATCACCCCCGCCCGCGATACGGCGCCACGCCCTGGTCCGGCACCCACAGGCCCTTCGGCAGCTTGCCCGTTTGCCAGAACACGTCGATCGGGATGCCGCCGCGGGGGTACCAGTAGCCGCCGATGCGCAGCCATTTGGGCTTGATCTCTGACGCCAGGCGCTTGCCGATCGCGACGGTGCAGTCCTCGTGGAAGGCGCCGTGGTTGCGGAAGCTCGCGAGGTACAGCTTGAGCGACTTGGATTCGACCAGCCAGGGACCGGGGGCGTAGTCGATGACGATATGGGCGAAGTCCGGCTGACCGGTCACGGGGCAGAGCGAGGTGAACTCGGGCACCGTGAAGCGGGCCAGGTAATCCGTGTCCTTCTGCGGATTGGGAACGCGGTCGAGCTTGGCCGCGTCCGGACTGTCGGGCGTCGCCACCTCGCGGCCAAGCTGAAGGCCGGCGGATGTCAGGGATGGGTTGGATTTTTTCGCCATGTGTCGTGTCACCTGCCGCAGAGGCGCCCCTTTAGCCAATCGGAGCGCCCACGTCATCCGCTTCGTGATTTCCGCGTCAGGTGGCCTTTTCGCCCCCGTGACCTTGCGGTAGAAGCGGCGCAACAACGCTCACCCAGAAAAGCCCGCGAGAGGACCTCATGACCGCCATCGTCGACATCATCGGCCGCGAAATCCTGGACAGCCGCGGCAATCCCACGGTCGAGGTCGACGTCGTGCTGGAGGACGGCTCGGTCGGCCGCGCTGCCGTGCCGTCCGGCGCTTCCACGGGCGCCCATGAGGCGGTCGAGCTGCGCGACGGCGACAAGCACCGCTATCTCGGCAAGGGCGTGCTGAAGGCCGTCGAAGCCATCAACGACGAGGTCTATGAGGCCTTGAGCGACATGTCGGTGCAGGACCAGGTCCAGATCGACCAGATCCTGATCGAGCTCGACGGCACCGAGAACAAGAGCCGGATCGGCGCCAACGCCATTCTCGGAGTCTCGCTCGCCTGCGCCAAGGCGGCGGCGATCTCCTACGACATGCCGCTGTATCGCTATGTCGGCGGCACCTCGGCCCGCACCCTGCCGGTGCCGATGATGAACATCGTCAATGGCGGCGTCCACGCCGACAATCCGATCGATTTCCAGGAATTCATGATCATGCCGGTGGGCGCGCCGAGCTTCGCGGAAGCTTTGCGCTGCGGCTCGGAGATCTTCCACACCTTGAAGGCCGAGCTGAAGAAGGCGGGCCACAACACCAATGTCGGCGACGAGGGTGGCTTCGCGCCGAACCTGCCGTCGGCGGACGCAGCGCTCGACTTCGTCATGAGCGCGATCGGCAAGGCCGGCTACACCGCCGGCGAGGACGTCATGCTGGCGCTCGACTGCGCCGCGACCGAGTTCTTCAAGGACGGCAAGTACGTCTACGAGGGCGAGAACAAGTCGCGCTCGCGCTCCGAGCAGGCCAAGTATCTCGCGGATCTGGTCGCCCGCTACCCGATCGCCTCGATCGAGGACGGCATGTCCGAGGACGACATGGACGGCTGGAAGGAGCTGACCGACCTGATCGGCCACAAGTGCCAGCTCGTCGGCGACGACCTGTTCGTCACCAACGTCAACCGTCTCGCCGACGGCATCCGCAACGGCCGCGCCAACTCGATCCTGATCAAGGTCAACCAGATCGGCACGCTCACCGAGACCTTGGCCGCGGTCGAGATGGCCTACAAGGCCGGCTACACCGCTGTCATGTCGCACCGCTCGGGCGAGACCGAGGATTCCACGATCGCCGATCTCGCGGTCGCCACCAATTGCGGGCAGATCAAGACCGGCTCGCTGGCGCGCGCCGACCGCACCGCCAAGTACAACCAGCTGCTGCGCATCGAGCAGGAGCTGGATGCGCAGGCCAAGTATGCGGGCAGGGCGGCGCTGAAGGCGCTGGCCTGAGTCTGGACTAAGCTAACCAAAGAAAAAAGGGAGGCACGCATGGGTGTCGAGACACAGGGCCTGCAACTGCGGACCCTGATCAGGCGCAGCGGCGAGCTCGAGCTCTCGCTGGTCGACGTGCCGACCCCCGAGCCGGGGCCGGACGAGGTGGTGGTGCGGATCGAGGCGGCGCCGATCAATCCGTCCGATCTGGGCCTCCTCGTCGGCGCGGCCGATCTGTCGACCCTGCAGGCGTCCGGCACCACGGACCGCCCCGTGGTCACCGCCAAGGTGCCGGAGGCGGGTATGCGGGCGATGGCCGGCCGGCTCGACGAGTCCTTGGCCGTCGGCAATGAGGGCGCTGGCGTCGTGGTCAAGACCGGCTCGTCGGACGCCGCCAAGGCGCTGATGGGCCGCACCGTCGCGGCTATCGGCGGCGCGATGTACAGCCAGTATCGCTGCCTGAAGGTCTCCGAATGCCTGCCGCTGCCGGCCGGCACCACGCCGGCCGAGGGCGCCTCCTGCTTCGTCAATCCGCTGACGTCGCTCGGCATGACCGAGACGATGCGGCGCGAGGGCCATACCGCGCTGGTGCATACCGCGGCCGCCTCCAATCTCGGGCAGATGCTCAACAAGATCTGCCTCAAGGACGGCATCCCGCTCGTCAACATCGTGCGCAGTGCAGCACAGGCCGAGATCCTGCGCGGCCTCGGCGCCAAATACGTGGTGGATTCGACGTCACCGACCTTCATGGACGATCTCATCGCGGCGCTGGTCGAGACCGGCGCGACTATCGCCTTCGATGCGATCGGCGGCGGCAAGCTCGCGGGCCAGATCCTCAACGCGATGGAAGCTGCGATCAACAAGTCCGGCAAGCATCCCTACAGCCGCTACGGCTCGAACGTGCACAAGCAGGTCTACATCTACGGCAGCCTGGATACGCGCCCGACCGAGATCACGCGCGGCTTCGGCATGACCTGGAGCGTCGGCGGCTGGCTGCTGTTCCCATTCCTGATGAAGATCGGCAAGACGGATACCGAGCGGTTGCGGCAGCGCGTCGTCGACGAGCTCAAGACGACCTTCGCGAGCCACTACACCAAGGTCGTCTCGCTGACCGAGGCGCTCGATCCGGCCAACCTCGCCGTGTACGCTAAACGGGCCACCGGCGAAAAATTCCTCATCGACCCCAACAAAGAGAAGTGACCTAACGTCGCTCCCCGGACGTTGCTGACGGGCTTGCGTTTGGCCCGCATGCGGAGAAAATCCGCCCCGTTTGTCTGGGGGCGGTGTCAGCCGCATGGAGCACTGAGGAGAGATTTGTCATGACCCGATTGGATCGCCGTCGATTTCTGGCCGGTGCGGCCCTCGCCGGAGCTGCAACCGCTTTGCCGCCGCTAACCGGACAGGCACGCGCGGCGGTTGCGCCCGCCGGCGCGCAGGCGCCCGGCTTCTACCGCTACAAGGTCGGCGACTACGAGTGCACCTCCGTCAATGACGGCGCGCGCACCTTCCCGATGCCCGACAAGTTCGTCGTCAACACCGCCAAGGACGACGCGCTCGCGGCTGCCGAAAGCGCCTACATGCCGAAGGGCATGATCACGATCCCCTTCAATCCGCAGCTGATCAACACCGGCTCCAAGCTGGTCCTGATCGACACCGGCAACGGCGCTGGCGCCTTCGAGGCCAGCAAGGGCGCGGTTGGCCGCACGCTGCAGAACCTCGCTGCCGCCGGCGTCGATCCGAAGAGCATCGACGTCGTCGTGCTCTCCCACATGCATGGCGACCACATCAACGGCCTCAAGCTCGCCGACGGCTCGCTGGCGTTCCCGAACGCCGAGCTGAAGGTGCCGGCCAAGGAGTGGGCGTTCTGGGCCAGCGACGAGAATGCCGCGAAGGCGCAGACCGACTTGATGAAGGGCAACTTCGCCAACTTCAAGAAGGTGTTCGGCGGGCTCGAGAGCAAGGTCACCCAGTACGAGTGGGACAAGGAGGTCGCGCCCGGCATCACCGCGCTCGGCACGCCCGGTCACACGCCGGGCCACACCTCGTTCGCGGTCGCCTCGGGCAATGCCAGGGTCCTGATCCAGGCCGACGTCACCAACGTCCCCGAGCTGTTCCTGCGCAACCCGGACTGGCACGTGATGTTCGACACCGATGCAGCGATGGCGCAGGAGACGCGGCACAAGTTCTACGACATGGCCGCCGCCGAGAAGGCCAAGGTGATCGGCTTCCACTTCTCGTTCCCCTCGGTGGGCTATGTCGAGAAGGACGGCGCCAAGTACCGGCTGATTCCGGCGCCGTGGAATCCGGTGATCTGAGCGGGGACCGCGAATTCGTCGCCGTCATTGCGAGCCAACGGGTCCGCGCGAACGCGCGGCCCGATTACAGGCTCCGCGAAGCAATCCAGGGCTCGGTTGGGACTCTGGATTGCTTCGTCGCTTCGCTCCTCGCAATGACGGAGGAGAGAGAAGGGGGGGCCGCCTTCGGGCGGCCTGCTCGTTTTTGCATATGCGAAATGTCGGGCTTTCCGCGGCTCGCGCGAGCGCCTATGTCGAACCTCCCGGGATGTCCGCAGGGCCTTGCATGTCGACCGATCTCTCAACCTCCAGCGCCGATCTTTCCAACTGGCGCTCCGCGCCGTTCAGCCGCTGGGCCTTCCACAACATCCGGTCGATCCTGCCGGTCGCCGACATCGAGAGCGCGCCCGGCAGCGCGTGGCCGCTGCCGGCAAGTCCGATCTCCTTCGATCAGTTCAGCCTGCGCCTGCCGAAGGGCGGCACGCTCGACCTCGACGGCTTCCTGAAAGCGACGGCGACGGACGGGCTCCTGATCCTCCACGACGGCCGCATCGTGTTCGAGCACTATGATGGCGGCACCGACCGCGACACGCCGCACATCCTGATGTCCGCGACCAAATCGATCACCGGGCTGATGGCCGGCATCCTGGCCGGCCGCGGCGAGCTCGACGTCGACGCCGAGGTCACGCGCTACGTGCCGGAAGTGGCAGCCACGGCCTATCGCGGCGCCACGATCCGCCAGCTCCTCGACATGCGGGCCGGCATTATCTTCGATGGCGCCGGCCTGCAGGCCTATGCCGACGCCGCGGGCTGGGAGCCGGTCGCACCTCGCACGACGCCGAACCTGCACGATTTCTTCGAGACGATGCGCGCGCAGGCGATTCCGCATGGCGGCACCTTCAGCTACGTCTCCGCCAACACCGATCTGCTCGGCTGGGCGATCGAGCGGGCCACCGGCCGCAGCTTCGCGAGCCTCGTCAGCACCCTGTTGTGGAAGCCGATGGGCGCCAGCGGCGAGGCCTTCATCACGCTCGACCGCAAGGGCGCGCCGCGCTGCACCGGCGGCTTCTGCGCCACCTTGCGCGACGTTGCGCGGCTCGGCCAGCTCGTGCTGTCAGGCGGCCGGCGCGGCTCGCACACCATCATCCCGCCGTCCTGGCTCGACGACATCAGGCACAATGGCGACGTCCAGGCCTGGCGCGACGGGCAGTGGCGCGACAGCTTTGCCGCCATCAGCCGCAACATGCATTATCGCAGCGGCTGGTACGTCATCAACGACCAGCCGCAGCTCATGTTCGCGATGGGCATTCACGGCCAGAACCTGTTCGTGGATACGTCCAACGAGATCGTGATCGCCAAGGTCTCGTCGTGGGCGCAGCCGGTCGACGGACAGGCCATCTGGCTGACGCATCAGGCGGTGGCGGAATTCACCCGTCACCTCAACGAGACGGGTTGAGCCCGAGGGAATCGCGGGATCCGGTTTCATGCACTTGCATGTTCCTGCCGGAGCGCTTTAAGTGCCCCTCACACGCCGCTCCTCGAAGGATCTCCCCATGCCTGCACCCTATTCGATCGTCGCCCTCGTCGGCAGTCTCCGCAAGGAGAGCTTCACGCTCAAGATCGCCAAAGCCCTGGCCAAGCTGGCGCCGGTCAGCCTGAAGATCGACGTCACCACGCTCAACGGCCTGTCGTTCTTCAACCAGGATCTCGAAGCCAATCCGCCGGCCGACTGGCTCGCGCTGCGCGACAAGCTGAAGGCCTCGAACGGCGTGCTCATCTTGACGCCCGAATACAACCGCTCGATTCCCGGCGTGCTAAAGAATGCGATCGACATCGCCTCGCGCCCCTATGGGCAGAGCTCGTTCCTGGGCAAGCCGGTCGGTCTCATCGCCAACTCGCCGGGGCCGCTCGGCGGCGTCGCGGCGGCCAAGCACCTGCAGAACATCATGCCGGGCATCGCGGGCCCGGTCATGGGGCAGCCGGAGATCTACCTGAACGGGGTCGGCGACGCCTTCGACGTCCAGGGCGAGCTGGTCAAGGACTCGCTCAAGACGGTGCTGCAGCAATATCTGGAGGCGTTCGCCGCCTTCGTGGCCAAGCAGAACGGCTGACCAGGGTCGTCGCAGTGCCTCCGCCCGTGCGGCGGGCGCCAACTGCATGACGGGTATGATCCGGGCAGGGCGTTGACGCGCCTTGCCCGATCCGTTTCAAGGCAGTGCCGGATCTGCGCAAGGATGCGCATTGCCAAGGAAGCATGATGGCCCATTCGTTCACACCCGCGTCGTCAGTGAAGCCCGGCCCGAACCAGCCGGATCTCGACTCGGAGGCGGTCTGGCAGGCGCGGGTCGATCTGGCGGCCTGCTTCCGGATGGCCGCACGGCATGGACTCGAGGAGGGCATCTGCAACCACTTCTCGGCGCTGGTGCCCGGCTATGACGACCTCTTCATCGTCAATCCCTACGGCTATGCATTCCGCGAACTGACGGCCTCGAAGCTGTTGGTTTGCGATTTCGACGGCAACGTCATTGCCGGCGACGGCCGCCCGGAGGCGACCGCGTTCTATATCCACGCCCGCATCCACAAGGCGCTGCCGCGCGCCAAGGTCGCGTTCCATACGCACATGCCGTATGCCACCGCGCTCTCGATGACCGAAGGCGATCCGCTGATCTTCGCCGGGCAGACGGCGCTGAAATTCTATGGACGAACCGCCGTCGACGCGAACTACAACGGGCTGGCGCTCGACGCGCGCGAGGGGGACCGCATCGCCGGGGCTGTCGGTGATGCCGACATCGTCTTCATGAAGCATCATGGCGTCATGGTCCTGGCGCCGACCATCGCCGAAGCCTGGGATGATCTCTATTATCTCGAGCGCGCCTGCCAGGTTCAGTGCCTGGCGCTGTCAACCGGCCGCAAGGTGGTGCCGGTGGCGCCCGACATCGCCGAGGCCGCCTATCGCCAGATGCGGGAGGGAGATGCGGAATCGGCACGGCTGCATCTCGAAGCGATCAAGCGGACGCTCGACGCCGAGGAGCCCGCCTATCGGACTTGAGCGCGTAGCGGCACGGGGGCTCAGGGTTAGCGTTTCCTTAACCGGGGCGCCGCATTCTCGGGCCATGGTCTCCCGCGCGCGCCTCAAATCCTTCCTGACCGGGCTAGCTCTCTACACGATGGCGGCCGCCATCATCGGCTATTTCGGCATCAACGCCTATACCGGCCGGTACGGCCTGACCGCGCGTCAGGAGCTCGACCAGGAGATCATTGCGCTCACCTCCGAGCTCGCCCGGTTGAAGCAGGAGCGGGCGGAGGGTGAGAAGCGCGTATTGCTGCTGCGCTCCGACCGGGTCGATCCCGACATGCTCGATGAACGCGCCCGTTTTCAGCTCGGCTATGCCAACCCGCGTGATCTGATCCGGATCAATCGACCGCAGTGACGCGTGTCCCTTCGCCGCGGTGCCTAAACTTTAGCAGGCCGTGGCATCAGGAATTTCAAAAACGCGCTCATCAGCATTCGTTTATTTCGCGCTCGTTTGCAGTGCGGCAAAGCAAAATGAACCGCAATTCACGCAGTCCTTTTACGTGCCTTGGAGTTGAGCTAGAGAGAGCTACTTTTTCTCTCATCCGGAATTGCCATGGCCGCACCCAAGAAGACCGCCGCAAAGGAACAAGGGCAGGACAGAGACAACGGCCCGCCACCGGAATTCACCAGAGAACAGGAATTGGCCGCGCTACGCGACATGCTGCTGATCCGTCGCTTTGAGGAGAAGGCGGGTCAGCTTTATGGCATGGGTGCGATCGGCGGTTTCTGCCACCTCTACATCGGGCAGGAGGCTGTGGTCGTCGGCATGCAGATGGCGCTGAAGCCGGGCGATCAGGTCATCACCGGCTATCGCGATCATGGCCACATGCTGGCGACCGGGATGGATGCCAAGGGCGTCATGGCCGAGCTCACCGGGCGCCGCGGCGGCTACTCCAAGGGCAAGGGCGGCTCCATGCACATGTTCAGCATGGAGAAGAACTTCTTCGGCGGCCACGGCATCGTCGGTGCGCAGGTGTCGCTCGGGACGGGCCTCGCGCTCGCCAACCGCTACCGCGGTAACGACTCGGTCAGCATTGCCTATTTCGGCGACGGCGCGGCCAATCAGGGACAGGTCTATGAGAGCTTCAACATGGCGGAGCTCTGGAAGCTGCCGGTGATCTACGTCATCGAGAACAACCGCTATGCGATGGGCACGGCGGTGTCGCGCGCCTCGGCGCAGACCGACTTCTCCAAGCGCGGCATCTCCTTCAACATCCCGGGCGAGCAGGTCGACGGCATGGACGTCCGCGCCGTGAAGGCTGCCGGTGAGAAGGCCGTCGCGTGGTGCCGCGAGGGCAAGGGCCCGTACATTCTGGAAATGCAGACCTATCGCTATCGCGGCCACTCGATGTCCGACCCGGCCAAGTATCGCACCCGCGAGGAAGTCGAGAAGGTGCGCCACGACCAGGATCCGATCGAGCAGGTGCGCAACCGCCTGCTGGCGGCCAAGGTCACCGAGCAGGATCTCAAGGCGATCGACGCCGACGTGCGCAAGATCGTCAACGAGGCCGCCGATTTCGCCCAGGCCGATCCCGAGCCGGATGTCGCCGAGCTCTACACCGACGTTTACCGTTAAGCGCAGACGCTGTTTTGTCCGGAGCTGATATGCCAATTCAAGTTTTGATGCCTGCGCTGTCGCCCACGATGGAGAAGGGCAATCTCTCCAAATGGCTGAAAAAGGAAGGCGAGGCGATCAAGTCGGGTGACGTGATCGCCGAGATCGAGACCGACAAGGCCACGATGGAGGTCGAGGCGACCGACGAGGGCACGCTCGGCAAGATCCTGATCCCCGAAGGCACCGCCGACGTCGCGGTCAATACGCCGATCGCGACCATCCTCGCGGACGGCGAGACCGCGGCCGATCTCGGCAAGGCCGCAGCACCTGCGGCCGAGACGAAGGCTGCACCATCGGCGCCGCCGTCCGAGCCTGCCGCAGCCGCGCCGGCCGCGCCCGCGCCGACCGGCGTGGCTGCGCCGCAGAGCGTTGCTCAGCCCGATCCCGAGGTGCCCGCGGGCACCGAGATGGTCACGCAGACCATCCGCGAGGCGCTGCGCGACGCGATGGCCGAGGAGATGCGTCGCGACGGCGACGTCTTCATCATGGGCGAGGAGGTCGCCGAATATCAGGGCGCCTACAAGGTCACCCAGGGCCTGCTGCAGGAGTTCGGCGCCCGCCGCGTGATGGACACGCCGATCACCGAGCACGGCTTCGCCGGCATCGGTGTCGGTGCCGCGATGGCCGGCCTGAAGCCGATCGTCGAGTTCATGACCTTCAACTTCGCCATGCAGGCGATCGACCAGATCATCAACTCCGCAGCCAAGACGCTCTACATGTCCGGCGGCCAGATGGGCTGCTCGATCGTGTTCCGCGGCCCGAACGGCGCGGCGGCGCGCGTTGCCGCCCAGCACAGCCAGGACTACTCGTCCTGGTACTCGCACGTGCCCGGTCTGAAGGTGGTCGCGCCGTATTCGGCGGCGGACGCCAAGGGCCTGCTGAAGGCCGCGATCCGTGATCCGAACCCGGTGATCTTCCTCGAGAACGAGGTGCTGTACGGTCACTCCGGCGAGGTGCCGAAGCTCGACGACTACGTGATCCCGATCGGCAAGGCGCGCATCGCGCGCGCCGGAAAGGACGTGACGATCATCGCGTGGTCGAACGGCATGACCTATGCGCTCAAGGCCGCCGACGAGCTCGCCAAGGAGGGCATCGAGGCCGAGGTGATCGACCTGCGCACCCTGCGCCCGATGGACACGGAGACCATCGTCGCCTCGGTCAAGAAGACCGGCCGCGCCGTCACGGTGGAAGAGGGTTGGGCGCAGAGCGGCGTCGGTGCCGAGATTGCCGCGCGGATCATGGAGCACGCCTTCGACTATCTCGATGCGCCGGTCGTCCGCGTGTCCGGCAAGGACGTGCCGATGCCGTATGCGGCCAACCTCGAGAAGCTCGCGCTGCCGTCGGCGGCGGAGGTCGTGCAGGCCGCCAAATCCGTCTGCTACCGCTAAGGGAAAGCCCAGATGGCCGGACCCAAGGAGCAGCCATTGCCGCCGGACGTCATCGGCCGCGAGGACGCCACCGAAGTGTTGCGCGCCTTCGTGCTCGATGGCGGGCTCTCGATCGCCTTCCAGCGCGCCTTCGAGGAGCCCGACGTGTGGGGGCTGCTCCTGGTCGACGTCGCCCGCCATGCTGCGCGCGCCTATGCGCGCGAGAGCGATTATTCCGAAGACGAGGCGCTGCAGCGCATCGTCGAGATGTTCGAAGCCGAGCTGGCTCGGCCGACCGACACGGGCACCACCAGCCCCAGGTCGAAACAAGGTCACTGATCATGCCGATCAACATTCTCATGCCCGCGCTGTCGCCGACGATGGAGAAGGGCAACCTTGCTCGTTGGCTCAAGAAGGAAGGCGACCAGGTCAAGTCCGGCGAGGTCATCGCCGAGATCGAGACCGACAAGGCCACGATGGAAGTCGAGGCGGTCGACGAAGGTACGCTCGCCAAGATCCTGGTGCCGGAAGGCACGCAGGATGTACCCGTCAACGACGTGATCGCGGTGCTCGCCGGCGAGGGCGAGGACGTCAAGGCGGCCGGCAGCGCGCCGGCGGCCGCAGCTCCCAAGCCAGAAGCAAAGCCCGCTGCCGCAGCGGCAGCCGCTCCTGTCGCCACGCCTGCGCCGAAGCCGGCCGCAGCTCCTGCTGCTCCCGCGCCCGCCGCTGCGCCGCAGCTGAACGGCCACGCCCGCATCTTCTCCTCGCCGCTGGCACGGCGGCTCGCCAAGGATGCCGGCATCGATCTCGCCCGCATCACCGGCACCGGCCCGCATGGCCGCGTGGTCGCGCGTGACGTCGAGGAGGCGAAATCGGGCAAGGGCCTCAAGGCCGCGCCGTCAGCAGCGCCCGCTGCGGCAGGCGCCCCCGCGCTCGCACCCTCGATGTCCGACAAGCAGATCCTGGCGCTGTTCGAGCCGGGCTCCTACGAAGTCATCCCGCATGACGGCATGCGCCGCACCATCGCGCAGCGCCTCACCGCATCGGTGCAGAACGTCCCGCACTTCTACCTGACGATCGACTGCGACATCGGCAAGCTCTTGGCCGCGCGCGAGGAGATCAATGCGGCGGCTCCGAAGGACAAGGAAAAGAAGCCGCTCTACAAGCTCAGCGTGAACGACTTCGTCATCAAGGCGATGGCGGTGGCGCTGCAGAAGATCCCCAATTGCAACGTCAGCTGGACCGAAGGCGGCATGGTCAAGCACAAGCATTCCGACGTCGGCGTCGCCGTGGCGATGCCGGGCGGCCTGATCACGCCGATCATCCGCAAGGCCGAGACCAAGACGCTGTCGGCGATCTCCGGCGAGATGAAGGACTTCGCCGCGCGTGCCCGCTCGCGCAAGCTGAAGCCGGAGGAATATCAGGGCGGCACCACAGCCGTGTCCAACCTCGGCATGTACGGCATCAATCACTTCACGGCGGTGATCAACCCGCCGCATGCGACGATCCTCGCGGTCGGCACCTCCGAGGAACGCCCGGTGGTGCGCAACGGTAAGATCGAGATCGCGAGCATGATGAGCGTGACCCTGTCGTGCGATCACCGCGCCATCGACGGCGCGCTCGGCGCCGAGCTGATCGGCGCGTTCAAGCAGCTGATCGAGAATCCCGTGATGATGATGGTGTGATGTTGCTTTGCGGAGCGGGATGGCAAACGGGGCCAGCGCATGCGGATCAGAACGCGGTGGCCCTGGATCACGGCACTGGTAAGCGTCGCGCTGCTCGCCAACCCGCTCGGGATCGACGTCATCCATTCTGCTTTCTTCTCCGGCGAGGCGCTGTCGCGCGGCATCTGGGCGCCAATCGTGCTCGCCGGATTCGCGATCTGCGCTGTGCTGATGCTGCTGGAGGCAATTATTCGAGCCTTGATCTGGCGACGTTCCGTCGGCAGCACCACGACCATCTGATTTCCAACTGCTTCAGTTGAATGGGAGCCGTAATGGCCGACACATCCTTCGACGTCATCATCATCGGCTCCGGCCCGGGCGGCTACGTCGCCGCAATCCGCGCAGCCCAACTCGGGTTCAAGACCGCGATCATCGAGAAGTCCTACCTCGGTGGTATCTGCCTGAACTGGGGCTGCATCCCGACCAAGGCGCTCTTACGCTCGGCCGAGATCTATCACTACATGCAGCACGCCAAGGATTACGGCCTCTCTGCCGAGAAGATCTCCTACGATCCGAAGGCGGTGGTGCAGCGCTCGCGCGGCGTCTCCAAGCGGCTGAACGACGGCGTCGGCTTCCTGATGAAGAAGAACAAGGTCCAGGTGATCTGGGGGCGCGCCGCGATCGATGCGCCCGGCAAGATCACGGTGACCAAGTCGGATGTCGAGGCGCCCAAGGGCGCGCTGGGCGAGGGGACCTATCAGGCCAAGCATATCATCGTCGCGACAGGCGCGCGGCCGCGCGTGCTGCCGGGCCTCGAGCCGGACAAGAAGCTGATCTGGACCTATTTCGAGGCGATGGTGCCGGACAAGATGCCGAAGTCGCTGCTGGTCGTCGGCTCGGGCGCGATCGGCATCGAGTTCGCCTCGTTCTTCCGCACCATGGGCTCCGAGGTCACCGTGGTCGAGGTGCTGCCGCAGATTCTCCCCGTGGAGGACGCCGAGATCGCCGGCATCGCGCGCAAGCAGCTGGAGAAGCAGGGCCTCAAGATCATGACGGGGGCCAAGGTCACCAAGCTCGACAAGAAGAGCGACAGCGTGGTGGCGACGATCGACGACGGCAAGGGCAAGACCGAGTCGGTCGAGTTCGATCGCGTGATCTCGGCGGTCGGTGTGGTCGGCAACATCGAGAATCTCGGCCTGGAGAAGCTGGGCGTGAAGACCGATCGCGGCTGCATCGTGATCGACGGCTACGGCAAGACCAACGTGCCCGGCCTCTACGCGATCGGCGACGTCGCTGGCCCCCCGATGCTGGCGCACAAGGCCGAGCACGAGGGCGTCGTCTGCATCGAGGCGATCAAGGGCCTGCATCCGCATCCGATGGACAAGAACCTCATTCCCGGCTGCACCTATTGCCATCCGCAGGTTGCTTCCGTGGGTCTGACCGAGGCCAAGGCCAAGGAGCAGGGCCGCGACATCCGTGTCGGCCGCTTCCCCTTCGTCGGCAACGGCAAGGCGATCGCGCTCGGTGAGGACCAGGGCCTCGTCAAGGTGATCTTCGACAAGAAGACGGGACAGCTGATCGGCGCCCACATGGTCGGCGCCGAGGTCACCGAGCTGATCCAGGGCTATGTCGTGGCGATGAACCTCGAAACGACAGAGGAAGAGCTGATGCACACGGTGTTCCCGCATCCGACGCTGTCGGAGATGATGAAGGAAGCCGTGCTCGACGCCTACGGCCGCGTGCTGAACATGTAGTCTCGTTTCCCGTCGTCATGCGCGGGCTTGACCCGCGCATCCATCGCGCTTCTGGAACGTTCGCGAAGAGGATGGATTGCCGGGTCAAGCCCGGCAATGGCGGATGCAACCAGACGGGCCAACCTGAAAGTCCTGCCGTGAAATCCAACGACAATCTCACTATCGAACGCCCGACCTTCGTCACCCACCTCGAATGCGCGATGGAGGGCGATCATTATCCGGCGGACCAGGTCCACAACCTGTCCAAGGCCGGCAAGCCGCTCCTGGTGCGCTACGATCTCGCCGGCGTGAAGCAGGCGCTGACCAAGGACGCGCTGGCGCAGCGTCCGGCCGACATGTGGCGCTATCGCGAGCTGCTGCCGGTGCACAAATGCCAGGACATCGTCAGCCTCGGCGAGGTCATGACGCCGCTGATCAATCTGCCGAAACTCTCGAAGAAGCTCGGCGGCGGCGAGATCATCGTCAAGGACGAGGGACGGCTGCCGACCGGCTCGTTCAAGGCGCGTGGCCTGGTGATGGCGGTGTCGATGGGCAAGGCGCTCGGCATCAAGCACATGGCGATGCCGACCAACGGCAATGCCGGTGCTGCGCTCGCGGCCTACGCGACCTCCTGCGGCATCAAGACCACGATCTTCTGTCCGGCCGATACGCCGGAGGTGAACGTCAGCGAGATCGAGCTGCAGGGCGCGACCGTCTATCGCGTCAACGGGTTGATCGACGATTGCGGCAAGATCGTCGGCGAGGGCAAGGCCAAGGTCGGCTGGTTCGATACCTCGACCCTGAAGGAGCCCTATCGCATCGAGGGCAAGAAGAC
Organism: Bradyrhizobium sp. SZCCHNR1051; assembly: GCF_032489615.1. Lineage (NCBI taxonomy): Bacteria > Pseudomonadati > Pseudomonadota > Alphaproteobacteria > Hyphomicrobiales > Nitrobacteraceae > Bradyrhizobium > Bradyrhizobium sp. SZCCHNR1051. The sequence goes on along the minus strand of NZ_JAUEYJ010000001.1, from coordinate 278,699 downwards.
GATGGGCCTGGAGCTCGCCGAGCAGCTCGGCTGGGACGTGCCCGACGTGATCTTCTATCCGACCGGCGGCGGCACCGGCCTGATCGGCATGTGGAAGGCGTTCGACGAATTGGAGAGAATTGGATTCATCGGATCGAAGCGCCCGCGCATGGTGGCGGTACAGGCCTCCGGCTGCGCGCCGATGGTGCGCGCCTTCGAGCAGGGCGTCGAGCATGCGACGCGCTGGGAGGATGCCCACACCATCGCGTCCGGCATCCGTGTGCCCCAGGCGGTCGGTGATTTCCTTATCCTGCGCGCCGTCCGCGAGAGCAAAGGTTTCGCCATCGCGGTCGATGACGAGAAGATTTCATCTGCGCTCAGCGAAGTCGCGCGCGAGGAGGGGCTGCTGTTGTGCCCGGAAGGCGCGGCGACCTATGCCGCCTACAAGCAGAGCCTGGCCGACGGACGCGTGACGAAAAACGATAGCGTCATGCTGTTCAATTGCGCGACAGGACTTAAATATCCGCTGCCGCCGGTCACCCGGACGCTCGATCGTCACCAGCCGATCGACTTCGGGCAGTTCTAACTAACAAAACAGCACCGCGGCCTCGAGCACATGCTCCGGCGCAGACGCATTCGCGTCTGTGACCGGCGCGTGCGACACAAGGGAGGACGTGATGCGACGAGCTCTTTGCGCCGTGCTGTTTGCGTGCCTGGCTCTGGCGGTGCCAGCGCGCGCCGACACCTACCCCTCGCGCGCGATCACCGTGATCGTGCCGTTCGCCGCCGGCGGCCCATCGGATGCGATGATGCGCATCCTCGCCGAACACATGAAACGGACGCTCGGCCAGCCCGTGCTGGTCGAGAACGTGACCGGCGCGGGCGGCTCGATCGGCGTGGGACGCGCGGTGCGCTCGAAGCCCGACGGCTACACCGTGAGCTTCGGCCATCTCGGCACCCACGTCGCGAACGGCGCCGTCTACCGGCTTGGCTATGACCTCGAGGCCGATCTCGAGCCGGTCGTGCTGCTGCCGAGCAATCCGATGATCATCGTCAGCAGGAACAACATCCCGGCCAAAACGCTGCCGGAGTTTCTCGCCTGGGTGAAGTCGCAGCCGAACCCCGTATCGGCCGGCACGGCGGGCAACGGCTCCGGCAGCCACATCGCAGGCCTCTATTTCGAGCAGGTCACCGGCCTCAAGCTGCAATACGTGCCCTATCGCGGCACGGGGCCGGCGATGAACGATCTCGTCGCCGGCCAGATCGATCTGATCGTCGACCAGACCTCCAACGCCATCAACCAGGTCCGCGCCGGCACGATCCGCGCCTACGCCGTCACGGACGCCAAGCGCCTCGATTCCGCGCCCGAGATCCCGACCACCGATGAAGCCGGCCTGCCGGGCTTCCACATGACCCTGTGGTCGGGACTCTGGCTCCCGAAGGGCGTCAGCAAGGAGATCGTCGACACGCTCAACGCGGCCGCCGTGGCTGTGCTGGATGAGCCGGATGTGAAAAATCAGTTGAAAAACCTGGGGTTGCAGATGCCGGCGGCGGACCAGCGCAGCCCGGCCGCCCTTGGAACCCTGCAGCGCGCCGAGATCCGCAAATGGTGGCCGATGATCCGAGCCTCCGGGGTGGTGCCCGAGTAGCTTTCGCTCTTCATGCTAACCGAGGATGGTTGCGCGTCGGCCACGAATGTTGCGACGTCGCCACAGTTTACGAAGTTTTGGTAACAATCTCCGGCGCTCCGCAAACGCGCCGCTTTTTAGCCACACCTGGTCGTGAAATACTTTGATCAGAACATAACCAGTGCGTGTGAGGCTGCCGAAAATCCATTTCTAGGATTTTAGCGTTCTCCTCAGCACCGGGAGGCCAGAACAGCGATGGACGCGAAGACCGACATCAAGCGCAGGCTGCCCAGCCGTCATGTGACGGAAGGGCCCGAGCGTGCGCCGCATCGGTCCTACCTCTACGCGATGGGCCTGACCACGGCCCAGATCCACCAGCCCTTTGTCGGCGTCGCCTCGTGCTGGAACGAGGCCGCGCCCTGCAACATCGCGCTGATGCGGCAGGCCCAGGCGGTCAAGAAGGGCGTGGCGCATGCGGGCGGCACGCCGCGCGAATTCTGCACCATCACCGTGACCGACGGCATCGCGATGGGCCATGACGGCATGCGCTCGTCGCTGCCGTCGCGCGAGGCGATCGCCGATTCCGTCGAGCTGACGATTCGCGGCCATTCCTACGATGCGCTGGTCGGGCTCGCCGGCTGCGACAAATCGCTGCCGGGCATGATGATGGCGATGGTCCGGCTCAACGTGCCTTCGATCTTCATCTATGGCGGCTCGATTCTGCCGGGCAATTTTCGCGGCCAGCAGGTCACGGTGCAGGACATGTTCGAGGCCGTCGGCAAGCATTCGGTGGGTGCGATGTCGGACGAGGATCTCGACGAGCTCGAGCGCGTCGCCTGTCCATCGGCCGGCGCCTGCGGCGCCCAGTTCACGGCCAATACGATGGCGACGGTCTCTGAAGCGATCGGGCTGGCGCTGCCTTATTCGGCCGGCGCCCCGGCGCCTTACGAAATCCGCGATTCGTTCTGCATGACGGCTGGCGAACAGGTCATGGAGCTGATCGCCGCCAATATCCGCCCGCGCGACATCGTCACGCGAAAATCCCTGGAGAATGCCGCTGCGGTTGTGGCGGCGTCCGGCGGGTCGACCAATGCTGCGCTGCATCTACCTGCGATTGCACACGAGGCGGGCATCAAGTTCGACTTATTCGACGTCGCCGAAATCTTCAAAAAGACACCTTATATCGCGGATTTGAAGCCGGGTGGCCGCTATGTCGCCAAAGACATGTTCGAGGCTGGTGGCATTCCGCTCTTGATGAAGACGTTGCTCGACCATGGCTATTTGAACGGCGACTGCCTCACAGTCACCGGCCGGACGATCGCCGAAAACCTCAAAGGCGTGAAGTGGAATCCGCACCAGGACGTGGTGAGGCCGGCCGACCAGCCGATCACTGCAACCGGGGGTGTCGTCGGTCTGAAAGGCAATCTCGCGCCGGAGGGCGCGATCGTGAAAGTCGCGGGCATGTCGAACTTGAAATTCTCTGGGCCGGCCCGCTGCTTTGATCGGGAAGAGGACGCCTTTGACGCCGTCCAGAAGCGCACCTATCGCGAAGGCGAGGTGATCGTCATTCGCTACGAGGGACCGCGCGGCGGTCCGGGCATGCGGGAAATGCTGCAGACGACGGCGGCGCTGACCGGGCAGGGCATGGGCGGCAAGATCGCGCTCATCACCGATGGCCGGTTCTCGGGCGCGACCCGCGGCTTCTGCATCGGCCACATCGGACCAGAGGCGGCGGTCGGCGGAACGATCGCTCTGGTCGAGGATGGCGACATCATCGAGATCGACGCCGAGGCGGGTATCCTTAACGTGAAGTTGAGCGATGCCGAGCTGGCGACACGCAAGACCAAGTGGACGCCGCGTGAGACGCATCACACGTCAGGTGCACTTTGGAAATATGCCCAGCAGGTGGGGCCGGCCGTGGCGGGCGCCGTGACTCACCCAGGTGGTGCGCAAGAGAAGTATTGCTATGCGGACATCTGATCGGATCATTTTCGCATTGATGCTGGGGGTTGCCCCGCTCGCGTTGCCGACGTCGTCGTTCGCGTTCGATGGCGCTCCGGTCAACCAGGAGCCGGCGATCCCCGTGGCTGGAGCTCAGGCCGGCGCCGGCGCGCTGCGCAAGGCGTTGCCTGCGACCACGTCCTCCACGTCGCCCACGCAGTCGCTGACGGCGCTGCAATACGCGGCGGAGGAAGGTCACCCGGTTGCGCAGTTCAAGCTCGGCCGCATGTATGCGGCTGGCGATGGCGTTGCGCGGGATGACATGCGCGCCTTCGACTATTTCAGCCGCATCGCCAATGCGCATGCGGAGGACAGTCCGTCGGCGCCGCAGGCGCAGATCGTTGCCAATGCCTTTGTCGCGCTTGGCCGCTATTACCTGAGCGGCATCCCCAACACGAAGGTGAAGGCCGATCCGGATCGCGCGCGGGAGATGTTCTCCTATGCGGCGTCCTACTTCGGCAATGCCGACGCCCAATACGACCTGGCGCGGATGTACCTGAAGACGGCGGATGCCTCGCGCGACGACTTCCGCTATGGCGCGCGCTGGCTTGGCCTCGCCGCGCAGAAGGGCCAGCATCAGGCCCAGGCGCTGCTCGGCCAGATGCTGTTCAACGGCGACCGGCTGCCGCGCCAGCCGGCGCGCGGCCTGATGTGGCTCACCTTGGCGCGCGACAGCGCCGGTGCGGACGAAGCCTGGATCAAGGAGAGCTACAACCGCGCCTTCGCCAAGGCCTCCGACGATGACCGCGCCTCGGCGCTGCAGATGCTCGAAAGCTGGGTGCAGGGCAAGCGCGAGTAGCAGGAGCGCATCGCGTTCCCTCCGTTCGAGAGAGGGATTGAATGGTCATTCGCGATGCGACACCGGAAGACGCAACGGCGGCCTGCGAGATGCTGCGGGCATCCATCATCCAACTGTGCGTGGCTGATCACCGCGGCGATCCCGACATCCTTGGCCGCTGGCTCGCCAACAAGACGCCGGACAACGTCGCGACCTGGGCCGACGGGCAAGGCCGGTCGCTGTTGGTGGCGGTCGAGGAGGGGGCGATTCTCGCCGTCGGCGGGCTCGCGCACCCCGGCGAGATCACGGCCAACTACGTGTCGCCGCAGGCGCGCTTTCGTGGAATCAGTTCGGCGCTGTTGGCGGAGCTGGAGCGCCGGGCGATGGCACTGGGCGCCCGCGACGTCGCGCTGCTCAGCACCGAAACGGCGCACCGATTCTATCTTGCCCGCGGCTACGCCGATGTCGGCGTGCCCGCCGGCAAGTTCGGCACCGCGGCCTCCTATCCAATGAGCAAGACGCTCGCCACCGCGCCGTGAGTCGCGGGCCACGGTGAGACATCAAGGCCACGGCAGCGGCTGCCCAAGGAGTGGGCGATGACGCGCCGATGTTTTGACCAGCGTCAGGTTCCAGAACCAAAATCGGCGATCTTTGGTACACGAACGACCCCGATGACGCCAAAACGCGCTTGGCACGATTCGTGAGTGCAAGTCCTCTGCGACAGCAGAGGCGGCACGTTTGCGCAGCGTTCGGATCGGCCTGATCATTCCTCAGCGCGGCTCGGCAGGGTTGTGGGCGCCCTCCGCCGAAGCCTGCGGGCGGCTGGCCGTGACCGAGCTCAACCAGGCCGCCGGCATCCGCCGCCGACAGGTCGAGCTGATCGTCATCGACGCCGGCGCGACCGCCGCCAGCGCGGGCCGGGCTGCGGTCGAGGCGGTCGACGAACTCGCCGTCGACGGCCTCGTCGGCATGATGCCGAGCTACGCGCGCGATCCTGTCGCGCAAGCCGCGCGCGGCCGCGTGCCGTTCGTCTACACGCCCCAGTTCGAAGGTCTGTCGGCGAACAGCGACGTGATGACCACGGGCGAGACCGCTGGCGAGTTGCTGGGGCCGGCGGTGCAGTGGCTCTCCGAGGTCAAGCGCGCCCGGCGCTTCTTCCTCTGCGGCAACGACTACATCTGGCCGCGCTCGTCGCTCGACATCGCCAAGCGCCTGATCGCGCGATACGGCGGCGTCGTCACCGGAGAGCACTACGTGCCGGTCGGCGTGCATGATTTCGACGAGATGCTCGATCGGATCAAGACCACGCGCAGCGATGTCGTTCTCCCGGTCTTTCTCGGCTTCGACTGCATCGCCTTCAGCCGCGCCTTCTGCGCCGCCGGGCTCAGCCGCCACGTTCTGCGCTTCTCCTCGGCCTTCGACGAGACCATCGTCTATGGACTCGACAGCAGCGAGACCGAGAACGTCTTCGTCGCCTCTAGCTACTTTGCATCGCTGCGCTCGCGCAACAACGGCGCCTTCCTGGAGCGCTACTACACGGCGTTCGGCGACAACCCGCCGCCCGCGAACGGCTATGGCGAGTCCTGCTACGAGGGCATTCACGCGCTCGCCGCGCTGATCGAGCGCGCCGAGAGCTTCGACGCCCGCAACCTCAGGCGCTTCTACGGACGCACGCTGCAGTGGCGCACGGCGCGCGGCAACGAGGCGCAGCCGGTGGTTGGCGGACGCCACCCGATCCATCTCGCCGAGCTGGACGGCTACGACTTCGCGGTCGTCGCGTCGCGCTAGCGCGCAGGGCGCTTCCTAAAAACACTTGCCTTTTCAAATATTGTCATTTTAAACTTATCGCGGATCATGAACCGGCATCATCAACCCATGGGGACCTTTATGACTCTCTCCCGACGTCGTTTCCTGCAACGCTCGGCCATCGCGACCTCGACATTGATCGCGGCACCCGCCGTGCTGCGCTCGGGTGCGCTCGCGGCCGAGAATCCGATCACGGTCGGCAGCCTGCACGACCAGTCCGGTCCCATCGGCACCTCCGGCACGCCGATGGTCTATGCGCTGCAGCTTGCCGTCGAGGAGATCAATGCCGCGGGCGGCCTGCTCGGACGTCCCTTAAAGGTGATCCACTACGACACCCAGTCCAACATCCAGATGTACTCGCAATACGCCCAGCAGTTGGCGGTGAAGGACAAGGTCGACGTCGTTCACGGCGGCATCACCTCGGCCTCGCGCGAGGCGATCCGGCCGACCTTCGACCGCTTCAAGGTGCTGTATTTCTACAACACGCTGTACGAAGGCGGCGTCTGCGACCGCAACACCTTCTGCACCGGCACGACGCCGGCGCAGACCGTGGAGAAGCTTGTGCCGAGCGCGATGAAGAAGTCCGGCAAGAAGGCCTACATCATCGCGGCCGACTACAATTACGGTCAGATCACCGCGAAGTGGATGACCAAATACTGCAAGGACAATGGCGGCGAGATCCTCTCGACCGACTTCTTCCCGCTCGACGTCACCAATTTCGGCTCCACGATCTCGAAGATCCAGGCGGCGAAGCCCGACCTGATCCTGTCGGCGCTGGTCGGCGGCAACCATACCGCGTTCTACCGGCAGTGGACCGCGGCCGGCATGAAGGGGAAGATCCCGATCGCCTCGACCACCTTCGGCCTCGTCAACGAGCCCTCGACGCTCGATGCCGCCGAGAGCGACGCCATCATCGGCGCCTACGGCTATTTCGAGGAACTCACCACGCCGGCCTCCAAGAGCTTCGTCGAGAAGATCAAGAAGGCGCATCCGGATTCGCCTTATATCAGCGAGCTCGCCTCGTGCACCTATGAAGGGGTGATGCTCTGGGCCGAAGGCGTCAAGAAGGCGGGCAGCATCGACCGGATGAAGGTGATCGAGGCGCTGGAAAGCGGCCTCGTCTTCGACGGTCCCAGCGGCAAGGTCTCGCTGGACAAGCAGACCCATCACACCGTTCGCAACGCGTTCCTCGCCGAGGTGAAGGATCGCAAATGGTCGGTGCTGGAGACCTACACCGACGCCAAGCCGGCCGACACCGCTGGTGTCTGCGACCTCGTCAAGAACCCGAACGACGTCAAGCAGTACATCATCAATCTCTGACGCCTGCCGGGTCCCGCCGTCCGGCGGGGCCCGGTTTCACTGGACTGCCTTGAAAGATCTGACGCATGGCGATCTACGTCATCCTCGCGCTCGACGTCCTCAACGGAATCTCCTCGCTGTTCCTGTTGTGCCTTGGGCTCGCGATCATCTTCGGCATGATGAAGATCATCAATCTCGCCCATGGCGAGTTCATCATGCTGGGAGCCTATGCCACCGTGATCTCGGCCAACGCCGGGGTGAACATCTGGATCGCGATGCTGATCATCGCGCCGTTGTTCGTCGGCATCGTCGGCCTCGTCATCGAGCGCTGCCTGATCCGCTTTCTCTATGGCCGCCTCGTCGATTCGATGCTCGCGACCTGGGGCCTCAGCCTCCTGATCATCGGGATCGTCACGACGATCTATGGCAACACCCAGCAGGGCGTGCCGACGCCGCTCGGCGGCTTCTCGATCGGATCCTACCAGTCGAGCTACTACACGCTGTTCCTTGCGTTGATGGCGGCCGTCATGATGGCGATCATCTACGGCGTGATGCGCTACACCCGCTTCGGCCTGGTGGCGCGGGCGACGATGCAGAACCCGGCGATGGCGGCCACGCTCGGGGTCAATCCGGCCCGCGTCTACATGAGCACCTTCGCGCTCGGTGCGGCCGTGACGGGCCTCGCCGGCGGCCTGCTGGCGCCGGTGTCAGGCATCACCCCGGTGATGGGCGGGGCCTATGTCGCAAAAGCCTTCATGACCGTGGTCGGGGGCGGCGCGGCGATCCTCTCCGGCACGCTGTCCGCGGCAAGCCTGTTCGGCTCGGTCAACCAGATCGGCGCCTACTTCACCACGCCTGTCTATGGCGAGGTCATCGTCTTCACCACCGCGATCGTGCTGATCCGCTTGCTGCCGCAGGGCATCTCCGGGCGCTTCTTCAAGGGGAACCTGTGATGCCCAAGCACTCCCGTCTTGCGGGCCAGATGGGTGCGATCGTCCTTGCCATCGTGGCGATTGCGATCGTGCCGAGCGTGATCGAGCTGTTCGCCCTGATGCAGCTGACGCTGTTTGCCGCGATGTCGGTGCTGGCGCTGAGCCTCGCCTTCATCTGGGGCTATGGCGGCATCCTGTCGTTCGGGCAGACCGCGTTCTTCGGGCTCGGCGGCTATGCCTATGCCATCGCGGCCATCAATTTCCAGGATTCGACGCCTGCGATCCTGCTGGCCATCGTGATTCCGGCGCTGTTCGCAGCGATCCTCGGCTACTTCATCTTCTTCGGCCGCATCTCCGACGTCTACCTCGGCGTCATCACGCTCACGGTCACCCTGATCCTGTTCAACTCGGTCAACTCGACCTCGGGCGATGCCTACAAGATCGGCAAGGCGCTGCTCGGCGGCTTCAACGGCATGCCGGCGGTGCCGACCTTCAACATGCCGTTCGATCCGTCGACCGTGCTGTCGCCGGAGCAGTCGTGGTGGACGACAGCCTATGTGCTGCTTGGCGTGTTCCTGCTGCTGCGGCTGCTGCTGGCGCTGCCGGCCGGGCGCGTCATCGTCGCGGTGCGTGAGAACGAGGTGCGGGCCTCGCTGCTCGGCTATGACCCGCGGCTCGTGAAGTGCCTGACCTTCATCCTCGGCGGCGCGATCGCCGGTCTTGCCGGCGCGCTCTACGTCAACTGGGGCGCCTTTGTCAGCCCCACCATCTTCAGCCTGTCGCTGTCGGCCGAGATCATCATCTGGATCACGGTCGGCGGTCTCGGCACCTTGCTCGGTCCGATCATCGGCTGCGTCGTGATCGAATACATCGTCGCCTATATCGGCTCGCAGCAGCTCTTGAACTCCAACCTCGTGCTCGGCTGCGTGCTGGTGATCTTCGTGCTGCTGCTGCCGAAGGGCATGGTGCCGACCGCCCGCGATCTTGTGATGCGGCTGATGCCGGACAGGAAGAAGACCGGCGGTCCCCCGATGCAGCCAGCGGCGGCGCCGCATCCCGCAGGAGCCGAATGACATGGCGGACCTGGTTCCTCTGCTCAAGGCCGAGCACCTGACGATGCGCTTCGGCGGCGTGGTCGCTAATGACGACATCAACTTCACGCTTCAGGAGATGGAGCTGCGCTGCCTGATCGGCCCGAACGGCGCCGGCAAGAGCACGTTCTTCAAGACGCTGACCGGACAACTGGTGCCGACGTCGGGCAGCATCGCATTCCGTGGCATGCCGATCGCGGGCAAGCTGTCGCACGAGATCGCGCGGATGGGGATCGGCATCAAGACCCAGGTCCCGAATGTGTTCAACGGCCTCTCGGTGCGCGAGAACATCTGGATGGCGGTGCGCCGCAAGGCGACGCCGCGCCAGCAGGGTCCGGCGGTCAATGCCGTGCTCGAGATGATCCGGCTGACCGACTACGCCGACAGCATCGTCGCCACCCTGTCGCACGGCCAGCGGCAATGGGTCGAGATCGGCATGGTGCTCGCCGCCGAGCCGGAGCTGATCCTGCTCGACGAGCCCGCCGCGGGGATGACCGACGAGGAGACCTTCCACACCGCGGCGATCATCCGCGAGATCAACCAGACCCGCGCCATTGTCGTGGTCGAGCACGACATGGAGTTCATCAAGCAGATCGCCAAGCGCGTGACCGTGTTCCACCAGGGCCGCGTGCTGGTCGAGGACACCGTCGACAAGGTGCTCGCCGACCAGCGCGTGCGCGACGTCTATCTCGGCAAGAAGGTGGCCGCATGAGCACGCTCCTCGAGGTCAAGGGGCTCAAATCCGGCTACGGCCGGATCCCGATCCTGTTCGGCATCGACATGACGGTGGCCGATGGCGAGTATCTCGGCATTCTCGGTCACAACGGCATGGGCAAGACCACCGCGCTGCGCACGCTGATGGGGCATCTGCCGACCACCGACGGCTCGGTCGTGTTCGCCGGCAAGACCATCACGCATCTGAAGCCGCATGAGCGCTCGCGGCTCGGCATCGGCCTTGTGCCCCAGGGCCGCGAGATCTTCCCGGACCTGTCGGTCATGGAAAATCTGCGCATGGGCCTCGCATCCGCGCCCAAGGAAGATCGCAGCGTCATTGATGCCGTGCTCCAGGATTTCCCGCGGCTGGTCCGGCTGCTCGATCGTCGCGGCGGCGCGCTGTCCGGCGGCGAGCAGCAACTGCTGGCGCTGGCGCGCTGCCTCTGCACCAAGCCGAGGCTGATCCTGCTCGACGAGCCGACTGAAGGCATCCAGCCATCGATCATCGAGGAGATCATCGAGACCCTGCTGGCGCTGAAGATGCGCTGGAAGATGTCTTTGATCGTGGTCGAGCAGAACCTCGAATTCATCACGTCGTTGTCCGATCGCATCCTGCACATCCAGAAGGGGCGCATCACCGAGGAGCTCGACCGTGAGACTCTGCTGGCCCGGGAAGGTCAGATGGTCCCGAGCTAGAATCTACCGGCGCGCTGCGCCGGACCATTGAACTGACAATTTGCTGTCTCTGCCCAGCTTGTCCTCACAAGAAAGGATGACTCATGTCCATCAAACGCCCGAATGCCGAGGAAGTCGCCGATCTCGCCGCCAGCCTGCATATGAACATGACGGTCGAGGAGGCCGCCGAATATCTGTCGCTGATGGGTGGCATGTTCGATCAGTACGACATCATCGATGAGTTGCCGAACCCGCTGCCGCCGGTGAAATATCCGCGTACGCCGGGCGCCAAGCCGCCGGCGAAGGAGAACAAGTACAACGCCTGGGCGATCAAGACCGAGGTCAAGGGCGCAGCGGGCGGCAAGCTCGCAGGCCGCACCGTGGTGCTGAAGGACAACGTCGCGCTCGCCGGCGTGCCGATGATGAACGGCTCGACCACGCTCGAGGGTTTCATTCCCGCCGCCGACGCCACCATCGTCTCCCGCATCCTCGATGCCGGCGGCACCATCGTCGGCAAGGCGGTCTGCGAGCACTTCTGCCTGTCCGGCGGCAGCCACACTTCCAATCCCGCGCCAGTGCACAATCCCTGGAAGATGGGCTATTCGGCCGGCGGCTCGTCCTCGGGTAGCGCCGCGCTGGTGGCGGCCGGCGAGGTCGACATGTCCATCGGCGGCGACCAGGGCGGCTCGATCCGCATCCCCGCGTCCTATTGCGGCATCTACGGCATGAAGGCGACCCACGGTCTCGTGCCCTACACCGGCGTGATGCCGATCGAGTCGACGATCGACCACACGGGACCGATGACCAAGTCGGTTGCCGACAATGCGCTGCTGCTCGAAGTGCTGGCCGGCGCCGACGGGCTCGATCCCAGGCAATATGCGCCGAAGGTCTCCGCCTACACCGAGGCGCTCGGCAAGGGCGTCCAGGGCCTCAAGATCGGCGTGCTCAAGGAGGGCTTCAGCGCGCCGAACATGGAAGAGGGCGTCGTCAGCAAGGTCAAGGCCGGTGCCGAGCGCTTCGCCAAGCTGGGCGCCTCGGTGTCCGAGGTCTCGATCCCCGAGCACATGCATGCGCTGGCGGCGTGGAATCCGATCACGCTCGAAGGCTTCCTGGTGCAGATGATGCTCGGCAACGGCATGGGCTTCAACTGGAAGGGCCTGTATGACGTTGGCCTGCTCGATGCGCATTCCGGTTGGCGCACGCGCGCCGACGACCTGTCGGTGACGCTGAAGCTGACCATGCTGGTCGGGCAGTGGGGCCTCGAGCACTATCGTGGCCGCTACTACGCCAAGTCGCGCAACATCGCGATTCAAGCCAAGGCGGCCTATGATGCGATGTTCGGCTCCTATGATCTGCTGCTGATGCCGACCCTGCCGTGCGTCGCCACGCCGATCCCGGCCAAGGATGCGCCGCTCGCCGAGGTCGTGCAGCGCGCCTTCGAGATGACCGCGACGACCAGCCCGTTCGACGTGACAGGCCATCCGGCGATGACCTTGCCGTGCGGCTTGTCGGACGGCCTGCCGGTCGGCCTGATGCTGATCGGCAAGGACTATGGCGAGTCCACGATCTACCAGGCGGCGAGCGCGTTCGAGGCCGACGGTGACTGGAAGACGTTCTGATGATCACCATCACCGCGGTCATCAGGGCCAAGGCGGGACACGAGGCCACGATGCGCGACGCCCTCGTCGCCGTCGCGGCCCATGTCGCGGAGAGCGAGCCGGAGACGATCGGGTTCTTCATCTCGCAGAGCGAGGCCGAGCCCGGTCTGTTCACGACCTACGAGCGCTTCGCCGACAAGGCCGCGATGGACCGCCACAACGGCTCCGCCGCGGTGGCGACCTTCTTCGGCATCGCCAAGCCGATCCTTGACGGCGAGGTCATTCTCGTGACCTCGCAGGAGGTCTCGGCGACGCTGCGGTAGGGCGCGGAGGTACTTGAGCAAACCAATCGTCCTTCGAGACGCCCGCCTTGCGGCGGGCTCCTCAGGACGAGGACGGTGGCTGTGGCGGGAGAAAACTCACAGCGAAGCTAACCCACCGCGAAACTCTCAACCCTCATGGTGAGGAGCCCGCCACTTGGCGGGCGTCTCGAACCATGAGGCCCCAATGCCGAGAACTGACGAACAAAGAGGACCAACGCCGATGCTCCGCCTGCACGGCATCATAGGACGCGCCGACGACAGGGCCTATGCCCGGCAACTGCACGCCCTTGAACATCGCGGCGGCATCGAGCTGTTGTTCGTGCCGCCCGCCGATGCCGGCCGCAAGCGCTTCCGCCTGACGACTGATCGCGGCACCGATTGCGCGGTCAGCCTCGATCGCGACGAGGATCTGATCGACGGCGCGCTGCTCTATCTGGAATCCGATCGCGCCATCATCGCCCGTTTCGGCGAGCAGAGGGTCTGGCACCTCACGCCGCGCGATCCGGCCAGCGCGCTCAAGCTCGGCTGGCACGCCGGCAATCTGCATTGGCGGGTTCGCTTCGAAGACGATTGTCTCGTCGTGCTGCTCGATGCGCCGCTCGAGACCTATCGCGCGCGCATCATGCCTTTGATCGAGTCCGGCGAGGTCGTGGAGCGCGATCATGTTTGATCGTGCCGAGGCGCTGGCGCTCCTGCAACTCGGCGACAGCGCGTTTCCAGCCGGCGGCTTCGCCTTCTCGTGGGGCATCGAGGGCCTCGCCGCCGACGGCCTGCTGTCGAACCGCGACGATCTCGATGGCGTCATCGCCGATCATCTGCAGCAGCGCTGGGCCAGCATGGACCGCATCCTGCTGCGCCGCGCTTGGCGCGCCTGCGACACCGCCGCCATCGCCACCGTCGATCGCCTTGCCGAGGCCACCACGCCGTCGGCTGAGATGCGCGACGGCTCGCGGCGCGCGGGCAGGGCGCTGCTCGGCGTCTGGGTCAAGCTCGCCGGTCCCTTGTCCGTGTCCTATCGCGCGTGCGTCTCGGCGGATGCTCGGCTCGGCCATCTCGCCGTCGTGCAAGCCATTGCCGGCCGTGATGCTGGCCTCGGCCTCGATGCGGCGGAGCTCGTTTCCGGCTGGACCCTCATCACGGGCCTCGTCAGTGCCGCCGTGCGGCTCGGCCTGATCGGCCACATCGACTCCCAGCGCAGCCTCGCGCGCGCCCGCGCGCTGCTCTCCGATTTGCTGGCCGATACGCCCGACGATGACCCCATGCCGTCGAGCTTCACGCCCTTCATCGACATCGCCGTGTCGCGCGGTCCGCTGCGGCACGTGCGCATGTTCACGACCTGAGAGGTTGCGCCATGATGAACCTGTCGCCGACCGAGATGGATCGTCTCGTGATCTTCAACGCCGCGCAGATGGCGCGGCGCAACCGCTTGCTCGGCATCAGGCTCAGCCATCCCGAGGCCGTGGCCTACATCACCGACGAGGTGATGACCGCCGCGCGCCGCAATCTGCCCTACGCGGAGATCCGCGACATGGCGGGACGGCTGCTCACCACCGACGACGTCGAACCCGGCGTCGCGCAGATGATCCCGATGCTCTATGTCGAGCTGATGTTCGCCGAGGGCACCAAGGTGATGGCGCTGTTCGAGCCGATCCAGCCGGCCGACGGCACCGCGGGTGACGAGTTCGTGCCCGGCGAAATCATTGCGGGCGGCGACGACATCGCGATGTTCACTGCGCTGCCGGCGGTCACGCTCGACGTCGTCAACACCGGCGACCGCGACATCCAGGTGCGCAGCCATACCCATTTCTTCGAGGTCAACCGCGCACTGTTGTTCGATCGTGCCGCCGCCTGGGGCATGAAGATCGATCGTCCGGCTGGACTCGGCGTCCGCTTCGAGCCGGGCGTCACCAAATCGGTACGCCTCGTGCCGATCACCGGCGACCGGATCGTGCGCGGCCAGGCCGGTCTCGTCAACGGCCCGCTCGATGCGGCCGGCGCGCGCGAAGCCGCGTTGAAGCTCGCGCAGTCGCGCGGCTACCTGGGAGCCTGAGATCATGGCCACGCTGACCCGCCGCGCCTATGCCGAGCTCTACGGTCCGACCAAGGGCGATCTCGTCAGGCTCGCCGACACCAGCCTGCTCGCCGAGATCGAGCACGACTACACCATCTACGGTCATGAGCTTTTGGTCGGCGCCGGCAAGAATTTGCGCGACGGCGAGGCCATCGCCGGCCATCGCACCTGTCAACACAAGGTGCTCGACGTCGTCATCAAGAACGCCACCATCATCGATGCCGTCGCCGGCATCGTGAAGGCCGACATCGGCATTCGCGACGGCCGCATCGTCGGCATCGGCAAGGCCGGCAACCCCGACGTGATGCCGGACGTGCATCCGGACATGGTGGTGGGACACACCACCGCGCCGATCGCCGGCGGCCCGTTCATCGTCACGGCGGGCGCGATCGAATCCCACGCGCATCTGATCTCGCCAGAACAATCCGATCATGCCCTGGCCGGCGGCACCACGACCCTGGTTGGCAACGGCTCGGGGCCTGTCTTCGACGTCGGCAGCGGCTCGGGGCCGAACTTCGGCCATTTCCTCAAATCGATCGAGTTCTCGCCGCTGAACTACGCGCTGTTCGGCCGCGGCGGCTCCAACCCCGAAGCGGTCGAGGAGGCGGTCGCGGCCGGCGGCATGTCCGTCAAGATCCACGAGGATTTCGGCGCCGCGCCCGACGTGATCGACAAGAGCCTGATCGCCGCCGACCGCAACGATTTCGCCGTCCATCTGCATACCGACTCGATCAATGAATACGGCTTCTGCGAGGACACGATGGCCGCGGTCGATGGCCGCACCATCCACATGTACCACGTCGAGGGCGCCGGCGGCGGCCATGCGCCCGACCTGCTCAAGGTCGTGTCCTGGCCCAACGTGATCCCGTCCTCGACCAATCCGACCAATCCCTACACCTCGTATGGGATGGAGGAGGGCGTACCGATGACGATGATCTGTCATCAGCTCAACTACAACGCCCCCGAGGACGTCATGTTCGGCGAGGCGCGGGTGCGCGCGCAGTCGATGGCGGCGGAGGATTTCCTGCACGACATGGGCGCGATCTCGATCTTCGGCACCGACACGCAGGGGATGGGCCGGCTCGCCGAGAACGTCGCCAAATGCTGGCAGCTCGCCAGCGTGATGAAGGACCGCATCGGCCGGCTGCCGGAGGAGACGACCGCGCGCGCCGACAATGAGCGCATCAAGCGCTACGTCGCCAAGCTCACCATCAATCCCGCTGTTGCCGTCGGCATCGATCATGTCGTCGGCTCGATCGAGGTGGGCAAGATGGCCGATCTGGTGCTGTGGCCGCGCGCCTCGTTCGGCCTCAAGCCCTACATGGTGATCAAGAACGGCTTCCCGGTGTGGGCGGCGATGGGCGACGGCAATGGCAGCCTCGGCCTGTCGGAGCCGATGATCCAGAAGCGGATGTGGGGCGCGCTCGGTGCTGCGCCCCAGCGGCTCGGCGTGAACTTCATGTCGAAGCTCGCGGTCGAGGCCGACATCCGCCGCAAGCTCGGGCTTGGACGTGAGACCGTGCAGATCAAGAATGTCCGTCGCCTGCGCAAGACCGACATGATCAGAAACGCGGCGATGCCGCATGTCGAGATCGATCCGCAGACGTTCGAGGTGCGCGCCGACGGCAAGCTGCTGATGTGCCCGCCGGCCACCACGGTGCCGCTCGCAAGGAGGTTCATGCTGCGATGAGCCGGCTCGTTCTCACCCGCGTCGATCAGCCCATGACCGCGGCGCGCGTCGGCGTCGGCGGCCCCGTCGGCTCCGGCAAGACGGCGCTGGTCGAACGCCTGATCCCGGCGCTGCAGGCGCGCGGCATCGACATCGCAATCATCACCAACGATCTCGTCACGTCAGAGGATGCCGAGCGCGTCCGCCGCTCCGGCCTGATCGATCCTGAAAGAGTCTCGGCGGTCGAGGCCGGCGCCTGCCCGCACACCGTGATCCGCGAGGACCCGACGCTCAACATCGAGGCCGCCGACGAATTGGAGCGGCGCTTTCCCGGCGTCGAGCTGATCCTCTTGGAGAGCGGCGGCGACAATCTCGCTTCGACGTTCTCGCGCGACCTCACCGATTTCTGGATGTTCGTGATCGACGTCGCCGGCGGCGACGACATCCCGCGCAAGCGCGGTCCCGGCGTGGTCCGCGCCGATCTGCTCGTCATCAACAAGGTCGATCTCGCTCCGCATGTCGGCGTCGATCTCGCCCGCATGCAGCGCGAGGCGACGGAGGTGCGCGGTGGCCGGCCCGTGCTCTTGACCAACTGCCGGCGCGGCGAGGGCGTTGAAGCGATCGTCGACCTGCTCGAGCGCGAGGTGCTGTTCCGCACGTGAGCGCTTCAGCCCCAGAGCCGCCGCGGCTCGATCTCTCCTTCGTTCGCCGCGGCGGCCGTACGGTGATCGATCGCCGGTTGTTCGCCTGGCCGTTCGTGTTGACGCGCAGCTTCCACACCGATGCAGAGCGGCCTGATCTCCTCAGCGTGATCCTGCAGACCGGCAGTGGCGCGGTGCATGGCGAGGACCGGCTGACGCAACGCTTCACGCTTGGCCCGGGTGCGGCGGCCTGCGTGACGACGCAGGGCGCAACGTCAGTGTATCGCGCCGAGCCGGGCGCGCGGGCGGTAGAGCAGGTGCTGCTGCGCGTCGCGGCCGGCGCGTCGCTCGACTACCGACCCGAGCCGCGCATTCTGTTTCCCGGGGCTGCCTTGTGCCAAGTGCTCGACCTGGACTGCGCCGCCGATGCATCGGCGCTCGTGACCGACGCCTTCACGATGCATGACCCGGACGGGCAGGGGCGCTTGTTCCGCGAGCTCGACTCCACGCTCGTCGTGCGCCGGACGGGCGAGGAGCCGCTCCTGATCGACCGCATGCAGCTGCGCGATCCCGATGTCGCCGTCTTCAAGGGCCATCGCGCGTTCGGCTCGGCCGTGCTGATGCTGCCCCCGACGCACGATCTCACCGCGCTCCGCCAGCGTCTCGCCGATGCGCTGTCCTGCATCGGCGCCCTCTATGCTGCGGCGAGCCTGCTGCCGGATAGCGCCGGTCTCGGCGTGCGCCTCGCCGGCCGCGAGATGCGCCAGCTGCGCACCGGATTCGACGCGATCGCCGCGATCTATCGCGAGGCGGCGGCTCAGGCCCCGAGCGCGCTGGCGACGGCGCGGCCGACCGCGGCGTGAGCCGCGTTGCGCTTGTCGTCGTCCGCCTTGGTCCCGGTGAGATAGCTCGTCACGATCACAGCCGCGCGCCCCGTCGGCCAGATCACCGCGACATCGTTGCTGCTGCCGCGCTCGCCGGAACCGGTCTTGTCGCCGACGCGCCATTCGCCGGGCAGGCCGGCGCGCAGCTTGGCACCACCGGTCTTGCAGCCGATCAGCCATCCGTTCAGGACATCGCGCGACGCGGCCGACAACGCGTTGCCGGTCGTCAGCTTCGCCAAGGTCTGCGCCATCGCCGCCGGCGTCGTGGTGTCCCTGGGATCGCCCGGCACGCTTTCATTTAGCTCGGGCTCGATGCGGTCGAGCCGGGTGATGGCGTCGCCGAAGCCGCGGATGGCGCGGGTCAGTCCGGTCGGACCGCCGAGCGACGCCAGCAGCAGGTTCGCCGCCGTGTTGTCGCTGAGCGTCACGGTCGCCTCGCACAATTCACCGACCGACAGGCCCGACGTCCCCACATAGGCCTTGGTGACCGGCGCATAGGACAGGATGTCTCCTTGCGCGATCGGAATGCGGCGCGCCAGCTGCTCGGCGCCGGCATCGACCTTGGTCAGGATCGCGGCCGCCAGCAGCGCCTTGAAGGTGCTGCACATCGGGAACCGCTCGTCGAGCCGGTGGCCGCTCAGGGCGCCGCTCGCGGTGTCCAGCAGCGCCACGCCGAGCCGCCCGCCGCTGTCGGCCTCGATGCCCGCAATTGTCTCTTGGAGGTCGGCTGCGAGCGCGGGCTTCACCAGCAGGGGCACGAGCGCGAGCGGAAACAATTGCCGCCGTGAGTAACGCATCACGGGAACCGTCCTTGAACTCTACGCCGTCTCGAGATCGAAATCGGCCCATACCGGCACGTGGTCGGACGGCTTCTCCCAGGCGCGGACATAACTGTCGATGCCGACCTCGACCAGCCGGTCGCTGGCCTGCGGCGACAGCAGCAGATGATCGATTCGGATCCCCATGTTCTTCTGCCAGGCGCCCGCCTGATAGTCCCAGAACGTGTATTGCCCGGGCGCATCGGTCACCGCGCGCAGCGCGTCCGTGAGCCCGAGGCCGAGCAGCGCCTGGAAGCTCTCGCGCGTCTGCGGGCGGAACAGCGCGTCCTCGACCCAGGCTTCCGGATTGGAGACATCGGCCGCCGTGGGGATGACGTTGAAGTCGCCTGCGAGGATCAGCGGCTCCTCGGTCTTCAGCCGTTCACGCGCATAGTCACGAAGCCGCGACATCCATTTGAGCTTGTAGGGATATTTTTCCGTGTTCGGCGGATTGCCGTTGGGCAGATAGAGGCAGGCGATGCGGACGACGCCGTGCTTCAGGCTGACCACGCCTTCCAGGAAGCGCGCATGCACATCCTCGGCATCCCCATCGAGCCCGGACTTGGTCTCGTCGAACGGCAGCTTCGACAACAGCGCCACGCCGTTGAAGGTCTTCTGGCCGTGCGTCACGACGTTGTAGCCGAGCGCCTCGATCTCCAGCCTGGGGAATGCGTCATCGGTGCACTTGATCTCCTGCAGGCAGACGATGTCCGGCGCGCACTCCTTCAACCAGGTGAGGAGGTGATCGATCCGCTGCCGGACCGAATTGACGTTCCAGGTGGCGATGCGCATGGCCTGAGGTTCCCGGGGGAAGGAGAAACGGCCTCGGTTAGATCAAGCCGCGACCACCCCGGTCAAGGCGAATGGCGTGGAATCACAGGCTGAACGAGCGCCGCTAGCTGACGACGCGCGCAACTCCTGTGGACCACCGGCCGCAGGGCTGGCGCCTGCGGTGCCGATCCATTTGACGACGAGGCGGGGTGGGCGGTAAAATTTAGGTTCGATCGTCACGTGGCCGCGCTCCGGTCATCCTGGAGCCGCCACAACGGGGGGCATCGACCCCGGACCGATCGGCGGTTGAGCCTCACGACTGTGCCGGACCCGCAGTCTTCAATGTGACGATGTTTGGCTCACTAAGTCGTCCCGGCGAACCGCTTCATTTTCCATCGTCGTGCGGCAGGGGGCTGCCGTCACTCCAGGGCACGGTCACGCTCAGATGGTCCAGCCCTCCGCCGGATAGGCGAGCGCGTCGTTCGGCTGAATTTCCGCTCCCAAACCATTGCGGAAGCGGCTGGCGTAGAACGCCAGCGGCAGGCCGTCCTGGTGCCGGCACCAGCGGACTTCGCCGATGAACAGCGTGTGGTCGGCGATCTCGATCGTGCTGACGACCTCGCAGCCGAACTGCGCGATGGCCTGCGGCAGCAGGAAGAACCCGTCGCGCGCGTCAAGCGCTGGTGCTCGTTGGGCCAGCGGGGTGCCGGCGAAATGCCGGCATATCGCGACGGCGTCGGCGGCGAGCACATTGACCGCATAGCGACGTGTCGTGCTCACCGCCTGCCACGTCCGGCCGCGCTTCAGCGACACCAGCACCGTCGGAGGCTGCATCGAGACCGTGGTAAAGCTGTTGGCGGTCATGCCGACCGCCGCGCCGTCTTCGCCGCTGCTGGTCACCACGGTCACACCGGTCGAGAACCGCGACGCGGCCGCGCGAAAACTGGCCGGGTCCGGCTGATGGCTCATCGGCTTCTCTCCGCCATCACGCTGCAAGCTTTGCTCGGTCATCGATCCAGGCATGAATCCGCCGCTCGCTCGCCAGCCGGTCCCATTGCCGCTCCGGATAGTTGAAATTGTCGGTGAACTCGTCGCAGAGCCCGCGATCCTGCGCCATGGTGAAGATCAACCGCCCCATCGCCTCCGAGGGCGGCTGCAGCATCAGGTTGGTCCAGCGCGCTGCGGCAAGCACGCGGTTCTCACGCGCGCGATCCACCGTCTCGACGAAGCGGTCGTCGAACGCCACCGCCTCGGTGATCGCCTTGCCAAGCTCGAACGCGGCATAGGAGGCCATGTTGGCACCCTGGCCCATCATCGGATCGACCACGGAGTGCACGTCGCCGAGCGCGATCGCGATCTTGCCGTCGTCGAAGCTGACCGAGGAGCGCCGCACGGTCGGCACCACGGCGCCCTGCAAGAGGTCCAGCGGCTGCAGATCGAAGCGGTGCGTGTCGATCCGGTTGTAGGTGTGCGGATGGTGCTTCTCCAGCTTGTCGAGCAGCATCCGCCGGAAGCCCGAGGGATCGGCGTCGTAGTTGAGCGACACCAGCTCGGCCATGTCGCCGCCGGGAATGTTCTCCATCAGCAGCGCTGTCTTCATGCCGCCGAAGGTGAGCGTCGGGATCACGATCATCTCGCCATGCCCCGGCGAGACCGACAGCGTCACGCCGCGCGGATCGTCGCCGTCGGGGCTGCCGTGGTCGACGCCGTCATAGAGGCCGACGCAGAGCAGGCGCTGCGGCTGGTTGTAGGGCGACAGCTCCGGCCGGTGGCTGAACATCCGCCCCAGCGCGCCCTTGCCGGTCGATACCACCAGCAGGTCGAAGCGCGCCACCAGGGCCGGAATGTCGTCGTCCTGAATGCTGGCATATTCGATCGCGCCGCCGCGATCCTCGAAATCCTTCATCAGCGCCGGCAAATAGATCCGATAGTCGACGGCCCGGCTCGGCTGCTTGAACGCGCCGCGGAAGAGCAGGGGGCTGCCCGGAAAATTGAAGAAGTGATCATGGTGGTGATAGACGACATCAGGATCGTCCCAATGGTTCACGCCGAGCTCGTTCTCGCGTGCCACCGTGACGCCGTGGTGCGCCACCGTGTTCATCAGCCGCGTTGCAGCATACTGCTCGGGCTCGCGGTCGGTCAGGACCGTCGCCCGGACGCCATGCTTTTGCAGATAGAGCGCGAGATGCAGCCCGCCGATGCCGGCTCCGACAATGCCAATCGACTTCTCCATGGTCTCCCTCCGTTTGATTTTTTGAGAGGCTAGACCAGGCCGCCTCCTGACGTATACGGAATGAGGAGAATAAAACTCATTCCGGGGAGGAATGGATGGACCGGATCGACGCGCTGCAGACCTTCATCCGCGTCATGGAGGCCGGCAGCTTCACCCAGGCCGCGGCCGATCTCGGCTTGGGACAACCGGCGATCACCAAGCGCATCGCGCTCTTGGAGGAGCAGTTCGGCTGCCGCCTGTTCGTCCGCACCACGCGCAAGCTGCGTCCGACCACCGAGGCCGATCGCGTCCTCAAGCTCGCCAAGGACATCGTCACCTTGTTCGAGAGCGCGGGCATGCCGTCGCCGAAGCGCGTCGGCGCGCCCTCCGGGACCTTGCGGATGACGGTGCCGACCTCGTTCGGCCGCTATTTCTTCAGCGACGTCTTCGCCGAATATAGCCGCCGTTATCCCGAGGTGCGGCTCGACATCCGGTTCACCGAGCAGTTCGTTGACCTCGTCGAAACCGCAACCGAGCTCGCCGTCCGCATTGGCGTGCTCAGCTCGAGCTCGCTGGTCGCGCGCCGCGTCGGCACCGTGAAGCGGCTACTGGTCGCGGCGCCCACGCTGCTCGCCCGGCACCGTCAGCCGCGGCTGCCGAACGATCTGCGCGAGCTCCCCTGCGTGACCTATTCGCGGTTGTCGCCAAAGAACGAATGGAGCTTCGAGTCCGAGACCGGCCGCCACGTCGTCGGCATCATGCCATCGCTCACGTGTGATGACGCCGACATCATGACCCTGGCCGCGCTGGAAGGGCTCGGCGCTGCCGTGCTGCCGGACTGGTGCGCGGTGGAGCATATCGCGTCGGGCAAGCTGATCCACTTGCTGCCCGACTACGACGTCCCGTCGCTGCCGCTGCACGTCGTCTATCCCGATCCGCAATGGATGTCGCATAGGGCGCGTCTGTTTCGCGACCTGATCATCGAGCGCGCCGATGTGTTCGCGATCAATGCGCCGCAATGAGAGAATCGTAGGGTGGGCAAAGGCGCACAGCGACGCGCCAGCGTCGCGAGCACCGTGCCCACCGTTCCACAACATGATCGCGATGGTGGGCACGCGCCGCCTTCGGCGCCGCTTTGCCCACCCTACGTTTGCGCCGTCATTGCGAGCGAAGCGAAGTAATCCATAGTTCCTGGGTCGCCCTGGGTTGCTTCGCTTCGCTCGCAATGACGATCATGCTATGGCTCTGTCTCAAGTGATCACTACGAATTGCGACGCGAGGAAACGACAATGCGACTGGCCGTGATTTCCGATGTGCATGGCAATCTTCCGGCACTGGAGGCCGTGCTCGCCGACATCGCGACCCGCAGCGTCGATGCCACCGTCAATCTCGGCGACTGCGTCACCAGCCCGCTATGGCCGCAGGAAACCTTCGAGCTGCTGCAGTCGCTGGCGCTGCCGACGGTGCGCGGCAATCATGACCGCTGGATCGAGGAATGGCCGGAGGAGAAGCTGTCGCCGGCCGGCCGCTTCGCGCGTGCGGCGCTCACGCCTGAGCAGCGACGCCAGTTGCATGCCTTGCCGGCGCGGATCGCGTTGAAGCAGGGCATTCTTGCCGTCCACGGCACGCCGGATGACGACAGCACCTGCCTCCTCGAAGAGATGCTCGACGACGGCCGCTACGTCTCGGCGCGTCGCGACGTGCTGGCCGCGCGTCTCGTCAATCTCGGCGGCGCCACGCTGGTGCTGTGTGGCCACAGCCATCGGCAGGCGATGGTGCAAGTGCCGCGCGGGCCTCTGGTCGTCAATCCCGGCAGCGTCGGCTGCCCCGTATTCGGCGACATCCCCGTCGCTGCCCAGCTCGAATATCGCTCGCCGCACGCGCGCTATGCCGTTCTGACGGAGCGGCGCGGACATTGGCAGGCGGAGTTGTTCGCGCTGACCTACGACTGGGATCGCGCCGCGGCGCGCGCCATGGAGAACGGGTTTCCGCGTTGGGCCAGCGCCTACGCATCCGGCGCGGTGATCTGAGGGATCGGTCCGAGCGCGGCGCGACACTGGCCCTCGCGCGTGCCCGTCGGGCAAATCGGTGGCGCGGCCTTGTGTATTCTTCGAGCGTCAGCCGGTGCGGCCGGCGTCGAATCCGTCTGCGCGCCGAAAGGATTTTCGTCAGTCGCTTCAAGCTGATTTGCCCTGTCCAGTCCCGCGTCGCAAAATTTCGTTGTTTCTTTTTATCAGAAATCATGCTTCGTTCAGGTCGTCCCGCCCCGGCACGAGGGGCGTATCGCGATCGTCACGACACGCGGGGTGGGATGCGACGGGCGCTGTGGACTGCAGCACGGATGATGCCGTGCGGACGAACAGTCCTGGCGCACGCCGAAATCGCATGGTCCTGGTCTCCCGATGCTGAGGCCAAGCCGGTGGGGACGATGATCCGCCGGTCACGGGGGCAATCAAGCCGGTCCCCGGGGAGAGTGCGTATAAGGTGCGCCGTGGAAAGGCGCGGTTCTTGAGAGGGTGAAAGTCCCTTCCGGCAAATGTCGTTCCAGCCGGTAGCAATCGGAGCAGTCGGCGAGGTAACGACCCGGCTGAAGCCTCCGGTGGAGAGGGTCACGAGGTGACTTGGCGAGTGGGCGGGCTGTAACACGAGTGAACGTTGAGCAGGCCTCGAAAAGCTCGATGTGGAGGCTGACCTGGCCTTATTACAGGGAAAGCTGACATCGCTGGGGAAGAGAGCGACACGCGCACCCAGCGGCTCCACCGGGGTAGTGACGACGGCACGTCCACAACGAGAACCGAAGCAACACGGGAGACCCCATCGCGCGGTCGAGCGAGAGACCAACCGGAGGCCTGTGAAGGTCAGGCCGGGCGCGGCGGGGAGTCGGATGGGCTCGTAGTACCGGGGAAGCCGGGTAATGCCGGTGGAGGGAAGGAGCCCTCGTTCAGGCCAATGTAGAAAGTGGCGCGGGAGGGGAGATTGGGTCACCTCGAAACTCCACCAAGTGTCCGGAAGCTGCAGACTGCGTTACATGCGAAAGCGAAGGCAGAACCCGGGTTCAGGTTCTATCTTCTGTACGACAAGGTGTCTCGGGCGGATGTTCTGAGCTTCGCCTATGCCAGATGCAAAGCCAATGGCGGCGCGGCTGGTGTGGACGGTCAGACGTTCGAGGCCATCGAGGCGTATGGAGGCCAAGGTGCGTCGTCCGCGGATCACAAGAACCCGGATGTCGACAATGGCTGGAATCCGTGGCTCGGAGAACTGGCGGAAGAGCTCAGGAACAAGACGTATCGGCCGCAAGCGGTCAGACGGGTCTACATTCCGAAGCCGAACAGCAAGAAAATGCGACCTCTGGGGATCGCGACGATACGCGACCGGGTGGTTCAGACGGCGGCGATGCTGGTGCTCGAGCCCATCTTCGAAGCCGATCTGGAGCCCGAGCAATATGCGTACCGCGCCGGCAAGACTGCGCTGGACGCGGTGGAGACCGTGAACCGCCTGCTCAATCTGGGGTACACGGCCGTCGTCGACGCGGACCTGCGTGGCTACTTCGACGAGATACCGCACGGACCGCTGATGAAATCAGTGGCGCGCCGGATCTCCGACCGGCACATGCTGCATCTGATCAAGATGTGGATCGAGGCGCCGGTCGAGGAGACGGACGATCGCGGGCGCAAGCGTCGGACCACGTGGAATCGGGACGAGCACCGCGGCATCCCGCAGGGCTCTCCGATCTCCCCGCTGCTGGCGAACCTGTACATGCGACGGCTGGTGTTGTGGTGGAGACAATCGGGCGCGCGGCGGCGGCTGAAGGCCGTCATGGTCAACTATGCCGACGACTTGGTGATCTGCTGCAAGGGTACGGCCGACATCGCCATGCAGACGATGCGAGAGGTCATCAAGAAACTGCAACTGGCGGTCAACGAGGACAAGACACGAATCTGCCACCTGCCGGAAGAGCGGTTCGACTTCCTGGGCTACACGTTCGGACGGTGCTACTCCCACAAGACCGGGAAGGCCCACCTCAACTCGAAGCCATCGAAGAAGAGCATCAAGCGAATCTGCGATGCGATCAGGAACGAGACGGGCCGGCACAGGACGTTGTTATCAACCGAGAAGGTGGTGAAGCGGCTCAATGCCAAGCTCACCGGATGGGCGAACTACTTCCGTCTCGGGCCGGTCTCACCGGCCTACAGGGCGGTCGATGCCCATGCCATCCATCGGCTGCGCCAGTGGTTATGCGAAAAGCATCGGGTTCAAGGCCAGGGGTACAATCGCTTCCCCGACCGGTACCTCTACGAGACGTTGGGGCTGGTACGGCTGCCGAAGTCGACGCGTAACCTGCCGTGGGCGAAGGCATGAGAGCTTGCCCGGGAGCCGGATGCGCGAAACGCGCACGTCCGGTTCGATGAGCGGGGAAGGGAAACGGGGC
Organism: Bradyrhizobium sp. SZCCHNR1051; assembly: GCF_032489615.1. NCBI lineage: Bacteria > Pseudomonadati > Pseudomonadota > Alphaproteobacteria > Hyphomicrobiales > Nitrobacteraceae > Bradyrhizobium > Bradyrhizobium sp. SZCCHNR1051. Next base: position 252,380 of record NZ_JAUEYJ010000001.1, on the reverse strand, counting down.
GTTGCCGAATGGCCCAAGCCACCGCGCCCTTCCTCGACTCTACGCGTAGAGCCGTCGCGCAGGGAATGCCGGTTGACCGGCTGGACCTGTGGTGACTGCCGCCTGCTTTTTTTCTGCAGGCGGGCCATGGGTTGCGGCCAGCTCCCGGCATTCCCTGCGCCCTCGACCTCAACGAGGGTGAAATCGACGATCATGACTCGGGCATATCGTGCCGCGAGAACGACGAGTTGCATCCAGCCCTGTCAGCGCGCGCGTTCGGAGCTTCCGTAATTCTACGGGCGGGACAATTAACGCGGCTGAAGCAGCCGGTCAGGCATGGCAAGGGATCACAAGGAAGGTTCTGCGCGCTCATGAATTGGCCTGGGGATCCCACGCGCTCGAAGCGAACGGCCGGTGGCAGCCCGCTGGGTGCCTTCTTCCTTTGGATCGGCGGCTTCGGCGCCATCGAAGGTCTCGACGATGAAGCGCTGACCGAGCGCGATCGCCGGCGCATCCGGGCGCAGCAGGTCGATGCCGTCGCGCGCCTCGTCCCCGTGACCATCGGCATCAATTTCGCCAACGCGGCGATCATTCTCGGCGTGTTCTGGAACACCGTCTCCAATCTCTTCCTCATCGCGTGGGGCGCCGCGATCGCCGTGGCCGGCGGCATGGCGCTGCGCGGCTGGTGGCGCGCGCGCAAGTCGTGGCCGCAGGAGGCGTCCGAACGCGCCATCTCCCGGATGACGCTGCAGGCGTTTTTCTTGGCAACCATCTGGGGATCGCTGCCGCTGATCGTGATGCCGCAGGTCGATCCGCATCTGCAGATCATCGTGGGCTCGCTGATGACCGGGATGATCTCCGGTGGCGCGTTCGCGATGTCGAGCGTGCCGCGGGCCGGCCTCGCCTACACCTGGACCCTGATGCTCGCCTCGGTGGGCTCGCTGCTTCTGTGCGGCGGCGCGACCTATCTCGTGCTCGTCGTGTTCCTGCTGCTCTACACCTCGTTCATGGTGCGTCACCTGGTGTCGCACGGCAACGTGTTCCTGGAGAACCTGAAGGCGCAGATCCGGCATGAGCGCCAGAACGAGACGATCTCGCTGCTGCTGAAGGAATTCCAGGAGAACGCCGCGAGCTGGCTGTGGCAGACCGATGCCGAGGGCCGTCTGATCGACGCGCCGCAGCGCTTCGCCGACGTGGCGCAGCTTCCGCTCGATCAGCTCAAGGGCGAGCGGCTGATCGATACGCTGAAATATCTCTGCCCCACGGATACGGCGACGCTTTCGACTCTCGCCGACCGCATGGCAAAGCGGCTATCGATCCCGGAGATCCTGATCCATGTCGTGGTCGCGGGCGGCGAGCGCCGCCGCTGGGCGCTGACGGCGCGGCCGGCGCGCGACCATGAGGGCAAGTTCGCGGGCTATCGCGGCTTCGGCCGCGACGTCACCGAGCGCTGGCGGGCCGAGCAGGCGGAGGCCGAGAGCCGTGCCAAGTCCGACTTCCTGGCGATGATGAGCCACGAGATCCGCACGCCCATGAACGGCGTGCTCGGGCTCGCCTCGACCCTGCTGGAGACAAAGCTCGACGATGAGCAGCGCCACGCGGTCATGACGATCCGCGAGTCCGGCGACAATCTGCAGCGCATCCTCAACGACATCCTCGATCTGTCCAAGCTCAATGCCGGCAAGCTCGAATTCGAGACGGTGGATTTTTCGCCGGCAGCCCTGGTCGAGGCGGTCACCGCCATCATGGGGGTCAATGCGAAATCGAAGAGCCTGCTGGTCAACGCGGACATCGATCCGAAGCTGCCGCCGGCTCTGAAGGGCGACGTGGCGCGCATTCGCCAGGTCCTGATCAATCTTGCATCGAACGCGGTGAAGTTCACCGAGCGCGGCGGCGTCACCATTGCCGTAGCCTGCCGCACGCGGGACGATCACAAGGCGACGATCGAATGGCGGGTCTCCGACACCGGCATCGGCATTCCCGCCGATCGGGTCGGCAAGCTGTTCACGGATTTCGCCCAGGCCGATGCCTCGATCAACCGCCGCTTCGGCGGCACCGGGCTGGGGCTTGCGATCTCCCGGCGCATCATCGAGCAGATGGGCGGGGTCATCGCGGTGTCGTCGGTACAGGGCGAAGGCTCGACCTTCCGCTTCAGCCTGACCCTGCCGTGGAGCGACAAGCAGGTGTCCGATCAGCGCGGCGACCGGGTCGGCGCCGGTGACCTCAAGGCGCGGATCGAAGCGCTCGGCCGTCCGTTGCGCGTCCTGATCGCCGAGGACGACGCCACCAACCGCATGGTGGTGTCGAAGATGCTGCAGGAGTTCGCGGTCGACAAATGCATCGTTCCGGATGGCTTGCAGGCGGTGAAGGCGGCGGACGAACAGGAATTCGATCTGGTGCTGATGGACGTCCGCATGCCCGAGATGGATGGCATCACTGCGACCCGGACCATCCGGGCGAGGGGCGGGCGGCTCGCCGAGCTCCCGATCATCGCGCTCACGGCCAACGCCTTCCCGGACGACATCAAGCAGTGCCGCGAGGCCGGCATGACCGACTTTCTGGCCAAGCCGTTGCGCAAGCCGGCCATGGTGGCGGCGATGCTGAAGGCAATCGGAACACCCGCACCGAGCCTTGAAGGGCCAACGCTTGCGCCGTCCGACGGCCCTGCCGTTACCGCGGAGGTCTGACCGATACGACGGAGGCTAGACCGAGAAGCTGGTGCCGCAGCCGCAGGAGGCGGTGGCGTTGGGATTATTGACCCGGAACGAGGCGCCCATCAGGTCGTCGACGAAATCGACCTCCGAGCCGGCGAGGAACGGCACCGAGGCCGGATCGACCAGCACGACCGCGCGATCGCGCTCGATGACGAGATCGTCGTCCGCCTTGGCGCGGTCGATGTCGAACTTGTACTGGAAGCCGGAGCAGCCACCGCCTTCGACCGAGATGCGCAGCATCGCGCCGGCGCTCTCCTTGCCGAGGATCTCTCCGATGCGGCGGGCGGCGCGTTCGCTGATGGTGACGGGGCCGGTCGAGGCATCAGTCATGGCAATGGGTCTCCGGGAGGCGCGTCATGCCCTATTCATTTGGTGCCGGGCACTCCCCATAGTTAAGTGGGCTCCGTCGAGGAATCAAATCGCAAAAGGAACAATCGCCCGTGTCGGTCGGAATGGCTGCCCCCCGCGCTCCCTATTCCTGCGATCCCGATCGCAGCCGGGGCCGCCTGTTCGCCGAGCCGCCGTCCCGCACCCGCAGCCCCTTTCGCCGCGATTGCGACCGCGTGATCCATTCGACCGCCTTCCGACGGCTCAAGCACAAGACCCAGGTGTTCGTCTTCCACGAAGGCGACCACTACCGCACCCGTCTGACCCATTCTTTGGAAGTCGCCCAGATCGCCCGCGCGCTCGCCCGCCAGTTCGGCCTCGACGAGGACCTGACGGAGACGCTGGCCTTGGCGCATGATCTCGGCCATCCGCCGTTCGGCCATGCCGGCGAGCGCGCGCTGAACCGCTGCATGGCGGACCATGGCGGCTTCGACCACAATGCCCAGACATTGCGCATCGTCACGTCGTTCGAGCAGCGCTACCCGGATTTCGACGGTCTCAACCTGACCTGGGAATCGCTCGAGGGCATCGTCAAGCACAACGGGCCGTTGCAGGCGCCGATCCCGCCGGGAATTACCGAGTTCAACGCCCGGTTCGACCTGGAGCTGTGGAGCTATGCCTCGCTCGAGGCCCAGGTCGCGGCGCTGGCGGACGACATCGCCTATGATGCCCACGACATCGACGACGGGCTGCGCGCCGGCCTGTTCACGGTCGACGACCTCAAGGAGATTCCGCTGCTCGCGGCGATGATCGCCGAGATCGACCGCCAATATCCGGCGCTCGATCCGATCCGGCGCGGCGCCGAACTGGTGCGCGAGCTGATCTCTTACCTGATCGCAGCCGTAGCGGCCGAGACCGAGCGCCGGATCGCGCGGGCGCAGCCGATGTCGCCTCACGACATCAGGCGGCACAGCGGGCCGCTGGTGGCATTTCCGGCCGATGTGGCCGAGCACGAGGCGACCATCAAGGGGTTTCTCTGGCAGCGGATGTACCGCCATGAGCGGGTGATGCGGGTGATGCGCGATGCCGAGCGCATCGTCGCCGATCTGTACGGCCGCTACCATGAGGACGGTTCGACGCTGCCCGTGGGCTGGCTGGACGGTTGCGAGGGCGAGGGCGATCGGGCTCGCCGCATCGGCCACTTTATCGCCGGAATGACGGACCGTTTCGCCTTAACGGAGCACCACCGGCTTTTTGACTCGACTCCGGATTTGCGTTAGGCGGCGGCATGGTCGAACAAGCTTCCACCCCTTACCTTTTTGCCGACATGCTCGCGCGTGTCCACGCCATCTGCGCCGCGCTCGCCAAGGATGGCGGCTGGCCCGAGGGCATCGATTTTTCGCGCGTGGTGGTCGAGCCGCCGCGCGATCCGAGCCACGGCGACATGGCCACCAATGCGGCGATGGTGCTCGCCAAGGAGGCGAAGGCCAAGCCGCGCGATCTCGCCGAGCAGATCGCCGAACGTCTGCGTGCCGACGAACTCGTCGCCAAGGTCGACGTCGCCGGTCCCGGCTTTATCAATCTGACGCTTCAGCCGGTGGTCTGGGCGCAAGCGCTCGGCACTATCCTGCGCCAAGGCGCTGCTTACGGCTGCGTCGCGCCGGTGCCCGGCGCGCCGAAGGTGAACGTCGAGTACGTGTCGGCCAATCCGACCGGGCCGATGCATGTCGGACACTGCCGCGGCGCCGTGTTCGGCGATGCGCTATGCAGCCTGCTGCAGTTCGCCGGGCGCGACGTCACGCGCGAGTACTACATCAACGACGCCGGCGCGCAGGTCGACGTGCTCGCGCGCTCCGCCTTCCTCCGATATCGCGAGGCGCTCGGCGAGGATATCGGCGCGATTCCGGATGGGCTCTATCCCGGCGACTATCTCAAGCCGGTCGGGCAGGCGCTCGCGAGCGAGTACGGCGACAAGCTCAAGGCGCTCGCTGAGACCGAGTGGCTGCCGATCGTACGCGACAAGGCGATCGCGATGATGATGGCCGAGATCAAGGACGATCTCGCCGCGTTGAACATCCGTCATGACGTGTTCTTTTCGGAGCGCTCGCTGATTGCAGGTAGCACCAACAAGGTTGCCGACACGATCGAGTTCCTGCGCGAGCGGGGCGACGTGTATGAAGGCCGTCTGCCGCCGCCAAAGGGCGCGCCGGTGGAGGATTGGGAGGATCGCGAGCAGCTCCTGTTCCGCGCCACCGCCTATGGCGATGACGTCGATCGTCCACTGATCAAGTCGGACGGCAGCTACACCTATTTCGCCTCCGACATTGCCAACCACCGGCACAAGTTCGAGCGCGGCTTCGCCGACCTGATCGACGTATTCGGCGCTGATCACGGCGGCTACATCAAGCGCATGCAGGCGGCGGTGAAGGCCGTCACGGCTGCGCAGGCCGTGCTCGACGTCAAGGTCGTGCAGCTCGTCAAGCTGTTGCGCAATGGCGAGCCGGTGAAGATGTCGAAGCGCTCCGGCGACTTCGTCACCTTGCGGGAAGTTGTTGATGAAGTGGGGCGCGATGCGGTCCGTTTCATGATGCTCTACCGCAAGAACGACGCCGTGCTCGATTTCGACCTTGCCAAGGTGATCGAGCAGTCGCGCGACAATCCCGTGTTCTACGTCCAGTACGGCCACGCGCGAGGGCATTCGATCTTCCGCAATGCCCGGGAAGGCCTGCCCGAATTGCCGGAGGCGGAGGGCGCGCGACTCGCGTTCCTGGCGCAGGCGAATCTCGAAAAACTATCCGACCCGGCTGAACACGACCTCTTGAAACGGCTGGCACTGTACCCACGTACGGTTGAGAGCGCGGCCGTAGCGCATGAGCCGCACCGGATCGCCTTCTACCTATATGAACTTGCAAGCGAATTTCACGCCCTCTGGACGCGGGGGCGGGATTTGCCCTATTTACGCTTCATTATCGATGATGATGCAGAATTGACCAAGGCACGTTTGGCCATGGTTCAGGGCGTCGTCTCGGTTCTGGCGTCGGGACTTGCGATCTTGGGCGTTAATGCTCCTGATGCAATGCGCTGATTGGGGGAAACACACGACTTCAGTTGGGGGCCTCAATCTGGCAGGGTCCGCCTTAGGACGCATATGCGGCTCACCCGCAGGGACGCTTCATCACGATGGCTGATCGTTACCAGGACAGACCCTTTCCCGCTGATGGTTTTGGCCGTGGTGGAAACCAGCAGGCCGATGCCGATCCGCTCGCCGAACTCGCTCGCCTGATCGGGCAGAACGATCCTTTTGCCGCGTCGGGCCGGGCAACTCCGCAATCTCAGCCGCGTCCGATGGTGCGCCCCGCCGCGCCCGCGCCAGAACAGCCGGTTCCCGGCATGCCTCCTGCCGGCGCTCCGACCTGGATGCAACGTGCCCAGCCTGCCGCCGCCAACCCCTTCGCCGACATCGGCCGCGAGCCGCCGCAGCCGGCGCCGCCGGCCTTTCCGGCGGGCTATCAGGATCCGCGCGGCCAGCCGGGCTTCCCGGACCAGGATTTCGCGCCCGCGCCCGCTCCCCGGCAGCAGCAGGGTTATCCGAACGCGGAGTTCGCCGACCAGCTGTCCAAGCTCGACTACAGCGTCGGGGAGTCGCGCCACGGGTTCGCCGAGAACGACCGCGACTACAACCGCGACAACGGCTTCGATGACAACGAGCCGGACTCCTCGCGCTATGACGATGCGCTGTTCGGGCAGATGGGCTCGGGACAGCAGGGGTTTCAGGGCGACAACGATTTTCAGGACGGCCAGTACGGCTATCAGGACGGCTACGACGAGGGCGAGGAAGAGGAGCGGCCGCGGCGGCGCAGCGGCATGAGCACCGTGCTCGCGGTGTTGACCCTTGCAGTGGTCGGCACCGGCGGCGCCTACGGCTACAAGACCTACATCTCGTCCGGCCGCACTGGCGAGCCGCCGATCATTCGCGCCGACAACAGTCCGACCAAGATCATGGCCCAGCAGGATCCGACGCCGAAGGTGCCGGATCGCCTGCTCGGCAATGACGGCGGCGAGAAGCTGGTGTCCCGCGAGGAGACGCCGATGGATCTGAACGCCCGCGGCGGCAATCCGCGCGTGGTGTTCCCGCAAATGAACCAGAATGCGGCTCCGCCGCCGGTCAGCGCCGGGGCGGCCCCGATGTCGCAAATGGCCAACGCCAATGGCATTTTGCCCAACAGTGATCCGCGTCCGATCAAGACGCTATCCGTGACGGGGGGCAATCAGGCCGCAGCGGCCGATCCGCCGATGCCGGCGACGCCTGCAACCAAGCCGGCGGCGACGCCGAAGGGCCGCAAATCGCCGGCCAACGCCAACGCGTCGGCCGCCAACGACAGCCCGATGCCGCTGACACCGCAGGCCGCCGCACCGGCGCGCATCGCCGCGGCCGTGCCGGTCACAGAGCAGACCCAGAATGATCGTACCGGCGGCTATCTGGTCTCGATCTCGTCGCAGGCCAGCGAGGCGGAGGCGATGTCGTCCTACAAGGCGGTGCAGGACAAGTACGGCGCCGTGCTGGGCAAATATGAGCCGATCATCAGGCGGATGGATCTGGGTGAGAAGGGCGGTGTCAGGTACCGCGCAGCCGTCGGGCCTTTCGCGACGAAGGAAGAGGCCAACAAGATGTGCGGATCGTTGAAAACCGCCGGCGGACAGTGTTTCCCGTTTAGCAACCAGTAAGGCTTGCTTGACCGCCCCCGAGGCGGGGTCTATGCGGCCCGCATGACCATGCGGGCTTTCATTACCGGCATCTCCGGGCCTGATCTCACCGACGCCGAGCGCGCGTTCATCCGCGAGTTCAGCCCCTGGGGTTTCATCCTGTTCAAACGCAACGTCCAGTCACCCACCCAAGTGACTGCACTGGTTGAGGAATTAAGGGCCTGCGTCGGCCGCGCCGAGGCTCCAGTCCTGATCGACCAAGAGGGGGGCCGGGTGCAGCGGCTGGGGCCGCCGCATTGGCCGGCCTATCCCGCCGGCGTGGTGTTCGACCGTCTCTACGATCTTGATTCGGCCGCAGGCCTCCGTGCCGCTTGGCTCAGCGCCCGCCTGATCGCCGACGACCTGCTCAAGCTCGGCATCACCGTGGATTGCCTGCCGCTCGCCGACGTCCCCGTCGCCGGCGCCGATGCCGTGATCGGGGATCGGGCTTATGGCACGACGCCAGAAAAGGTGGCGGCGATCGCCCGGGCGGTGACGGAGGGGCTGGAGCAGGGCGGCGTGCTGCCGGTGCTGAAGCACATTCCGGGGCATGGCCGGGCCGCCGCCGACACCCATTTCCGGCTGCCGACCGTGGACACGCCGGAAGCGGAACTCGACGCAACCGATTTCGCCGCCTTCAGGACGCTGGCCGACCTCCCGATGGCGATGACTGCACATGTTGTGTTTAGCGCGATCGACGCCGCCCATCCGGCCACGACTTCTGCGACAATGATCGAACGGGTGATTCGCAAACGGATCGGGTTCCAGGGTTTGTTGATGAGTGATGACGTTTCCATGAACGCATTGGCCGGATCGATCGCCGAGCGCACGCGTGCGATCGTGGCGGCCGGCTGCGACATGGTTCTTCACTGCAACGGCCGACTGGACGAGATGCAGGCGGTCGCGGCCGAGACGCCGGAGCTGGCCGGCCAGGCTCTGGTTCGCGCCGATCGCGCGCTTGCGGCGCGCAAGGCACCCACAGGCTTCGATCGTGACGCCGCGCGCGGCGAGCTCGACGCCTTGATCAACCGGCTGGGACCCGCGAGCGCATGACCGCTGAAATTCTGTCGTTTGAAACCGGCCGGCCCACCACGGAGCTGGCCGAGGCCGAACCGGCGTTGGTCGTCGACGTCGAGGGCTACGAGGGCCCGCTCGATCTGCTGCTCGCGCTGGCGCGGCAGCAGAAGGTCGACCTCGCCAAGATCTCGATCCTGGCGTTGGCCGACCAGTATCTCCAGTTCATCGAGGCCGCGCGCAAGATCCGGCTCGAGCTCGCTGCCGACTATCTGGTGATGGCGGCTTGGCTCGCCTTCCTGAAGTCGCGCCTCCTGTTGCCCGAGCCGCCAGCGCAGGAAGGGCCGAGCGCCGAGGAGATGGCGACCGCGCTCGCCAACCGGCTGCGCCGCCTGGAGGCGATCCGCGAGGCCGCCAATCGTCTGATGAATCGGCCGCAGTTCCAGCGCGACGTGTTCCCCCGCGGCAATCCGGAAGAGATCGCGGAAGTCCGTCGCCCGAAGTTCACAGCCACCCTGTTCGACCTGCTGTCGGCCTACGCCATTCAACGGCAGGCACGTGTCGTGACATCCGTTCATATGGCCAAGCGCACCGTCTGGTCGCTCGCCGAGGCGCGCGCGTCGCTCGAACGGCTCGTCGGCATGACCGAGGTATCGGACGACTGGGGATGTCTCGACGACTATCTCCTGAGCTACGTCGCCGAGCCGGCCCAAAAGGCCACCGTCTTCGCATCGAGCTTTGCGGCCGTGCTGGAGCTGGTCCGCGAAGGGCAGCTCGAGCTGAACCAGAAGCAGGCGTTCGCGCCGCTGTATTTTCGTAAGCGTCCACCGATCCAGCCCGGCGCCATGGCTGCGCCGGACTTGACGGTTGAGTAACGAAGAAGGAGACCCTGCCATGGCAAGCTTGGCGGAACTGCGCATGGAAGAGCCCGACGAGATCGCGACGAGCGAGCCCGAGGTGCGCCCCGAAGAGTTGCGCATCCTCGAGGCACTCTTGTTTGCCTCGGCCGAGCCGCTCGAGCAGGCCACGCTTGCCAAGCGTATGCCTGAAGGTGTCGATATCAAGGCCGCGTTGGCGCAACTGCAGGCGGAATACGCCAATCGCGGCGTCAACCTCGTGCGCGTCGCCAACAAGTGGACCTTCCGTACCGCCGGTGATCTCGCCTGGCTGATGACGCGCGAGAGCACCGAAACGCGCAAGCTGTCACGCGCGGCGATCGAAGTTCTGGCCATCGTTGCCTATCACCAGCCGGTGACGCGTGCCGAGATCGAAGAGATCCGCGGCGTCGTCACCTCCAAGGGAACGTTGGACGTTCTGTTGGAGACCGGCTGGATCAAGCCACGCGGGCGCCGCAAGACCCCGGGCCGTCCGCTGACCTTCGGCACCACCGATGCGTTCCTGGCCCAGTTCAGCCTGGAGACCCTGGGCGATCTGCCAGGCCTGGAAGAGCTGAAGGGCACGGGCCTGCTGGATTCCCGCCTGCCGACCGGCTTCACCGTCCCGACGCCATCGGACGATCCGACGCTCCGGGAGGATGAGGAGCCGCTGGATCCGGGCGATCTCGATCTGGCGCTTGCGCCGGCGGTCGAGGCCGAACCTGGCGAGGCCGAAGCCGCGGAAGACGAAACGGCCGAGATGGAAACGGTCGCAGCCGACACGGCTGCGGCCGAGGTCGCCGAAGGCCAGATTGCGACCGCCGAGGCCGCTGTTCGGGACGACACCTCGTCGCAGGTCGCCATTGGCGATCTGGAACTGCCGGGCGCCGATGCGGAAACCGAGATCACCGAGGTGGACTTGGCCGTCGAGGAGATCGAGGTCGGGCCGGACGACGGGGCCGTTATCGAGCTCGTCGAGCTGTCTGCCGACGCTGACGCTCAGGTAGACGACGAGGCAGAGGCAGAGGCCGAGGTCGACGCGGCGGATGAGGAGATCGACGCGGCCGATGACGCGCACGACCGCGATACCGACGACAACGGCTCGCCGCACTAAAACTAGCGGCCGGGGCTGTTAACACTCGCGTTATTGCGTAGGTCCGGCCTCGATTTGTCGGACCTTAAGTGCTTGTTTTTGGAGGCGTTGGCGCCTACCTTCCGCCCAGATCGGGCTGTCCGCGCGCTATTTTGGCCAGTGACAGGCCGCGTTCGTGTTGCTGTTTCGCAATCGAATGCTAGAAGCGAAGTGTCGCGGTCAAGTCCATGGATATGGCGCGGTTTCGGCGGTAGCGTCGACGGGCAGTCGGGTGAAGGCTGCGCCGGTGTTTGGAGGGTTGCAGGATGGGTTCGCTTAGCATTTGGCACTGGATCGTCGTGATCGCGGTCGTCCTGCTGTTGTTCGGGCGCGGCAAGATTTCCGATCTGATGGGCGACGTCGCGCAGGGCATCAAAGCCTTCAAGAAGGGCATGCAGGACGACGACAAGGCGCCGGAGAAGACCGAGCCGGTCAAGTCGATCGATCATGGCGCGACACCTTCGGCCACCCGCACGGATGTCGGCAGCAAAGCCGTGTGATCTGCGCGTGAAAGGCGCGGGCGGCGCGCTCCCGCAGAGACGGCACCGGGACCTGTTCGGACAGACCCGGGCAGGCGGGATCAGAGGCGTCGTCGCGTAGGCGGATTGTTTCATGTTCGATATCGGCTGGAGTGAGCTGCTCGTCATTGGGGTCGTCGCGTTGATCGCGATCGGTCCCAAGGAGCTTCCGGGCGTCCTGCGTATGGTCGGGCAATGGATCGGCAAGGCGCGCCGGATGGCCTCGGAGTTCCAGGGCCAGTTCCAGGAGGCGATGCGCGAAGCGGAGATGGCCGACCTCAAGAAGAGTTTCGATGAGGTCCGCGAGGCGGCCAGCGGTTTCACCCCGACCGGCGTGATCTCCTCGTTGCAGCGCGACGTCGACAAGGCGCTCGATATCGAGGGGATCGACAAGTCCGCCGAGCCGGCACCAGCATCGGACGTGGCTGCTGCTTCGCCCGAGCCTCCTGTGATGACCCCGACCACCCCCGAACCTCCAGTGGCCGAGACCTTCGTGGAGCCTGAAGTCCATCAAGCCGTGGGCGAGCCACTGGCGATCGTGCGTGAAATCAAGCCCGAGCCGCAGCCTGAAATGTCTGCGTCAGCAGAAGCTGAACGTCTGAAGGACGCCAAAGCGTCATGACCGTCGAAGATATCGAGGCCAGCAAGGCCCCGTTGATGGATCACCTGATCGAGCTGCGGTCGCGGCTGATCAAGGCACTGCTCGGCTTCGGCGTGGCCTTCATCTTCTGCTTCTTTTTCGCCAAGCAGATCTACAACATCCTGGTGCTGCCGTTCGTCTGGGTGGCAGGGGCCGAGAACAGCAAGTTCATCTACACCCAGCTGCTCGAATATTTCATCACGCAGCTCAAGCTCGCGATGTTCGGCGCTGGTTTCATCTCGTTCCCGATCATCGCGACGCAGATCTACAAGTTCGTGGCGCCGGGGCTGTATCGCCACGAACGCAATGCTTTCCTGCCCTACTTGATAGCGACCCCCGTCTTCTTCGTGCTCGGCGCCATGCTGGTCTATTTTGCGGTGTGGCCGATGATCGTGCGCTTCTCATTGGGCATGCAGCAGCTCGGCGGCCCCGAGACGGCGCAAATCGCGCTGATGCCCAAGGTCGGCGAATATCTGTCGCTGATGATGTCGCTGATCTTCGCCTTCGGCATCGCGTTCCAGTTGCCGGTGATCCTGACCCTGCTTGGTCGCATCGGCATCGTGACCTCGCAGATGCTGAAAGAGAAGCGGCGCTATTTCATCGTCATCGCCTTCATCATCGCCGCCGTGCTGACGCCGCCGGACGTGCTGAGCCAAGCGTCCTTGGCGATCCCGCTGCTGGCCCTCTACGAAGGCGCCATCATCGCGGTGGGGATCGTCGAGAAGCAAGCGGCTGCGAAGTCGGGCTCCGGCACGTCGTCCGGCTCCGGCAATCTGCCCAGCAATCCGGCCGAGTAGGGCCGGGCTTCCCGCCCGGCCTGGCCTGTTCCCATCCGCTGCCATTCGCGGTAGTGCAAGCCGGCCCGTGACCCCGGGCGACTCGCCGAGATCTTTTCGTCTCCAGGACCGAACGACCATGCACGACATCAAATCGATCCGCGACAATCCGCAAGGTTTCGATGCGGCGCTGACGCGCCGGGGTCTGTCGCCCCAGTCGTCGCAGCTGCTCGCCATCGACGAACGGCGTCGCGCTGCGATCCTGGCGTCCGAGCAGGCGCAGGCGCGGCGCAACGCCGCCTCCAAGGAAATCGGCGAGGCCAAGAAGGCCAAGGACGACGCGCGCGCATCGGCGCTGATGGAGGAGGTCGCCAAGCTCAAGACCACCATGCCGGAGCTCGAGGCGGCCGCGAAGCAGGCAGATGAGGAGCTGGCGCGCGAGCTCTCGGCGATTCCCAATTTGCCGCTCGACGAGGTGCCGGACGGCAAGGACGAGCACGACAATGTCGAGCGCCACATGTTCGGCGCGCGGCGCAACTACGCCTTCGCGCCGAAGCCGCATGATGATCTCGGTGCGGCTCTTGGCACCATGGACTTCGAATCGGCTGCGAAGCTGTCGGGCGCGCGCTTCGTCGTGCTGAAGAGGGGCCTGGCGCGGCTCGAGCGCGCGCTCGGGCAGTTCATGCTCGACCTGCATACCAATGAGCACGGCTACACCGAGATCAATCCGCCGCTGCTGGTGCGCAACGACGTCATGTTCGGTACGGGCCAATTGCCGAAATTCGAGGACGACCAGTTCTGGGCCGTGAAGGGCGAGCTGATTGCAGCGCCGGATGATCGCCTCAAGACCGAGCGGCTGGGTCTCATTCCAACTGCCGAGGTGGCCCTGACCAACCTGGTCCGCGAGTCCATCGTTGACGAGAAGGAGTTGCCGATGCGGCTCACGGCGCTGACGCCGTGCTTTCGCGCCGAGGCCGGAGCAGCCGGACGCGACACCCGCGGCATGATCCGTCAGCATCAGTTCACCAAGGTCGAGCTGGTGTCGATCACGACGCCGGAGACCAGCAAGGACGAGCACGAGCGCATGCTGGCCTGCGCCGAGGAAGTGCTGCGCCGGCTCGATCTGCACTATCGCGTCATCACGCTGTGCACCGGCGACATGGGCTTCTCCTCGCAGAAGACCTACGACATCGAGGTCTGGATGCCCGGGCAGGGCGATGGCGGCGCCTTCCGCGAGATCTCCAGCTGTTCGGTGTGCGGCGACTTCCAGGCACGCCGCATGGATGCACGCTATCGCGGAAGCGACGGCAAGCCGCGCTTCGTGCACACATTGAACGGCTCGGGCACGGCAGTCGGCCGCGCGCTGATCGCAGTGATGGAGACCTATCAGCAGGCCGACGGCTCGATCGCCGTCCCCGATGTGCTGCAGCCCTATATGGGCGGCCTCAAGGTGGTGGCCGCGGAGCCATAGCGCCGCGGCAAATTGCATCCGCCCAGGTCGCCGCCATTGCGTGGGCGCCGGCGGGTCGTATCCTCGGTTCTGTTCAGCAATTGCTTTTCAGATACCGGCATCATGGCTCTGCATCGGGATATTTTCTGGATCGGACGGCAATGGGCCGTCACCGGCTCCGGCATCCAGGCGGTCGACCAGCGCCTGAAGGGAGCATTCGATATCGATCGTGCAGCGGTGTGGCATGATGGCCCGCCGGAGGCCCTGCGCCATCAGGCCTGGTTCAACGCTGCTGATTTCGACAAGGCGCTGGGTGTTGCGCGGGCCCGGTTTCCGGCGCCGCCGCTGGCCGAGTCCGCTGTGCCTTCGCCGGTCCCTCCGCCAGCGTCCCATGTGTCCGTCACCCCCGCCGCGTTGCTCCGGCTGGGTACGCGAGGGAAGCTCGCCAGGTTCCTGCCGCAGTGGCGGATTCGGCCCTGAACCACTGCCGAACCCGGCTCGAGGTGGCGGGTTTGCCTCGATGTCGCGCAGCAGATAAGACACCGCGGCAATCGTCTTGAACGGGATGGAAAGGTGGCCATGCGGATTCTCTGCACCAATGACGACGGAATCCATGCGCCGGGTCTCAAGGTGATCGAGGAGATCGCACGCGCCCTGTCCGACGACGTCTGGATCGTGGCTCCCGAACTGGACCAGAGCGGCGTGTCCCATTCGCTCTCGCTCAATGACCCCCTGCGGCTGCGCGAGGTCGGCCCGCGGCATTTCGCGGTGCGCGGCACGCCGACCGACTGCGTCATCATGGGGGCCCGTCATATTCTGGGGGCGAAGCTGCCCGACGTGGTGCTGTCCGGCGTCAACAAGGGCCGCAACGTTGCCGAGGACGTCGTCTATTCGGGCACCATCGCCGGCGCGCTCGAAGGCACCATTCTCGGCTTGCCGTCGTTCGCCCTGTCGCAGGAATTCAGCGTCGCAACCCGTGACAAGCCGTCCTGGGACACCGCGCTCAAATTCGGCCCGCAGATCGTGCGCAAGGTGCTCGAAGCCGGCGTGCCGAGGAATACGGTGATCAACGTCAACTTCCCGGCCTGTGCGCCGGAAGAGGTCAGGGGCGTCGTGGTCACCCGCCAGGGCAAGCGCAATCTCGGCTTCTTGAAGGTCGACGAGCGTCGCGACGGCCGCGGCAATCCCTATTTCTGGATCGGCTTCGACCGCGCTGCCTCGCTCGACGTGCCCGACGAGGGGACGGACCTCGCGGCCCTCGCGGCGCACTACGTGTCAGTGACTCCGCTTCGCCTGGATCGCACGGACGAGGCGTTCTCCGGCAAGCTCAGCGACATTCTGGGCTGAAGCGCCGTCTACCCCTGTGGCTCAGCGCCACGCAGCGCATGGTCGATCGCCTTTCCGAGCGTCTCGAGCTGGAACGGCTTCTGCAGGGCCGGCCGGTCGCGATATTCTTCCGGCAATCCCGACGAGCCGTAGCCGGTTGCGAAGATGAAGGGCCGGTTGCGCGCCTTGATGAGATCGGCCACCGGCGAGATGACCTTGCCGTTGACGTTGACGTCGAGAATGGCGACGTCGAAAAAGGTGCTCTCGGCCAGCCGCATCGCTTCGCCGATTTCGCCGGCCTCGGCCGCGACGGTATAGCCGAGCTCCTCGAGCATGTCGGCCACCATCATCCGGATCATGACTTCGTCTTCAACCAGAAACACAGAGCCGCGCGGCGGCCGCGGTGCAGTCATGATGTCAGTCCTTGCCCATACCCGATTTGACGCTCGCAAATAACGGCTTATGGCGCAACGTCAACAATGTCATCTTTCACTGCCGTGCGGCGTGGGCAGGCTCGCCCATAAGGTGAACGAACCGGAGCCGACTTGGTTCCTCGTGCGAAACGCGGTCGTCGTCGGGACCATGTCGGTGCGTAGTTGCGACGCGGGCGCGGAAATTCGGTGCGCAACCCTCGCCCCGCAGGTAAATTGCCCACGAGCCCACCAACCGACATCCCGATGCCCCCAGCCGCTCCTCCCGAGAAAATGATGTTTCAGCTGACCCTGCGTCGGCGGGGGATCAGCGATCAGGCGGTGTTGCGTGCGATGGAGGAGGTGCCGCGGGAAGAGTTCGTTCTGCCGGCCGACCGCCCGGACGCCTATCGCGACAGCGCGATGGCGATCGCTTGCGGGCAGACCATCAGCCAGCCGTTCGTCGTGGCCTACATGACCGAACAGCTCAAGCTGCAAAAGACCCACCGCGTGCTCGAAATCGGCACCGGGTCCGGATACCAGGCCGCGATCCTGTCCCGGCTTGCGGCTCATGTCCTGACGGTAGAGCGCTTCCGGACATTGGCCGACAAGGCCAGGGAGCGGCTGGAGAAGCTCGCCTGCTTCAATGTCGAGGTCATGCTCGGCGATGGCTACGCGCTGCCGCCGGGGGGCGGCCAATTCGGTCGCATCATCGTGACCGCGGCGATGGACGAGATTCCCCAGAGCCTGCTCGACCGGCTGGAGCCGGACGGTATCCTGATCGCGCCGGTCGGGCCGCAACACGGGGTGCAGACGCTCGTCAGGATCACGCGAACGGGCGATCGTTTCGACCGAAAAGAGCTCGTCGACGTGCGATTTGTGCCGGCAATTCCGGGGATTGCGCGCGAACTTTAAACGTGCGGATCAGCAGGCCGCACAACGCTTTATTCGCGGCTTAAGCGCTTATTTACCGCGGCTGTGTTTACTCGAATTCGTTGTTTGTTGCGTACGAGTGAGTAACCATGCCCACTACCGTCGAGTTGCTTCGCTCGCGCCGCCTGCCGCAGGTTGCGGCATTGGCGCTGATGTCGTTCGGCGTCGCCGGCTGCAGCGCCGACATGTCGACGCGGCTGTCGCAGACGCAAAACCCGTTTTCAAACCCCTTTGCATCCGATTCCACGGGGTCGGTGCAGGCGCAGCCGCCCCGGCAGCACCAGCCCTACACGCCCGCTCCGGCGCCGGCGCCGGCCTACTCGTCCTCGGCGCTGCCGCCCCCGGCGGTCGGGGCTCCGCAATCCTATCCGGCCGGCGGCGGTGCGGGAGGCGTATCCTCGGGCGGGCGCGGCGTCGCATCCTATGCGCCACCTGCTGCGGTCCCCGTGGCTGCACCCCCGGTCGCTGCACCCCAATCCTATGCACAGCCGGCGCATTCCTATGCTCCGCCGGCCCAGCCGCGCCTCGAGACCACCGGCACCGTGCCGCCGCGTTCGGTCGCCGCCGCGCGTCCCGCCATCGGCACCAAGATCATCGTCGGCACCAGCGATACGCTCGACATCCTCGCCAAGCGCTATCGCGTGACACCGGCTGAGATCCTGGCTGCGAACGGCTACAAGGGCCCGCGCGCGTTGTCGCCGGGCCAGCAGCTGATCATTCCGCATCCCGGCACGGTCGCGGCTGCGCCCGCGGCCCAGCCCGTTGCTGCGGCGCCAATGGTTGCGCCGAAGCCGGTGGCGGCCGCAACACCGTCCACCGTCCACTTCGTCAACCGCGGCGAGACACTCGCCAGCATCGCCCGCCAGAATCATCTGACGGCGGCTGAGCTCGCCCGCGCCAACAATCTCGATCAGGCTTCGCCGCTCAAGCTCGGGACCAGGCTGACCGTCCCTGGCAGGGCCGTGGCGGCAGCTGCGCCGGTGGCTCCGGTCGCAACCGTTCCCCAGGCGGTTGCGACCGTGCCGGCGCCAGCGCCGACCACACGGGTCGCGACGGCCGCAGGTCCGGTCCAGACCGCCCGCCTGGCCCAGGCCAATCCGGCACCCGAGAAGGAGGAGGAGCCGGCTCGGCCGGCCGAGACCACCAGCTCGCTGCCGACATTCCGCTGGCCGGCGCGCGGCAAGGTGATCACGAGCTATGGCGCCAAGACCAACGGCAAGTCCAATGATGGCATCAACATCGCCGTTCCCGAGGGCACCCCGGTAAAGGCGGCCGAAGATGGCGTCGTCGCCTACGCCGGCAATGAATTGAAGGGCTATGGCAATCTGGTCCTGGTGCGGCATTCCAACGGCTACGTCACCGCATATGCCCATGCGAGTGAGCTGATGGTGAAGCGCGGTGATCCGATCAAGCGCGGCCAGGTCATTGCCAAGTCGGGTCAATCGGGAGAAGTCGGATCGCCGCAGCTCCACTTCGAGATCCGCAAGGGATCGTCGCCGGTTGACCCGCTGCAATTCCTCAACGGGGCGTGAGGTCCGGTCGTTTGACCTCACGCAATCGTGGACGACACGGGGCCGCGCAGATTACTGCGCGGCTTTTTGCGTTGTCAGCCGCACGCCGAGGCGGCCCGCCAGATCTTGCGTGAACTGCCACGCGACGCGGCCCGAGCGCGAGCCGCGCGTCGTGGCCCATTCCAGCGCCTCGCGCTCCAACTGATCCTCGGCGACCGCGATGTCGAAATGGCTGCAATAGCCTTTGACCATCGCGAGGTACTCGTCCTGGCTGCAGCGGTGGAAGCCGAGCCACAGTCCGAAGCGGTCGGACAGCGAGACCTTTTCCTCGACCGCTTCGCCCGGATTGATCGCGGTCGAGCGCTCGTTCTCGATCATGTCGCGCGCGAGCAGGTGGCGCCGGTTCGAGGTGGCGTAGAGAATGACGTTCTCGGGGCGGCCCTCGATGCCGCCTTCGAGCACGGCCTTCAGCGACTTGTAGGACGCGTCATTGCCGTCGAACGACAGGTCGTCGCAGAACACGATGAAGTGGAACGGCGCGGCACGCAGGATGTCCATCAGCGCGGGCAGGCTCTCGATGTCCTCGCGATGAATCTCGATCAGCTTGAGCCGGTCCGCCGGCTTGCGGGCGACATTGATGCTGGCATGGGCGGCCTTGACCAGCGATGACTTGCCCATGCCGCGCGCGCCCCACAACAACGCGTTGTTGGCCGGCAGGCCGTTGGCGAAGCGCTCGGTGTTCTCGATCAGGATGTCGCGCATCCGGTCGATGCCCTTGAGCAGGTCGATCTCGACACGGCTGACGCGCGGCACCGTCGAGAGCCGGCCGTCCGGATGCCAGACGAAGGCGTCGGCCGCGTTGAGGTCCAATGCCGGCGCGGCACCCGCATGGGTTGTTGCCAGATGCGTCGCAATGGCTTCCAGCGCACGGGCGATGCGCTCGGCGATGTGGTCGGGAGCAGGGCCGGCGGGACGTTTTGCCGCGACCTTCGCCGGCTTTTGCGCTGCGGGCTTGGAGCTTTTTTGGAGACGTCTGACGACGGTTTGGGCGGGACCGCGGGACGGGGCTTTGGCTGGTTTTTTCGACATGCTGCAAGTTCCTGATGGGGCAGCCATATCGGGCCTCGCCCGCTGCCGCAAGCGGGGCGAAATGAAGGGGCGGGGCGCCTTGCTATTGGGACTGCTGCCGCTATATTCCGCGCGAAATTCGCAAGAGGCCGGCCCGCGCCGAGACAAGCGTGGTTCGCCGGCTATTCCCGTCTCACCGGGCGCTGCCCACGAGGATCGACCACATGCTGATCACCCCTGCCTATGCCCAGGCCGCCGGCGCTGGCGACACCAACAGCATGCTGATGTCGCTGCTGCCGTTCGCGCTGATCTTCGTGATCATGTATTTCCTGATCCTGCGGCCGCAGCAGAAGAAGGTCAAAGAGCACGCCGACCTCGTCAAGAACGTCCGGCGTGGCGACACGATCGTGACCCAGGGGGGTCTGGTCGGCAAGGTCACCAAGGTCGTCGACGACGACCAGGTCGAGTTCGAGATCTCCGATGGTGTCCGCGTGCGCCAGATGCGCCAGATGATCACCGGCGTCCGCACCAAGGGCGAGCCGGCCAAGGCGGACGCAAAGGACGACAAGAAGGACGAGAAGGCCGCGAGCTGATCGCCGGCCTGGCCAGTCGAACGCCGGCCGTCGCTCTTTGTGATGTTCTGATTTTTTCGGGCCGGATACGGCCCTTACGGACAACCTCCATGTTGTATTTCACGCGGTGGAAGGCGCTGGGCATCATTCTCACGGCGCTCGTCGTGTGCCTGTGCGCGGTGCCCAACTTCTTCTCCGAAGCGACGGTCAAGACCTGGCCGTCCTGGGCGCAGCGCCGGCTGGTGCTCGGCCTCGACCTGCAGGGCGGCTCCTATCTGCTGCTCGAGGTCGATTCCAACTACATCAAGAAGGAGCGGCTCGATGCCGTGCGCGACGACGTTCGCCGCACGCTGCGCGATGCCAAGATCGGATACACCGGATTGGTGAGCCGGGGTGATGGGGTCGAGGTCCGGATCACCAAGGAAAGCGACACGGGAACTGCGATTTCCAAGCTGCGCGATCTCTCGCAGCCGCTCGGCGGGCTGCTCGGCTCCAGCGGCCAGCGCAGCCTCGAAGTCAGCGATGCCGGTGGCGGACTGGTCCGGCTGACGATCCCGCCGGCGGCCATCACCGAACGCATCCGCCAGACCATCGAGCAGTCGATGCAGATCGTCGAGCGCCGCGTCAACGAGCTCGGCACCGTGGAGCCGGTGATCCAGCGCCAGGGCAACGACCGCATCCTGGTGCAGGTGCCGGGCTTGCAGGATCCGACGCAGCTCAAGAACCTGCTCGGGCGCACGGCCAAGATGGAATTCCGGATGGTCGATACGTCCGTGCCGGCGGATCAGGCGGTGCAGGGAAGGGTGCCGCCGGATTCCGAGGTGCTCCAGAGCGCATCGCCACCCAACCAGCCCTATGTCGTGAAGAAGCAGGTGCTTGTCTCCGGCGGTGATCTCTCCGATGCGCAGACCGGCTTCGACCAGCGCACCAACGAGCCGATCGTCACCTTCCGCTTCAACTCGGCCGGCTCGCGCAAGTTCGCGCAGGCCACGACCGAAAATGTCGGGCAGCCGTTCGCCATCGTCCTCGACAACAAGGTGATCTCGGCGCCGGTCATCCGCGAGCCGATCACCGGCGGCTCCGGCCAGATCTCCGGCAATTTCACCGTGCAGTCCGCCAACGAGCTCGCGATCCTGCTGCGCGCCGGCGCGCTGCCGGCGCCGCTCACGGTCATCGAGGAGCGTACCGTCGGTCCGGGCCTCGGCGCCGATTCGATCGCCAAGGGCGAGCTCGCATCCTATGTCGGCTCGATCCTCGTCATCGTGTTCATGCTGGTGACCTACCGGCTGTTCGGCGTGTTCGCCAACATCGCCGTGGTGGTGAACGTCGCGATGATCTTCGGCGTGCTGTCGCTGTTGAATGCGACGCTGACGCTCCCGGGCATCGCCGGCATCGTGCTGACGGTCGGCATCGCGGTGGACTCCAACGTGCTGATCTATGAGCGCATCCGCGAGGAGCTGCGCGGCGGCCGCAATGCCATTTCGGCAATCGACGCGGGCTTCAAGCGCGCATTGGCGACGATCCTGGACTCCAATATCACCACATTCATCGCCGCAGCCGTGCTGTTCTACATCGGCACCGGCCCGGTGCGCGGCTTTGCCGTGACGCTGGGCATCGGCATTCTCACCACGGTCTTCACCGCCTTCACGCTCACCCGCCTGATTGTGGCGGCCTGGGTGCGGTGGAAGCGGCCGCAAAGCGTGCCAATCTAGGAGCTACTGTGACATACTGGGTTCTCATCGGGCTTGGCATCCTGATCGCGGTGCTGACGGTGGTCAGCGCGCTCGGCCTGCTGCCGTCGCTGCGCATCGTTCCCGACGACACGCATTTCGATTTCACGCAGTTCCGCCGCGTCAGCTTCCCGATCTCGGCGGCGCTGTCGATCCTCGCGATCGTGCTGTTCTTCACCCATGGCTTGAACCTTGGCATCGATTTCCGCGGCGGCACCTTGCTTGAGGTGCGCGCCAAGTCCGGCACCGCCGACATCGCGGCGATGCGCGCGACGCTGGCGACCCTCGGTCTGGGCGAGGTGCAGCTGCAGCAGTTCGGCGGGCCGGCGGGGGTTCTGATCCGTGTTGCCGAGCAGCCGGGTGGCGACGCCGCCCAGCAGGAGGCGGCCAACAAGGTCAAGGCGGCGATCGGCGATTCCGTCGAGTATCGCCGGGTCGAGGTGGTGGGTCCGCGCGTTTCCGGCGAGTTCCTAGCCGTCGGCATGCTCGGCCTGATGCTCGCGATCGTCTCGATTCTGATCTATCTCTGGTTCCGGTTCGAGTGGCAGTTCGCGCTCGGTGCCATGATCGCCAACGTCCACGACATCGTGCTGACGATCGGCTTCATGTCGATCAGCCAGGTCGATTTCGACCTCACCAGCATCGCGGCGCTGCTGACCATTCTCGGCTATTCGCTCAACGACACCGTCGTCATCTACGACCGTATCCGCGAGATGTTGCGGCGCTATAAGAAGATGCCGATGCCGCAGCTGCTCAACGAATCGATCAACTCGACCTTGTCGCGCTCGATCATCACGCACGTCACGGTGACCCTGGCGCTGCTGGCGCTGCTCTTGTTCGGCGGCCCGGCGATCCACAGCTTCACCGCGGTGATGATGTTCGGCGTGGTGCTGGTCGGCACCTACACCTCGATCTTCATCGCCGCGCCGATCCTGATCTATCTCGGCGTCGGAGCCGTTCGGGGTGATCAGGCCGACGAGCCGAAGAAGAGGCCTTGATCGGGACTTGAGCCGTTGGACCCGAACCGGGGCTGAGAGGTTGGTCTCGCATGGCAACTGACGCTCCGCATTTCCCGCGGTCCGCGCCGATCGACGGCTATGGCAAAGGCGGCTTCGCCTTTGCCGGCATGTCGCATCGCGGCTCGCTGCTGTGCCTGCCGGATTCGATCTGGGCCTGGGACGTCACCCAGCCGAGCCAGATCGACCGCTACGCGTTGCAGCGCGTTTTCGACGCAGCCAACAAGATCGACACACTGATCGTGGGGACCGGAAACGATGTCTGGATCCCGCCGGCACCGCTGCGCGCGGCCTTGCGGGGCGTGAACGTCGTGCTCGATGCGATGCAGACCGGTCCCGCGATTCGCACCTACAACGTCATGATCGGCGAGCGGCGGCGGGTGGCGGCAGCGCTCATCGCCGTCCCATGAGCGAGGCCAGCGCCAACAGCGACGCCGCGTTCTGTGCGAGCCTCGTCCGCGAGCATGATTTCGACCGCTACGCTTCGACGCTGTTCATGGCGCCGGAACTCCGGCGTGCGCTGTTGTCGCTATACGCATTCAACGTCGAGGTGAGCCGTATTCGAGATCTCGTGTCGCAGCCGCTGCCGGGCGAGGTCCGCCTGCAGTGGTGGCACGACACGCTGACGGGGCATGAACATGGCGGCGCGGAGGGAAATCCCGTTGCAGCCGAATTGCTGCTCACCGTGCAGCGCTTCGCGCTTCCGGTCGAGCGGCTGACGCGCCTGATCGATGAGCATCAGTTCGATCTCTACAACGATCCGATGCCGACGATGGCGGCGCTGGACGGCTATCTCGGCGACACGCGCGGCGCGCTGTTCGCGCTGGCGGCACAGATCATTGCGCCGCCGTTTGCGGAGGCGGATCACCTCGCGCACCATGCCGGCATCGCGCAAGGGTTGCTCCAGGTGATCGCATCGCTGCCGCGCGATGCCGCCCACCGGCAGCTCTATGTTCCGCTCGATCTCCTCGCGCGCCATGGCGTCAGCCAGGAGGAGATGTTCGCAGGCAAGGCATCATCGGCGATCCAGGATGTGATCATGGACCTGCGTGGGCAGGCCCGGCAGCATCTCGATCACACCCTCGAGCTGGCGCGTCAGGCGTCGCCGGCGGTGCGGCCGGTTCTGCTGCCGCTGGCGCTGGTCCGGCGCGACCTCGCGCGGGCCGATCGCCGCACCGACGATCCGTTTCAGCCGCAACCCCGCTCGCGCCTTGCGACGTTGTGGACGCTGTGGCGCGCTGCGAGGACGGCGAGTTTTGGCGCGCGCTGACGCTCTCGCGGGCTCAAGCCGAGGGCATCGTATTCCAGAGTGGCGGGCTGTGAAGGAGTCTCGGCATGTCTGGCGGCTCGTGCCGGTGGATCGTGCAGCGGGTGTCCCAGACGACGAGATCACCGGACCGGCAGGTGTGGGCCCAGCTGAACTCGGGCCGCTCGGCAAGCTGCCAGAGATCGTCGAGCAGCGCATCCGATTCGTCCTGCTCGAGACCGACGACACAGGAATAGCGGCGCTGCCCAAGCGCGAGCATCGCTCGGCCCGTATCGGAGTGATTGCCGACCAGCGGATGCACGGGGCCTGCGACGATGGTGCGACGGCCATCATCGGCGGTGTCGCTCGCGACATGACGGACCTTC
The DNA here is from genome assembly GCF_032489615.1 of Bradyrhizobium sp. SZCCHNR1051. NCBI lineage: Bacteria > Pseudomonadati > Pseudomonadota > Alphaproteobacteria > Hyphomicrobiales > Nitrobacteraceae > Bradyrhizobium > Bradyrhizobium sp. SZCCHNR1051. Next base: position 228,014 of record NZ_JAUEYJ010000001.1, on the reverse strand, counting down.
AGATGAGCGACGCGGCTGCGCAGCGCCGGCGAGAGCGCGTCATAAGCGGCGTAGAGGCTGCAGAACGACAGCCTGCCGCCCAGCAAGCTGCCGGGGGAGGTGTAAAATAGATCCGCGTGACCAAAGCGACGACTGAAGGCCGCGATGTCACACTCACCAAGACGCTGGCCGCGCACGAGCAGGACCTGGTGCTTGAGCAGCGCGCGCATGAACGAGGCGAACGCCCAATCGTCGAAGGATCTGAGATCGACATTGCAGACCTCGGCACCGAGCGTCTTTCCCGTCGGGATGACCTGGATGAGGCTGCTTTCGGCGCTTCGAGCAACGTTGCTTCTGAGACTCACTTGCGTCATCTCCCAAGTTTCACCAGCGCCTGCAAATCAACCATCGTAATTTGTCGGGGGTGTTTCGGCTCGGAGGCAATTCGCGGAAGGATCGCGGCACGATCTGGCGATTGTCGGCACACTCTGCCGCTCTGAGTCGGAAATTGGACGCTTCAAGGCGACGCGCGAGGAAATATCCAGCAACCTGCAACTCATTCGCAGGCATTCTGGCGCTTGATCGTGCGGATGCCCGCGCGCAAGCGAATCAGTGCGGGCGATCTGTTCCCTTGATCTGGGTTCGATGCATGATTCGCCGCGCATGATCATCGAACGGATCGCGCCGATGCATGGTGCAGCGATTGTCCCAGATGACGAGGTCGCCGACCTTCCAGACGTGCTCCCAGGCGAATTCCGGACGAGCAACATAGGTCCACAACTCGTCGAGCAATGCTTCCGACTCGGCGAGCCCGAGGCCGACCAGATAGGCGTTGCGCCGGCGGCCGAGATAGAGCATCTGCCGGCCGGAATCGGGATGCGTGCAGACCAGCGGATGGATCGCGCCCGGCGACGTGCGCGGATCATCGGTCGGCGTCACGCCCTGCCGGACGAAGCCGCCGCTGTTGTAGGTGCCGTCATGCTTGATCTTCAGATCCGCGACGCGGCGCTTCAGTTCAGGAGGAAGCGCGTCGTACACGGCATACATGCTGCAGAACGACGTGTTGCCGCCGACGGGGGGAATTTCCAGCGCGTAGAGCGCGCTCGCGATCGGCGGCGTGTCGAGATATGACATGTCCGTGTGCCACACCGCTTCGCCGGCGCCGAGGCTGCCGATCGCCTCGCCGTTCACCTTCACGTTCGACACGATGTAGATCTCCGGCAGACCGTCGACAAAGCGCCGGCCGTTCTCCTGCACCGGCGCCCAGTCGAGATCGCCGAAGCGGCGGCTGAAGGCGATCAGATCCTGGTCCGTCAGACCCTGGCCGCGCACCAGCAAAACGGAGTGCGTGTGAAAGGCACGGAGCAGGGCGCTGAAGCCCGCGTTGTCCAGATGCTTGAGATCGACATGTCGAATCTCGGCACCCAGTTGCCGGCCGGTCGGGATGATCTCGATGTTCGACGACCGAGACGTGGTGGCTGCGCGGCTCTCGACGTTCATTGCCAGATCCTCCCAAAGGACATTGCATTCGCAGGATACAATGGTCGGACCGCGAAGTCTCGTCCGCTCAGGCCGAAGGCAGTTTCAGGTCCGCCTCGAAATTGAACCGGTCGCGCAGGTTCTTGCGCGAGTCCAGGATGTCCTTGAGGAAAGCGCGATCGCTGTCGCTCGTGAGCATCGGTTCGATCAGGTCGATCTGGTTCATCGCCACCAGCTGCAACAGCTCAGTGCGTGGCCTGCCGCTGGCGTCGCGCGGCAGGGCATGCACGACCTGGATATGCTCCGGCGGCTTCGGGCCCTTGGCTGAAGCAAGCTCGTTTTGCAGCTGAGTTTCAAGCGTCCGCTGCTCGCTCTCGACGAACGCATAGAGCCCGACGCCGGTCCGGCGATCGGCGAAGGCAACGATCGCGGCGTCGCGCACGGCCGGGTTCTTCCGGATCATGTCCATCAGCACCGGCGCATCGTTGACCAGGCGTCGTCCGCCACCCTCGCGGTCGGTGAAATTGAAGATGCCGCGCGTGATGGCGCGATACACCTTTTTGCCGGTCATCAGCCAGATGCGCGCGAACAGCGATTTGCGCGCCAGGATTTTGCGCTCCTTCGGCGTCAGCGCCTCGGGCGCGTAACTCCGCTTATGCTTGAGCAGATGACGCAGATCCTCATAGGCCGCGATCCGGAACAGCCGGCTGCGGCTCTCGAAGCAGGCGGCCAACTGGAAATCGGTCACGTAGCATTGGCCGTCGTGACCGACGAGCCAGTTCTGCTCCTTGGCGAGATCGTTGTGCGTGATCCCGGCGCTATGCAGCCGGCGCATCATCTGTTTGGCCGAGCGGAAATAGGCGACGTTGCCGTGCGGCTTGGCCAGATGCAGCGCCACGCCATTGATGAAGCCGCGGACCAGCGCGCGATCCCCAGCCCATAGCAGATCAGGGCCGGCGTTGAGCCCCTTGGCGCGCATCAGCGCCTTGCGCTCGCGCGCGAACAAATGCCGCGCCAGCATGAACGACCACCACGGCACCTCGTCGAGCCGGCGCAGCACGGCGTCGACATCGCCGGCCTCGCTCTTGAAGCGGCCGCGCTCGACGGTCGAGAACACGTCGCGCTTGAGCAGTACACCTTCGCTCCAGCGCGCCGCCAGCAGGGCGGAATCGGTCTTCGGCAGGCTCATCGTACTCTCACGCAGCGGCCGCGACGGGCAGGTGCTCGGCGATCCAGCGGTCGAGATCGGCCAGCGCGCGGGCGCTCATCGCCTGCTTCTTCGCCACCGTCTTCTCATTGCCCTTCAGCCGCGTGCCGTCCGGCTTGCGGGTCGGGGCCGTCGCCAGCGGCGGGAACAGGCCGAAATTGATGTTCATGGGCTGGAACGAGCGCGTCGCTCCATCGATCGTTTCGATATGGCCGCCAGTGATGTGGCTGAGCAGGGCACCGAGCGCAGTGGTCGGAGGCGGCGGCAGCAGATTTGCGCCACGTGTCTCCGCGGCGGCGTAGAGGCCGGCGATCAGGCCGATGCTCGCCGACTCGACATAGCCCTCGCATCCCGTCATCTGGCCGGCAAAGCGCAGCCGCGGCTGGGCCCGCAGGCGGAGCTGCGAATCCAGCAGTTTCGGCGAGTTGAGGAAGGTGTTGCGATGCAGGCCGCCGAGCCGCGCGAATTCCGCGTTCTCGAGGCCTGGGATCGTGCGGAAGATTTGCTGCTGCGGGCCGTATTTCAGCTTCGTCTGGAACCCGACCATGTTGTAGAGCGTGCCGAGCTTGTTGTCCTGGCGCAGTTGCACGATCGCGTAGGGCTTGACCGTCGGATTGTGCGGATTGGTCAGGCCGACCGGCTTCATCGGGCCGTGACGCAGCGTCTCGTGGCCGCGCTCCGCCATCACTTCGACCGGCAGGCAGCCGTCGAAATAGGGCGTGTTGGTCTCCCACTCCTTGAAGTCGATCTTCTCGCCGGCGAGCAACGCCGCGACGAAGGCGTCGTACTGCTCTTTCGTCATCGGACAGTTGATGTAGTCGGCACCGGTGCCGCCCGGACCGACCTTGTCGTAACGCGACTGGAACCAAGCGACCGACATGTCGATCGTGTCCTTGTGCACGATGGGCGCGATGGCGTCGAAGAACGCGAGCGCCGTCTCGTCGGTCAGGTCACGGATGGCCTCGGCGAGCAGCTGTGAGGTGAGGGGACCGGTGGCGATGATCACCTTCTCCCACTCCGCGGGCGGCAGGCCCGCGATCTCGCCGCGGCGCAGCGCGATGCGTGGATGGCCTTCCAACGCGCTTGCGACGGCCGCCGAGAAGCCGTCGCGGTCGACGGCCAATGCGCCACCGGCCGGGACCTGGTTGGCGTCAGCGGCCCGCATGATCAGCGAGCCCAGCCGGCGCATCTCGGCATGCAGGAGGCCGACGGCGTTGTTGGCGGCATCGTCGGAGCGGAACGAATTCGAGCAGACCAACTCGGCAGGCGTGGCGGTCCGGTGCGCCTCGGTCATGCGGTCCGGCCGCATCTCGTGCAGCACCACGTCGATGCCGGCCTCGGCCAGCTGCCAGGCGGCTTCGGATCCGGCGAGGCCGGCACCGATCACGTGGACGGTATTGGAAGGTGATTTGGTCCCTGTCATGCGCGGGACAGGTAGCGCTTTTCCCGAGCGCTGCAAATGCGCCAGTGGGGTTCAACGCGAGAAACCGGGCGCATGTGTTTCGTTGCGCCAGGGCCTAGACGCGGCAACGCCCGCAGCGAGGCGGGCGATGTCCGGTAGATATCGGAAGAAGGCTGATCAGCCGTTGTAGTGACCGGCAGCAACGCGCGGGATGTCCGAACGATCGAGACCGATGTCGGCGAGTTCGCGATCGCTGAGCTGCGACAGCTCGGCAACGTTGCGCTGATACTCACGGAACGCCTGCACCATGCGGATGAGCGAGAGCAACATGAGAAATCTCCTTTAGTTCGCGATTCAGTTCTTCGTCGGAACCTCATCGTTGAAATGAACATAGAAGAGCTTATTGCGATGCGGAAGCGTGAATGTTGCGATGCAGCTAAACCCCGGACGCATAGCTTGCATAACCCTTGAGTAAGAATCGGGCAAGCGCCCGGCAGCTAAGCGACTCGCGCAAGGCTTCGTATTCATGCGGATTTTCGATCGCCCGTTCGAATTGCGGGATCGAGCAATGCCGGCTTCGAGGCTGGTCCAAGCACGAAGCCAATGCCCGACATATACCTCACGAAACGCATGGGTCGATGTAATGAACATAAATTCATTATGTACGTTGCGCCTCTCAAATCGATGATCGCCATCACGGACCGCTCGCGCGGTTTTCACTTCGCGGCATATAACGAAAGGTGCGACAAAGTGTCGCGGTGCTGGGCAATGATGCCGGCGCCGTCGCACCAGCGAGGAAAAACAATGAACAAACTTTTTGGGGCCGCGCTCATCACTGCGGCAATTGTGGCGGTCGGTCCGGCTCAGGCGGCGCGGATGCATGGCGCCGGCTGTAGCGGGGCCAATCTGGAAAAGACCGAGACGGCGATCGAGGCGATGGCCGACGGCGACGCCAGATATACCGCGCAGAAGGAGATTGCGGCAGCGCAGGACGCGCTGCTGAGCGGCAAGATGGGCGCCTGCAGCGTGCACCTGACCAAGGCGATGCAGGCCGGGATGATCAAGTAGCAGGCGCATCTTTCGCATCATCGAACGAACGGCCGGTCGCGATGCCGCGATCGGCCTCATTCCTGACCCGGGCTACGGCGCCCGCGCCAGCTGGGTCGCGAAGGTCGCGACCGTCCGCGCGTAGACCTCGCTCTTGTTCCACTGCTGGATGACCGCAAAATTCGGGCCGCCGGGCTCCCAATCCTTGCCCTTCTGCCAGCCATAGCCCTTCAAATAGTTCGCGGTGGAGGCGAGAACGTCGGGCGCGCTGCGGATCAGATCGCGCCGGCCATTGCCGTCGAAATCGACGGCGTATTTGATCCAGGACGACGGCATGAACTGCGTCTGACCGATCTCGCCGGCCCAGGCGCCGCGCATTTCGGCCGGCTGAAGGTCGCCGCGGTCGACGATCCGCAGCGCATCCAGCAACTCGCCGCGAAACTGCTCGGCGCGGCGGCAGTCATAGGCCAAGGTCGCGAGCGCACGGATGGTCGGAAATTTTCCGACATTGACGCCGAAATCGGTCTCGAGCCCCCAGATCGCGACCAGCACCTCGCCCGGCACGCCGTAGCTCTGCTCGATCCGCGACAGCACCGAGCCGTATTGCTTCAGCATGTTGGAGCCGCGGGTCATGCGCGGCGGGATCATGCGCCCGGAGAATTCCTCGAAGGTCTGGCTGAACACCTTCTGACCGCGGTCGCGGTTCAGCACGCTTTGGTCGGGCGTCACGCCGGTCAGCGCCGCATTGATCGTGTTTTGTGAGATGCCCTTGGCCGCAGCTTCGGTCTTGAACTCGGCGAGCCAGCCGTCGAAATTGCCGCTGCCGCAAGGCACCGCGGCGCGCGCTGGCGCTGACAGGGTGGTGAGGGCAGCGAGGCAGGCAAGAGCGGAAACGGCGAGAACGCGAGCAATCATCGAAACACCTGGACGGCAATGGATTCAAAAAGCGTTGCTGGGCGCGCTCCATGTCGGGCGTAACCGCGGCAGCAACAAGGCCTTTCGATCACATTGGCGTCGGATTTCGTGAGCGCTGCAACACGCTGGCGGCTTCTCGAGGCGACCGCCGGCCTGGGAGGCCGGCGGCCGTGACAAACTCGTCGCTGCGTCCTCACATCCCGTCGCGCGAGCGCCATGGGAACAGGTTCGCCGGGAAGTCGGCCGCGGGTTTGGAGCCGCGCGGGGCCGGCGGCACGATCCGGGCTGCGTCGGGATTGATCGCGATGGCTTCGCGGTAGAGATGCCAAGTGGCGTGGCCGAGCACTGGGATCACAACGGCGAGCCCCAGGAAGAACGGAATCGTGCCGGCGACCAGAAGCACCGCGACGATGAGGCCCCAGGCCGCAACCGGAACGGGATTCTTGGCCACCACGCGCAGCGAGGTGACGACTGCTTCGAGCGCGCCGGCGTGTCGGTCGAGCATCAGCGGGAAGGAGACGACGCTCAGGCACAGCGCCAGCAGCGCGAACAGGAAGCCGACGCCGCAGCCGACCGCGATCAGCCACCAGCCTTGCGGCGTCGTGAACACCCGCTGCAGGAAATCGCCCGCGCCCGTCGCGCCGCCATAGCCGAACACTGCGACGTAGATCGCCTGCGCGGTCGCGACCCAGGTGACGAACAGCGCGAGCAGCAGCGTGCCTAGTCCGAGCATCGAGCCGAACGACGGCGACCGCAGCACCTCCAGAGCATCCCAGGCACTGGTGTCCTCGCCGCGGTCCCGGCGGCTGCTGAGCTCATAGAGACCGAGCGCGGCGAATGGGCCGAGCAGGGCGAAGCCCGCCGCCAGTGGAAACAACAGCGGCAGCACCGCATAGCCGAACACCGCGCGCGCGATCACCAGGCCGAGAACGGGATAGATCGCACATAGCATCACGGCGTGACTCGGGACGGCCTTGAAATCGTCCCAGCCGAGCCGCAGCGCGCGCATCAGGCTCGACATGTCGATCGTGCGAATCGTCAGCTCAGCCGCGACCTCGTCTGCCGCCCGAACGTGGGAGGCGGCATTGCTGTGGTAGGTGGCCATCGTCGTGTGCTCCCTCAACTTGCGTAGGGCGCTACCCAACCACGCAGGCGGGCTGCGCTTCTCGTTGGAACAAATTCGCCGATGGCCAGACGCGACGAACCTCGGGGCGGCCATTCGCGAACGGAAGTCATCAGGATAGTGGCAAAACAGGCCGCGCCTACTCACGCCTCGGTGAGTGCTGTGAATGTCGCGGTGCATTAGAACGGTGCCGCGACCGAAGAAGCCGAGCCATCCACGGACAAAGTCATTCCGCCGTCATTCCGCCTTGGGTAAGCTTCACATTCGTCGCCGTGGTCGCCTTGGCAGGCCTCGGCGGGTGGCGGAGCGGCTCTACGGCCGTCTTTGCAACGGAACAACGCCGGCCGAGTTCTTCTTACGATCACCATCCATTGGGAGCCATTGATGAGCATTTTCGGAAAGATCATGGGCGCTATTTTCGGTCATCATGCCGAGGCTGCGCCGGCCGGCGGCACGGTAGCTCCGACCGGGAGCCCGGCTGCCGCGGCGCAAAACGTCGATGTGGCGGCGATCGTCGACAAGGCCGCGGCTGCCAAACACGAGAAGCTGGAGTGGCGGACCTCGATCGTCGACCTGATGAAGGCGCTCGACATCGATTCGAGCCTCGCCGCGCGCAAGGAGCTTGCCAAGGAGCTCGGCTACAGCGGCGACACCAACGACTCGGCCAGCATGAATGTGTGGCTGCACAAGCAGGTGATGAGCAAGCTCGCCGCCAATGGCGGCAAGCTTCCGCCGGAGATCAAGCACTGAGCGTCGGCCGCCGACGGCCCAAAAGCGAAAGGCCCGCCATCGCGCGGGCCTTTGTCGTCGATATCGTGTCGCGGGAGGCTGCTCGAACGGCTCAGACGTGCACGAAGCCGGCGCGTTGCCAGGCCTCGGCGTGCAACTGGTCGCGGTTGAAGCCGATGTCGCGCAGCGTGCGCTCGTCGAGCTGGTCAAGATAAGCGAGCTGGGTGCGGTAGTGGACGTAGCGCTTGAGAACGTCGAAAATGGCAGTGATGAACATGAGCCTCTCCCCATCGGTCTGGTTGCTTGTTCGGCGGGGGATTGCTGGTCCATCCGGGTAGCCATTGCGTTAAAGCACACGGTCCAATCGTCTTGCTCGGTAATTCTACGGAACGTCACGCCATGATGTCCCGGTTCTCCGGGTGGTCACGGAGGTAGTCGGCGACGAAGCTGCAGCCCGCGATCACCTTGCGGCCCTCGGCGCGGATCAACTCCAGTGCGCCCTTGACCAGCTCGGACCCGATGCCCCGGCCGCGCAGGGCCGCCGGGGTCTCCGTGTGGGTGATGACGACCGCCTGCGGCGTCGCTCGGTAGTTTGCAAAAGCGATGCTGCCTTCGACGTCGAGCTCGAAGCGGCTCTGGGCCTTGTTGTCGCGGACGACGGTCATGCTCCTCTACCTTCGTTTCGGTTTGTCGGTCTGCTTGATGAACTCCGCCAGCATTTCGCGGATCGACCAGGGCTTGCCGTCGACGGCGCCGCGGATGTCGTCGATCTTCCATTGGCCGGCATCGCGCACGAAGTCGTAACGGATGACGTTGTCGGCCTGTTCCGTGCGATCGTTGCGATGGCCGGCGATGGTGACGGCGACCGTCGCCTTGTCGGCCTCCTGCTTCTCCGGACTCACCTTGAACGAGGCGACATCCGGATCCTGCGAATTGGTGACGGGATCGAAATCGACCGCGCCGACCTCGCCCTTCGGCGTGCGGGCGTCCATCTTTGCCCATTGGGCGGCCAGCGACTTTGACAGATAGTACGCGCGTGCCGCCTTGTTCTCGATGACGAAGTTGCCGCCATCCTCGCCCTTGCCCTTGGCGACGCGGGCGTAGATCGCGGTCATGATGCCGGTAGGCTCATTGGCGGCGGGGGCCTGCGCGCGAAGCGGGGATACGGCGAGCACGCCAGCGAGGCCGAGAAGCAGGAAACGACGATTGATCATGGGTGTCCTCAAATCAGATTCGGTGCGTGGTGAAATGAAGGAATGCGCGGCCGGCCTCGGGTTTGTCGCACGGCATCTGCATTCGTTCGAATGACACCGTCGCATGGGAGCGATGGGCAGGCCGCGCTTGCGAGGTCGCGCGGGACCGCGATAAACAAGCGGGAAGGTAACGGGTGGCCGAGACCGCCCGAGAATCGATCGAGGGGACGCTGTCATGGGTCTGTTCATTTGCTGCCGGGATGCGAGGGCTCGTCGATGAGTGGCACACAGCTGCGGATGTCGCGGCGGGTGATGAATCTCGCGCATATCGTGACGCAGAACGGCCGCCGGCTCGGCGACCGCGTCGGCTTCGTCTGGGGCGAGAGGTCGTGGTCCTGGCGCGAGATCGACGCGATGGTCTCGGCGCTCGCGGCGGCGCTGGCCGAGCAGGGCATCGCCAAGGGCGATCGCATCCTGGTGCACTCCAAGAACTGCGAGGAGATGTTCGTCTCGATGTTTGCCGCGTTCCGGCTCGGCGCGGTCTGGGTGCCCACCAATTTCCGCCTGATGCCGGACGAGGTCGCCTACCTCGCGACCGCCTCGGGCGCGAAGGCGTTTCTCTGCCACGGCGACTTTCCGGAGCACGCTGCCGCAGTGACGACTGCTGACTTCACCTGGCGCATCGGTGACGGCGGCAGCTTCGGCACGGGGGCCGTGGCCGACGCAATGAAGGCGCATGTCGGCGCACACGTCGCGAACGCTGCCGTCGAGCACGACGATCCCTGCTGGTTCTTCTTCACCTCGGGCACGACCGGCCGCTCCAAGGCGGCGGTGCTGACGCATGGCCAGATGGCGTTCGTCATCACCAACCATCTCGCGGACCTGACGCCGGGCACGACCGAGCACGACGCGTCTCTCGTCGTGGCGCCGCTGTCGCACGGCGCCGGCGTGCACCAGCTGATGCAGAGCGCGCGCGGTGCCACGACCGTGCTGCTGCCGAGCGAGAAGTTCGACATCACCGAAGCCTTCCGCCTGATCGAGGTGCATCGCGTCAGCAACCTGTTCACGGTACCGACCATCCTGAAGATGATGGTCGAGCATCCCGCCGCCGACCAGTTCGATCATTCCTCGCTGCGCCATGTGATCTATGCCGGCGCGCCGATGTATCGCGAGGACCAGAAGCGCGCGCTGGCGCGGCTCGGCAAGGTCATCGTCCAGTATTTCGGCCTCGGCGAGGTCACCGGCAACATCACGGTGCTGCCGGCCGCGGCGCACGAGGAAGAGGATGGACCGGAGGCGCGGATCGGCACCTGCGGCTATGAGCGCACGGGCATGCAGGTCTCGATCCAGGACGATCAGGGGCGCGAGCTGAAGCCGGGCGAGACCGGCGAGATCTGCGTCATCGGTCCGGCCGTGTTCGCGGGCTACTACGACAATCCCGACGCCAATGCCAAGGCGTTTCGCGACGGCTGGTTTCGCACCGGCGATCTCGGCCACATGGATGCGCAAGGCTTCGTCTACATCACCGGCCGCGCGTCGGACATGTACATCTCCGGCGGCTCCAACATCTATCCGCGCGAGGTGGAGGAGAAGATCCTGACCCATCCCGACATCGGCGAGGTCGCCGTGCTCGGCGTGCCTGATCCCGTGTGGGGCGAGGTCGGCGTCGCCGTCTGCGTGGCGCGCGAGGGCGCGGCCGTGCCGAGCGAGAGCGCGATCGCCGGCTATCTCGCCACCAAGCTGCCGCGCTACAAGATGCCGAAGCGCTTCTTCTTCTGGGACGCGCTGCCGAAGTCTGGCTACGGCAAGATCCCCAAGCGTCTCGTGCGCGACGAGCTCGAGGCGCGCGGCTTGCTCGATCTCACCAGGCAGGGCTGAGCACTGATGCGATTCATCAAACAGCCCGGCGCGCCGGTGGCCGACCGCGTCCAGTGGGTCGAGGCGCGCGGCCGCGCCTTCACCTTCACCATGGAGCAGGGGTTGCCGCTGCTGGAAGCGGCCCATCGCGGCTTTGCGCGTGAAGGCTTTGCCGGCGGCGTGCTCGACATCAAAGGAGGTGCGCTCGGACCGTTCGCCTATGTCATGCCGGCGCTGTCGAAGGCGCCGGATCATGCCGCGTTCTACAGCGAGACCTATCGGCCCGCCGGTGTCACCCAGCTCTCGACCGCGACCATGACGCTGGGCGTGCGCGACGGCGCGCCGTTCTTCCATTGTCACGCGCTGTGGACCGAAGAGGGCGGCCGGGCCGGTGGTGGCCACATCCTGCCCGAGGAGACTGTGGTCGCCGAGCCGTTCGAGGTCGAGGCGTTCGGGCTCGATGGCGCGATCTTCACCGCCGCGCCTGATCCCGAAACCGGCTTCAAGCTGTTCGGCCCGGTGGCGGCCGCACCGAGCAGCGCCCCAACGGATCGCCGTGCCTTCGCGCTGCGGCTGCGGCCGAACCAGGATTTTGCCGGCTGTCTGGAGGAGTTCTGCCGCGCGCAAGGCATCAGCAGGGCGCGGATCCGCGGCGGTGTCGGCTCGACCATCGGCGCGCGCTTCGAGAGCGGTGCTGTGGTCGAGCCGTTTGCGACCGAGCTGACCATCGCCTCGGGCGCGATCGCGCCCGGCGCTGTCGGTCTCGAAGCCACGCTCGACGTCGCGCTGGTGGACTACACCGGCGCGTTGGCGCAGGGGCGTCTGGTTCGCGGCGACAACCCGGTGCTGATGACGATGGAGCTGGTGCTGGAGGTCGCGGCGTAGCCCGCGTGGGACGGTAGCCGATCCCGCCGCCTTGTGCGAGATTGCCCGCGATGTCACCGAATTTGTGAAGGCGTCATGGCGAGGAAGCAACGCGAGATCCGGCTGCGCGCCCCCTATCTGAAGCGGCTGTGGCTCGATCCGGCCAAGATCGCCGACCGCGCTGAATATCCGTTCTGCCTGCCGTTCCTGCAGGACGAGTTCGAGCTGAGCTTCACGAGCGCCATCACCATCATCGTCGGCGAGAACGGCACCGGCAAATCGACCCTGCTCGAAGGCATCGCGGCGCTGGCCGGCTATGACGAGGCCGGTGGCGGCAAGGGCTACAGGCCGGTGGATCATGGTCGTGCGATCGAGCGCATGGGGGGCACGCTCGGTGCCGCGTTCCGTGCGAGCTGGCTGCCGAAGATCACGCAGGGCTGGTTCTTCCGCGCCGAGAGCTTCTTCTCGGTGGCGCGCTATCTCGACGAGGCCGCGTTGGACGATCCATTCGGAGGGCCGCCGCCCGACTTCCTGTCGCATTCCCACGGCGAGGGCTTCCTGCGCTTCTTCGAGGAGCGCTGCCAGCGCCAGGGCATCTACATCTTCGACGAGCCGGAATCGGCGCTGTCGCCGGCGCGCCAGATCGAGTTTCTCAAGCTGATGCAGCGGATGGACGAGTCTGGTCATTGCCAGGTGCTGATGGCGACGCATGCGCCGGTCCTGATGGCCTATCCCGGCGCGACCCTGCTGCGCCTGACCAAATACGGTCTCGAGAAGGTCGCTGTGCAGGACACCGATCACTTCAAGGCCCTGCGCGAGTTCTGCGCCGATCCCGATGGCTTCGTGCAGGCGGTGCTTGCGGAGTGAGGGCGGGGTGTGGTGCATGAGAGTTGGCGAGGTCGACCAACTTGCTCCGCCGTCATTGCGAGCGAAGCGACGTGTCCGCCGAAGCCCATCGGGCGCAGGCGGAAGCAATCCAGGGCTGCGCAAAGACTCTGGATCGCTTCGTCGCTTTGCTCCTCGCGATGACGGAGAGACATGAGTCCGCGTTCCCGCGTGCGAATGGCGTCCGGGCTTTGCATCATATTCTGCCCTCCTCGAAGTGAGAGGGCGCAGGGAAGGCCGGGCATCCGCTGATGCCCGCGGCCCCCGTGCGGGAAAAATGCACGGGGCAGGAACCACAGGCTCAGCCGAGATGACCCGGCCTTCCCTGCGCGATGGTGTTACGGCTTATGCGTGATCTCCTCGGTGCACCGGGCTTTCTGGCCACCGTCACCGGCGCGATGCGTGAGCATCACCACCAGCTTGACCTCAGCGTCGGGAGGTCAGGACCACACGATTTCGCCGTCCGCCGCCGGACCCGTCGTCTGCGCATTTGCGCCGGGCCCGTGACGTCCATCGCATCCCGCACTCAACGCCCGTGACGACCGCGAAGCGCCCCTCTCGTGAGTGCAGGACGCACCCAGAAGAACGCAAATTCCGAAAAAACGAAAGAAGAATATTTTTCGCGACACGACTGGACAGGGGTGATGGCGCTGATCCCGCGTCGAAATATAGATTTTGCGCGCAAGGCCGTTTTGGTGTCAAAATGGTCGCGTCACGCCTTCGCGGCGTGCGCGTCGGGCAAATCAGGTCGCGACGCGGGGTGAGGGAAGCAGGGTTTCAGATGTCGGAGCAGGCCAACCGTCACGACGAGCTCGACCAGGCGCTGCTCGCCCTCGACGACCGCGCCATGGTGCTGGAGGAACTCGACGGCTTCATCGCCGGCCTGCTGGTCCTGCCGGAGCAGGTCCCGCCCGGCGAATGGTTCGCCGCGGCGTTCGGGTTCGGCAAAGGCCGCCACTCGGTGTTTGCGAGCATCGACCACGCCAATGCGGTGCTCGACCTGGTGATGGCGTATCATGACGAGATCGCCCGGACGCTCACGCAAACGCCGGAGCTGTATCAGCCGCGCTATCCGGTCGATCCGATCGACGGCAGTGTGATCTGGGAGTTGTGGATCGACGGCTTCGCTGCGGCGGTGGACCTGCGTCAAGAGCGGTTCAAGGCCTACCGGAACGTCGACGGCGACGTGGGCGAGGCGGCCCTGAGCCTGATGGTGGCGATCGAGCTGGCGCGCGACGAGAATGCCGACCGCGTCGAGAATACCAGGCTCGACCGCGAAGCACCTGCTGACATCCGCCATGCGGTGCTGACCCTCAACCGTCATCGGCGGAGCGGGGCGCCCGTGCCCGGCGCGCCCGCCTTCATTGAGCAACCCAATCCGTTCGCCTCCTTCGGCAAGGTCGGCCGCAACGATCCCTGTCCGTGCGGTTCCGGCCAGAAATACAAGCGCTGCTGTGGCGCCAATTGACCCGCTTTCGAGCGCCACGACACGGTCTTTTTTGTTGCAACAATCGGGAGCGGTGCAAAGATGGGTCCGCCGCGCCAGATGCGCGGGCCAAATGAGAATGGTTGAGGAAACGAGATGAGGATGGTGTTCGGCAAGGCGCTGGCCGCAACGGCGGCGCTCGCGATCGCAACGACGGCTTTGAGCACGGCGGATGCGCATGGTCCCACCCGGCGCAAGGTGCAGGAGCACGTCGAGATCAACGCCGCACCCGCCAAGGTGTGGGCCGTGATCGGCAACTTCCAGGACATGAGCTGGCTCGGCGTCGTCGACAAGACCGCGGGCGACAAGGGCAACGAGATCGGCGCCACCCGCAAGCTGACCCTGAAGGGCGGCGCCACGGTCGACGAGGAGCTCTACAAATACGACGCCGAGAAGATGAGCTATTCGTACCGGATCACGGCGGTCGATGTGAAGGTGCTGCCGGTGACAAACTACTCGTCGACCATCGCAGTGACGCCGAGTGCGGATGGCAAAGGCAGCGTGGTCGAATGGACCGGCGCGTTCTACCGCGGCTTCCCCAACAACGATCCGCCGCCGGAGCTGAGCGACGAGGCCGCGGTCAATGCGGTGACCGGGCTCTACAAGGGCGGGCTCGAGGGACTGAAGAAGAAGGTAGAGAGCGGGAGCTGATTGGATGCGACCATGTCGCCAAGTCAGCGCTGCGCTCCCTCTCCCCGTTCTTACGGGAAGAGGGTTGGGGTGAGGGGCAGCCGAACGGGTGGTGTGGGTGGTGAGACCTGTGCCCCCTCACCCGGATTGCATCTGGCGATGCAATCCGACCTCTCAGCGCGAGCGAAGCTCGTCGCGGCCCCGCATTCGCCTTCGCTCTGCGAGCTACGGCGGACAAGAGCGGGGCGAGGTGGGTACAAGGCAAGCCGCTGTGCCACTCCTCGTCTCTCAGATCCTATTCGAGCTTTTCTGCTCGCAGCCGTGCTCGTCTGCTGCGCCAGTGCCCACGCCGAAGAAGCCTTCGTCACCAATCAGCTCAGCGATGATCTGACCATCGTCGACCTCGCGACCTCGAAGCCGGTGGCGACGATCCCGATCGGCGGCAAGCCGGCCGGCGTTGCGGTGGCTGCCGACGGACGCTTCGCCTATGTGGCGAGTCCGGACGACAAGAGCATCAGCGTCGTCGACGCTGTCGCGCGAAAGGTTGTTGGACGGATCGAGGTCGGTGGCGGCCCGCTCGGCATTGCCGTGACGCCGGACGGTTCGACGGTCTACGTCGCAGACTGGTACAACGCCGCAATTCGCGTGATCGATGCGAAGACCCGGACCGTGACCGGCAGCATCGCGGTCGGCGCCTCGCCGTCGGGGCTTGCGGTGACACAAGACGGCAAGCTGCTGCTCTCCGCCGACCGCGACGACGACATGGTCTCGGTGATCGACACGGCGACGCGCCAGCGCCTTGCGACCATCAAGGTTGGCACGCGGCCGTTCGGTGTCACCATCGACGCCGAGGGCAAGCGCGCCTACACGGCGAATGTCGCCTCCAACGACGTCTCGGTGATCGACCTCGCCGAGCGTCGCGAGATCGGCCGGGTCAAGACCGGCTTGCGGCCTTATGCGGTGGCGCTGGCGCAGGGCAAGGGCTTCGTAACCGACCAGTATGACGGCACGGTCAGCGTGTTCGACCTGGCGAGCCTCCAGCCGCTCCAGCGCATCAATGTCGGTGACTATCCCGAGGGCATCGAGGCGACGGCCGACGGCCGACGCGTCATCGTCGCCAATTGGGAGAGCAACATCCTGAGCGTCATCGACGTGGCCGCACTGAAGGTCACAGGGGAGATCAAGGTCGGCAACGGCCCGCGCGCGTTCGGCGCGTTCCTGCGGCGGTGAGGCAGGCCGGCCAGTGGCGGGAATGGAGTTGCATCTGCAGCCTCCGTCATTGCGAGCGTAGCTCGCAATGACGCGGGGAGGTATCGAGGCTCGTCGTTATCCCTGCATGTCGCCGGCGCTGATGCAGGCTACGAATCTCGTCTGGCGGGCACCACCAACCGTTCCACGATCTCGTCCATCCGGGTGAACAGCAGCTCCGGCTGGTGGTCGCGCAGCGCCTGCTCCGCGGCATAGCCCCATGTCACCGCACCGAAGGCGATGCCGGCGGCGCGCGCAGCCTCGATGTCGCGGGTCTCGTCGCCGATCGCGATGACCTGGGCCGGGTCGACGCGCAGCCGCTTCAGCACCCGGCGAAACTTCCGTGCCTTGCCGAACACCGAGGCTGAGCAATCGAAATCGGCGAACAGACCGGCGCGCGATCCGAGCTTCTGCCGCGCGTTGGCCTCGCTGTCCGACGAGACCAATGCGAGCATGGTGCCGTTCGCGGCAAGCGTGTCGAGCATGATGTCGACGCCTGCAAACAGCGGGATGCTTGCTGCATGCGCCGTCTTCAGCCGGCGCACGTGGCGCGCGATCAAGGGCAGCTTCCAGCGCGGCACCTGAAGGAAATCGAGGATCTCACGGGTCGAGGCATGGCGCAGCCCGTCGATGTCCTGCTCCTCGACCTGACGAAAGCGGTACCGCACGGCGACGGCATTCACGTGGGTGCGAAACCACGGGAAGCTGTCGGCGAGCGTGCCGTCGAGATCGAAGATGACGAGGGAATATGGCATCGCGCGGGGTGAGCGTGGCGAGGGGCTGATGATCGTCGAGGCGTGTCGTCGTGCGACAGCCCTGCGCCATAGCAATGGGAGGGGCGGCGCGCAATGAGATGCGACCCTTGCGTGTCGCAGCTCCATCGTGACGTTCGATGATCAGGGGTTGAACATGTTGTGATGTGCACCTGGAAATAACGCGGTCTATGATCCCGATGCGCCGGCGGATCAGGGTCTGCCTGCCCGATTTGATCGAATTTGTTTTCATCATTCAAGCCAGAGAGATTTCACATGGCCCTCAACAAGGTTGCTGCAGCGTATCTGTCCTACTTCGCCTATATCGACGACGCGCTCGATACGGTCCAGCCGAACGATTTCGTGACGATGCTGAAGTCCGTTCCGTCGGGCGCAGCGAACGGTCCGTGGTCGCTCGTCTGGGGCCCGGCGGTCAACAACGGCGTGCTCGCCTATGTCGCGCAAGGCAGCGACGGCAGCTACGCGCTGGCGTTCCGCGGCACCGATGTCGACGGCTCGGTCGGCGGTGCCTTCGAGAACGTGCTCGCCGACGTCGATGCAGTCTTCCAGGTGCCGTGGCTGTATCCGCAGCAGGCCGGCTCGCCGCTGCAGATCAGTGCCGGGATCAACGATGCGCTGGCGCTGGTCATCGCGCTCACCGATCCCGCGACGGACCTGTCGCTGCTCGACTATCTGCGCGGCCTTGCGGGCAAGCAGAATCTGCAACTGATGGTGACCGGGCACAGCCTGGGCGGCGCGCTCGCCGTGGTGGCGACGGCGTGGCTGAAGGATCAACTGCCGAAGCTGAACTCGTCGCTGAAGTTCACGCTGTGGCCGCACACCTTCGCGGCTCCGACCATGTGGAACGCGGGCTTCGCGACCACCTTCGCGAAGGCCTATACCTACTATGCGGCGGTCAACAGCAACGACATCGTGCCGATGGGATGGGCCAATCTGAAAGGGATTCTCGTCACCTATGCGCCGCCGGCGCCGGTCCTGAAGGACACCAACTACTACTCGATCTACAAGCCGCTTGAGATCCTCAGCGCAACGATCCCGACCTATACGTCGATCGTGCCGAGCAATCCGGACCTGTTCACGATCACGCCGATCGTGGAGACGAACGATTCCTGGACCGCAGAAGCCGGCTACATGCATTCCATGCAGTTGCAGTACTTCCCGCACGCGACTGGCACGACGGCGCCGCCGCTGCCGGGGGTCACCAAGACCGGCGTGGCGCGGCCGCGGGCGGTCGCCGTCGCAGCGTGAGCTGCTGATCAGGGGACGTCGCCGTCCGGGTCGCGTCTCGCGTTGCCCTCTTGCGAGCCTGCTCCCGCAGGTCTGCAAGAGGGTTTTGACGCGCATCCGATCAACAATCTCTCACGGCCTTTGTGAGCGTGCGCTGCAGGAACGCCTTGCGCAGTGCGATCGTTGACCCCCGTACAAGAGCAAGGAGAGACACATGCAACGCACGCTCAAGATGGCCGCGCTGGCCGCCGCCACGCTGGTGCTCGGCACCGCCGCCGCATCCGCGCAGGGCTATGCCCGCTACGGCGACTCGATGGCCTGGGGGCCGCCGACACAGGGCAACGATTCCGAGCCGGTGTATGACGCCGCGCCGGCGCCGGCCTACGCGCCGGGTGAGGTGGCGTGGGGTACAACGGCCTGGGGCCACGGCTACAACGGCACCAACCATCCGACTCCTGGCTCGACCCAGGGCGATGTCGGTCCGTCCGGCAACAACAACGGCACGCTGACCGGTGTCTACCGGCAGTGGTAGCCGCCATCTCGCGTTAAACGTTAGGCGATCAAACCCGCCGCTCGACAAGAGCTGCGGGTTTGTCGTGTCGGACGGGTTCGCTGCGCGTGTCGGCGATGTCACGAAGCCATTGGATCACGAGGTCGCGCGAAGGTGAGCGTCGCGTTGTGTCGCACGATTGTTGTGGGGATCGGCGGAACCTTGGATGGATCGATATCGTTTGTTCTCCAAGAATTAGGAACGAAGGAGCAAGTTCATGACGCGCACGTTTGGATTCGCCGCGCTGACCGCCGTCACGCTCGTGGCCGGCACCGCTGCGGCCTCGGCCGGCGAATACGGCCCGGGCGGCTACGGCTATGGTGGCCAGGTCACCAGCACCTACGCCTACCGCGATTCCTTCGCCTGGGCGCCGGGGCCGGTCTATCAGGAAGGCTACGTCGCGGTCGCGCCGGGCCCGTATGACGGCCCGGGCTGGGGCACCGGCTACAACGGCACCAACCACCCGACTCCGAGCTCGACCCAGGGCGACGTCGGCCCGGGCGGCAACAACAACGGCACGCGCAGCGGATATTATCGCCAGTGGTAATCTGAGTTCGTTGTGGAAACATCGAGCCCGCCGCTCTGCAGAGAGCGGCGGGCTTTGCTGTGATGAACCGGTATCGACCACATGCGTCATTGCGAGGAGCGCGATGCAATCCAGAATCGCGTACGCGGCCCTGGATTGCTTCGCTTCGCTCGCAACGACGATCGATACAAGGGAATTGAGGGCAACTACTCCGCCGCCTCGCTGGCTGCGCCGCGGCTGCGCTTCTTCGGCTTGGCTGACTTCTCCAGCACCGGCTTGAGGAACTGCCCGGTGTAGCTGCGCGGCGCCTTGACGATGTCCTCGGGCGGGCCCCAGGCGACGATCTCGCCGCCGCCGTCGCCGCCTTCGGGGCCGAGATCGATCACCCAGTCGGCGGTCTTGATGACCTCGAGATTGTGCTCGATCACGACCACCGTGTTGCCCTGCGCGACCAGCTCGTGCAGCACCTCCAGCAGCTTCTTGACGTCGTGGAAGTGCAGGCCGGTGGTCGGCTCGTCCAGGATGTAGAGCGTGCGGCCGGTGGCGCGCTTCGACAGCTCCTTGGCGAGCTTGACGCGCTGCGCCTCGCCGCCGGAGAGCGTGGTGGCCTGCTGGCCGACATGGATGTAGTCGAGGCCGACGCGGCGCAGCGTCTCGAAGGTGTCGCGCACGCGCGGCACCGCCTTGAAGAACTCGGCGGCCTCCTCGACCGTCATGTCGAGCACATCGGCGATCGACTTGCCCTTGAACAGCACGTCGAGGGTCTCGCGATTGTAGCGCTTGCCCTTGCAGACGTCGCAGGTGACGTAGACGTCGGGCAAAAAGTGCATCTCGATCTTGATGACGCCGTCGCCCTGGCAGGCCTCGCAGCGGCCGCCCTTGACGTTGAAGGAGAAGCGGCCCGGCTCGTAGCCGCGTGCCTTCGATTCCGGCAGGCCGGCGAACCATTCGCGGATCGGCGTGAACGCGCCGGTATAGGTCGCGGGGTTGGAGCGCGGGGTGCGGCCGATCGGCGACTGGTCGATGTCGATGATCTTGTCGATGTGCTCCAGCCCTTCGATGCGGTCGTGCGGCGCGGCGGCCTCGTTGGCGCCGTTGAGCTTGCGCGCGATCGCCTTGTAGAGCGTGTCGATGAGAAGCGTCGACTTGCCGCCGCCGGAGACGCCGGTGATCGCCGTGAACAGGCCGAGCGGGATCTCGGCCGAGACGTTCTTTAAGTTATTGCCGCGGGCGTTGACGACCTTGATGGTGCGGCGATGGTTCGGTGGCCGCCGCTCGGGCACCTCGACCTCGAGCTCGCCGGTGAGATATTTGCCGGTCAGCGACGCCGGATTGCGCATGATCTCGGCCGGCGTGCCCTCGGCGACGATGTTGCCGCCATGGGTGCCGGCGCCGGGGCCGATGTCGAGCACGTAGTCGGCGAGGCGAATGGCATCCTCGTCATGCTCGACCACGATCACGGTGTTGCCGAGGTCGCGCAGCCGCTTCAGCGTGTCGAGCAGGCGGGCGTTGTCGCGCTGGTGCAGGCCGATCGAGGGCTCGTCGAGCACGTAGAGCACGCCGGTCAGGCCCGAGCCGATCTGCGACGCCAGGCGGATGCGCTGGCTCTCGCCGCCCGACAAGGTGCCGGAGGAGCGCGCCAGGGTCAGATAGTTCAAGCCGACGTCGAGCAGGAAGGTGAGGCGGTCGCGGATCTCCTTGAGGATGCGGGTGGCGATCTCGGTCTGCTGCGCGTTGAGCTGCTTCGGCACCTCGGCGAACCATTCGCCGGCAGCCCTGACGCTGAGCTCGGAGATCTCGCCGATGTGCTTGCCGGCGACCTTGACGCACAGCGCCTCGGGCTTCAGCCGGAAGCCGTTGCAGCCGGCGCAGGGCACGTCGTTGAAGTACTTGCCGAGCTCCTCGCGCGCCCATTCGCTCTCGGTCTCGCGGAAGCGGCGCTCGATGTTGGTGATCACGCCCTCGAACGGCTTTTTGGTGTCGTAGGCGCGGACGCCGTCCTCATAGGTGAACTTGATCTCGTCGTCGCCGGAGCCGTGCAGCAGCGCGTTCTGCGTCTTCTTCGGCAGGTCCTTCCACTTGGTGTCGAGCGTGAACTTGTAGAACTTGCCGAGCGCTGTCAGCGTCTGCAGGTAATAGGGCGAGGACGACTTGGCCCAGGGGGCGATCGCGCCCTTGCGCAGGGTGACGTCCTTGTCGGGAATGACGAGATCAGCATCGACGTGCTGCTCGACACCGAGGCCGCCGCATTCCGGGCAGGCGCCGTAGGGATTGTTGAACGAGAACAGCCGCGGCTCGATCTCGGGAATGGTGAAACCGGAGACTGGGCAGGCGAACTTCTCCGAGAACAGGATGCGCTCGGGCCCGCTCTTGTCATGGATCTTGGCGGTCTTCTTCTTCTCCTCGGCCGGGGCGGCGGAGGCGGGCGCGTCGGCGAACTCGATCACGGCGAGTCCCTCCGCGAGCTTCAGCGCGGTCTCGAAACTCTCCGCGAGGCGCTGGCCGATGTCGGGGCGCACCACGATGCGGTCGACGACGACGTCGATGTCGTGCGGGAACTTCTTGTCGAGCGTGGGCACCTCGGCGAGCTCATGGAAGGTGCCGTCGATCTTGACGCGCTGAAAGCCCTTCTTGAGATATTCGGCGAGCTCCTTCTTGTACTCGCCCTTGCGTCCGCGCACGACCGGGGCCAGCAGATAGAGGCGGGTGCCCTCGGGCAGCGCCAGCACGCGGTCGACCATCTGCGAGACGGTCTGGCTTTCGATCGGCAGGCCGGTGGCCGGGGAGTAGGGCACGCCGACGCGCGCCCAGAGCAGCCGCATGTAGTCGTAGATCTCGGTGACCGTGCCGACCGTCGAGCGCGGGTTCTTCGAGGTGGTCTTCTGCTCGATCGAGATCGCCGGCGACAGGCCGTCGATCTGGTCGACATCAGGCTTCTGCATCATCTCAAGGAACTGGCGCGCATAGGCCGACAGCGATTCGACGTAGCGGCGCTGGCCCTCGGCATAGATCGTATCGAAGGCGAGCGAGGATTTGCCGGAACCGGACAGGCCGGTGAAGACCACGAGCCTGTCGCGCGGGATCTCGACGTCGACGTTCTTGAGGTTGTGCTCGCGGGCGCCGCGGATCGTGATCGCCCGCAGGCTCGACTGGTTGGCTTGCGCGCGCTGCTTGGCCTTGAGCACTTCATCCATGACGATCGTCCCACGGCGCAGAGTCGCGCCATCGTTGCAGGCGCGTTCGCCGGAAGCCGGCCATCGGACGCCAGAGGGAAAAGGTATCGTCGGAACGTAGGAAGAACGGGGCTGGATTTCCAGTGCCGTCAGCGAATCATCAACAATGCGCTCAGGGAATGGCAGCGAATGGCAGGAGGCTGCCGGTTCCGTCCTGCCTTGTGCGCGATCCCGCAAAGAAAAAGCCCCCGCTCTGGCAGAGCGGAGGCTGTGTGCGTTGGCCCGGAGGCGAAGACTTAGAAGTGGTAGTTGATGCCGACCTGACCGGAATGCACGTTGAGCGTGCCGGTCGCGAGCGTGCCGAGGCCGGTGAAGGTGTAGCTCTCGCCACCGAAGCTCTTGTAGAGGTATTCGCCCTTCAGCGACCAGTTCGGGGCGAACATGTACTCGACGCCAGCGCCGACGGTCCAGCCGGAGTGGATCTTGCTGTCCGAAGCGGCGAAGCCCGGAGCCGTCAGCGAGATGCGGTTGTCAGCCCAGGCGTAACCACCGGTCGCGTACAGCAGGGTCGGGCCGAAGGCGTAGCCGATGCGGCCGCGGACGGTGCCCCAGTCACGGATCTTGGATTCGGCGTTGACACCGAGCGCGCCAACGTTTGCGTTGATGTCGGCCCAAGCGGCGTCGGCCTCGAGGCCGAACACGACAGCGCCCTGCTGCCAGTTGTAGCCGACGGTGCCGCCAGCGAAGCCGCCCTTCATGGCCGCGAAGTCAGCATCCTCGTTGGCATAGCCGCCCATGGCACCGATGTAGAAGCCGGTCCAGGTCAGCACAGGCGCGGCAACCGGCGCCTTGGTATAGGTCGGGCGCGCGGCAAGATCAGCGGCGGCAGCGGGAGCGGCCAGGGCGGCCAAGGCCACGGTCGCGAGCAGGATCTTCTTCATTCCAGTCTCCAGTTAATTCCTAGCAGTCCGCATCGCACCGAGAGTTTTACGCACGAAACAGACTCACCCGTTCAAGTTGACGAGGTTCCTATAGCCCGGTTCCGTACGGATTACCGTCACCCTGAAGACACACTCGCGGCCAAACCGCGTTTTTACGGGCAAGTTCCAGAAAGCCTATGTCACTCAACTGCTTGGTTCCGGGTGTGGCGAGCCGGCAAGGTGGCATCAGGGCAACAAAAAAGGCCGGCTTTCGCCGGCCTTTCTCGGAACCTGTCGGTTGCAGGTGTCAGTACTTGGCGATGACCGGGCCGCCGAAATGGTAGCTGAGGCCGGCCTTGACGGTGTGGACGGTGTCCTTCCACTCGGAGCGGTTGGTTGCGAAAGCGCTGTACTGGATCGCGCTCTTGCCGAAGTCGAGATAGTTGTACTCGAGCTTGGCCGACCAGTTCGGCGCGAACATATACTCGGCGCCGGCGCCGACCGTGTAGCCCCAGCGGGTGGTATTCTGGCTGAAGACGTTGCCGGGGACGCCGTCATAGCGATGCTGCAACTGGCCCACCGCGGCGCCGCCGCTGACGAAGAACAGGGCGGGGCCTGCGGCATAGCCGAGGCGGCCCTTGATGTCGCCGAAGCTGGTCAGCTTGGTGAAGAAGGTGTCGCCGAGGCCGGCATTGACCACGGCGGAGCGGCCGTTGATGTCGGCCCAGTGATAGTCGCCTTCGAGGCCGAACACGACGTTGTCGACCTGCCAGTTGTAGCCGACCACGCCGCCGACGAAGCCGCCATTGGTGTTGTAGTTCTGGGTGCCCAGGAAGCCCGGCGCATTGAAGCGGCCGAGGAAGGTCTCCTTGCTGGTGCCCCAGCCGCCGCCGCCCTGGATGCCGGCGTAGAGGCCCGACCAGCTCAGGATCTGCGCGACCATCGGCGGCGCCTTCGTATAGGGACGTGCCGCCATGTCGGCCGCCGAAGCGGACGTGGCCGTTGCGATGCCGACGAGCGCCGTCGTGATCACAAACAACTTCTTCATCAAATTCTCCCCCGGGAGGTTGGAATGACAAGCGATGGGCAAGTCATACACAGGGCATCCCGGTGAGGCTGTAACGCGCCCGCCACAGAAACGAAAAAGCGTTATAAATCATATATTTAGCACAAAAACGCCGCGACGCTGCCGGGCTGTTGACACGAAAAAGGCCGGCGCGAGGGCCGGCCTTTCCGAATGCGTGCGAGCGGCGGCTTTTTTCAGTAGCGCGTGCCCATCGGCGCCCCGAATCGATAGTTCACCCGGACTGTCGCCATGTCGATGTCCTGCTTGATGGTATCGACGCGCGACAGCACGGTTGCGGTGGCCGGGAAGCTGATGTCGCGCGAGCCCATGAACAGGTGGTCGTACTCGACGGCGACCGACCAGTTCGGCGCGAAGCCGAACTCGACGCCCGTGCCGACGGTGCCGCCCCAGCGGGTCTCACTGGCGGAATCCAGCAGCGTGCCGACCGGGAAGGGCGCAGCCGCATTCGCCGTGCCGGTGTATTTGTTGTGGGTGACGGCGGCGCCGCCCTTCACGTACCAGAGCACGTTGCCCCAGGCGTAGCCGACCTGGCCGGTGAACAGGCCGATCGCATCGGTCTTGGTGTTGTTGGTGATGCCCGCAGCCAGCGCCGCCGTGCTCGCATTGGACGACTTCAGGTCGGTCCAGTTGCCCTGGGCCTCGACGCCGAACACCCAGCTCGCCGCCTGCCAGCGATAGCCGACCTGGCCGCCGATGAGGCCGCTCGAGGCATTGTGGCAGCCTTCGGACTGGGTCGGCACGACCGGCACGCCGCCGACGCGATTGAGCGTCCAGCAGTTGTGGCTCCAATCGGCGCCGCCATTGACGCCGAGGTAGAACCCGGCCCAGTTCGGCAGCGGCGTGACATAGGCCGGCGGTGGCGCCTTGCTGTAAGGGCGCGTCGCGAAGTCGGCCGCTGAGGCCGGCGCCAGTCCCAGCGCCGCGGCGCTTGCGGTCAAGATCAAGGTCGTCTTCTGCATTCGTCTCTCCCCAGTCCCAATACACCACGCTCCGGATCCCTCCGATCCGGGCCCACGCGAAGGTGGCCTGTTGCTGGTTGTAGGAGAGACTGCTTTCTAAACTCGTGATCGGGAGCAGGCGCGTGGCGGGATGTGCCGAACGTACTTAAGCGCTGGTAAAGATCGCGACCGGTCGTGCAGATCGCAGAGCTGTCCCGAGGCGCGAGGGGGGGGTGAGCGCTTGGCGCGTCAGCCCCTGGAGTGCCAGTCTTCGACTGCCAGTCCTCGAGGGTCAGTGCTTGGATACGACGGGACCGCCCCAGCGATAGTTCACGCGGACCGTCGCCATGTCGACGTCCTGGCCGACCGCATCGGTCCGGCCCGCGGCTCCACCGGGAACGCCCGAGAAGCCCAGGGTGCGGTTGCCCATGAACAGGTGCTCGTATTCGGCTGCGACCGACCAGTTCTTGGCGAAGCCGACCTCGACGCCGGTGCCGACAGCCGCACCCCAGCGCGTGGCGCTGGACTGGTCGAGCACACCGCCAGTTGCCGTGGACAGACCGTTGTACTTCTCACCCGCAACCGCGGCGCCGCCCTTCACGTACCAGAGCACGTTGTTCCAGGAATAGCCGATCTGGCCGGTGAGCAAGCCGATCCCATTGATCTTGGTCTGGTTGGTCACGGGCGGGACCAACTGGCTGGTGTTGCTGCCCTTGAGGTTGGCCCAGTTTCCCTGGCCTTCGACGCCGAACACCCAGCCGCCGGCCTGCCAGCGATAGCCGATCTGGCCGCCAGCCAGCGCGCCGGTTGCGTCATGGCAGCCTTCCGCGTTGGTTGCGGCCACGCCGGCGAAGCTGACCTTGTTGGTCCAGCAGGTGCGGGCCGATGCGCCACCGGCATTCAGGCCGATATAGAAGCCACTCCAATCATAGATCGTCGTGATCATCGCAGGCGCTTTGGTGAAGGTGCGCGCGGGCAAGTCGGCAGCGATGGCCGGCGCAATCCCCAGCGCCAGCGAAGTTGTCGCCCCCAGCAACAGCCTTCTCATCGCATTCCCCAAACCAAGTCCGACGCCCGCACGCACACTCTCACCAACGCCCACCCGCCGGACCTTGATAGCCCCTTCCGTCGTAAAAAGCCGTCACCCAAATGACACAACGGCCCAGCAAGTACCGGTTCTGGCACACAAAAAAGGCCGGCGCGAGGCCGGCCTTTCGACACATTCGATTTGCGCGTGCAATCAGTAGCGCGACACGATCGGGCCGCTGAAGTGATAGGAGACGCCGGCCTTGACGGTGTGCACGGTGTCGCTCCACTCGGAGCGATTGGCCGGAACCGCGCTGTACTGAATCGAGCTCTTGCCGAAGTCGAGATAGTTGTATTCGACCTTGGCCGACCAGTTCGGCGCGAACATGTACTCGGCGCCGGCACCGATCGTCCAACCCCAGCGCCAGTTGTTCTGAGCGAAGCTATTCGCCGCGCCGCCATTGAGCGCTGCGTCGTAGCGGTGTTGGAGATCGCCGACGGCAGCGCCGCCGCTGACAAAGAACAGCGCCGGACCCGCAGCCCAGCCGAGGCGGCCCTTGATGTCGCCGAAGCCGCGCAGCCTGGTGAAGTAGGTATCGCCGAGACCGGCGTTGATGACGCCCGACCGGCCGTTGATGTCGGCCCAGTGATAGTCGCCCTCGAGACCGAACACGATGTTGTCGACCTGCCAGTTGTAGCCGACCACACCGCCGATGAAGCCGCCGCTGGTGTTATAGTTCTGGGTGCCGGCAAAGATCGCCGTATTGGGCGCTCCGAAGAAGGTCTCGTTGCTTCGGCCCCAGCCGCCGCCGCCCTGCAGACCGAGATAGAAACCGGCCCAGGTCGGAAGTGGCGCCGGCGCCACCACCGGGGCCTTCGTGTACGGGCGGGCGGCGAGATCGGCGGCTCCCGCCGGCGTCAGCGCCCCCAAAACCATTAAGCTGACAGCTCCGAGAAAAATTCTTTTCATCCCAAGTCTCCCGCGTTGGGCGTCTCCAATTGGTCCCCGGAGACGCACTTCTGTGAAGTTGGTGCGACCACGCTTGCGGCCCCAATCCGTCCAGAAATATACGCTATTCAACCCTGGATACCGTCTCCCAAAAGCCACAGCCGAGGAGGAAGTGCGGCGAGCTAACTTGATGAAAGTTAATCCCTTTTTCGTGAATAGGGAACTTTTTCCTGGTTCCATTTGCGAGGACTTGCGGTTCCGTCGAGTTCCGCGGAACTCGACGCACGGTTGTGGACATATGCGCGCGAACAAAACTGGAACAATGGCCTTCCGCCTGCTATATGTGGATAAGCAATGGACAGGGCGGGTGGACCGCGCGGCAACCGTATAGGGTCCGCCGCGAGAGGAAGGGTTAGCCACCGGACGCCGTGAGGCCGGTGTGGACGGCCGGTCCGATGATCGAGAACCGCGGGAGAGTGGTGATGGCGGGTAGTGTGAACAAGGTGATTCTGGTCGGCAATCTTGGCAAGGACCCCGAGATCCGGCGTACGCAGGATGGGCGGCCGATCGCCAATCTGAGCATTGCGACGTCGGAAACGTGGCGCGACAAGGCGACCGGCGAGCGCAAGGAAAAGACCGAGTGGCACCGCGTGGTGATCTTCAACGAGGGTCTTTGCAAGGTCGCCGAGCAGTATCTGAAGAAGGGCGCCAAGGTTTACATCGAGGGCGCGCTGCAGACCCGCAAATGGACCGACCAGAGCGGTGTCGAGAAGTACTCGACCGAGGTCGTTCTGCAGGGCTTCAACTCGACCTTGACGATGCTCGATGGCCGGGGCGGCGGCGGTGGCGGCAGCTTCTCCGATGACATGGGTGGCGGCGATTTCGGCAGCAGCGGTCCGTCGATGGCGCCTCCGCGCCGCGCGGTCGCTTCGGCCGGTGGTAGCGGACGCAACAGCGACATGGACGACGACATTCCGTTCTGAGGCGCAGGGGCGGCCGCACGACGTTCAGGCCGCTGCCGTCTGACCACGGGGGTGTTGCATGAGCTTCGCACCGCTGCTCGCCGCTGAACCCGCCGTCCTGCTGCACGCCGTCGCCGCGATGTCGGCGTTTGCGCTGGGACTCGTCCAGTTCGCGGCCCCGAAGGGGACCTTGCCGCATCGAACGATCGGCTGGGTCTGGGTCGCGCTCATGGTTGCCGTTGCAGCCAGCTCGTTCTGGATCCACACCATCCGGCTGGTCGGGCCATGGAGCCCGATCCACCTGCTGTCGCTCTACACGCTGGCCGTGCTGCCGCTTGCGGTGTGGGCTGCGCACCGCCATCGGGTGGCGGCCCATCGCCGGGCCATGATCACGCTGTTTTCCGGTGCCCTCGTGATTGCCGGAGTGTTCACGCTGCTGCCCGGACGGATCATGCACAAGGTGGACTTCGGGCCCTAGCCAGAGACGGTTCCCGAGCAGGCCTCGCGGAGCCGCGTCATGTGGTTAAGTCCCTGGAAAGGCGAGCAGAAAAAGCGCGGCCCACCTCGGTTTGGGGGTGGCCTGCGGCGCGCTCCTGCGCTATATGATTCCAAGCGATTTTCGCGTGTCAAAACCGACCGGTATCCCCTTTGTCCGATAAAGAAGATGAGAAGCCCGGCGAGCCGGGCGGACCTTCCGACATTCGTCCCGTTTCCATCCTCGACGAGATGAAACGCTCCTACCTCGATTACGCGATGAGCGTGATCGTGTCGCGAGCGCTGCCCGATGCGCGCGACGGCCTCAAGCCCGTGCACCGGCGCATCCTGTATTCGATGTACGAGCAGGGCCACACGCCCGACAAGAAATACGTCAAGTCCGCGCGCGTGGTCGGCGACGTCATCGGTAAATATCATCCGCATGGCGACCAGTCGATCTACGACGCCATGGTGCGCATGGCGCAGGACTTCTCGATGCGCGTGCCGCTGATCGACGGCCAGGGCAATTTCGGCTCCGTCGACGGCGATCCGCCGGCCGCCTATCGATACACCGAAGCCAAGCTCGCCAAGTCGGCGATCCCGCTGCTCGACGACATCGACAAGGACACCGTCGATTTCCAGCCGAACTACGACAATTCGGACAAGGAACCGTCGGTTCTTCCGGCCAAATATCCGAACCTGCTGGTCAATGGCGCCGGCGGCATCGCGGTCGGCATGGCCACCAACATCCCGCCGCACAATCTCGGCGAGGTGATCGATGCCTGCATCGCGCTGATCGACAATCCCGCGCTCACGATCGATGACCTCATCAACATCATTCCGGGGCCGGATTTCCCGACCGGCGGCATCATTCTTGGCCGCGCGGGCGCCCGCTCGGCCTACCATCTGGGCCGCGGCTCGATCATGATGCGCGGCAAGGTGACGATCGACACGATCCGCAAGGATCGCGAGGCGATCATCATCTCCGAGATCCCCTACCAGGTGAACAAGGCCACGATGGTCGAGCGCATCGCCGAGCTGGTGCGCGAGAAGAAGATCGAAGGCGTCGCCGACCTGCGCGACGAAAGCGACCGCGACGGCTACCGCGTCGTCGTCGAGCTGAAGCGCGACGCCGTGCCGGACGTCGTGCTCAACCAGCTCTACAAGTTCACGCCGCTGCAGACGAGCTTCGCCGCCAACATGCTGGCGCTCGACGGCGGCCGCCCGCAGACGATGACGTTGAAGGACCTGCTGACGATCTTCGTCGCGTTCCGCGAGCGTGTCGTTACGCGCAGGACCAAGTTCCTGCTCAACAAGGCGCGCGACCGCGCTCATATCCTGGTCGGCCTTGCCGTGGCCGTGGCCAATATCGACGAGGTCATCAGGGTCATCAGGACCTCGCCAGATCCTGCGACGGCGCGCGAGGCGTTGATGTCGCGCGACTGGCCGGCGCGCGACGTCGAGGCCATCATCACGCTGATCGACGATCCGCGCCATCGCCTGGCCGAGGACGGCACCATCCGGTTGTCGTTCGAGCAGGCCAAGGCGATTCTCGACCTGCGTCTGCAGCGCCTGACCGCGCTCGGCCGCGAAGAGATTTCCGACGAGCTCGACAAGCTCAAGGTCGAGATCAACGACTATCTCGACATCCTGCGCTCGCGGGCGCGGGTTCAGGGCATCATCAAGGACGAGCTCGCCGCCGTGAAGGCGGAGTTCGGCACGCCGCGCCGCACCGTGATCGCCGAGCAGGAAGGCGAGGTCGAGGACGAGGACCTGATCCAGCGCGAGGACATGGTCGTGACCGTGTCGCATGCCGGCTACACCAAGCGCGTGCCGCTGTCGGCCTATCGGGCGCAGCGTCGCGGCGGCAAGGGCCGCTCGGGCATGCAGACCCGTGAGGAGGATTTCGTCAGCCGGCTGTTCGTGGCCTCCACGCACACGCCGGTGCTGTTCTTCTCGTCGCGCGGCCAGGTCTACAAGGAGAAGGTCTGGCGGCTGCCGATCGCGGCGCCCAACGGGCGCGGCAAGGCGCTGATCAACATCCTGCCGCTGGAGCAGGGCGAGCGCATCACCACGATCATGCCGCTGCCGGAGGATGAATCCTCCTGGGCCAATCTCGACGTGATGTTCGCCACCACCGGCGGCAACGTCCGCCGCAACAAGCTGTCGGATTTCGTCGACGTGCGCCGCTCCGGCATCATCGCGATGAAGCTCGACGAGGGCGAGGAGATCGTCAACGTGCAGATCTGCACCGAGCGTGACGACGTGCTGCTCACGGCGTCGGGCGGGCAGTGCATCCGATTCCCCGTCACCGACGTGCGCGTCTTCACCGGGCGGACCTCGATGGGCGTGCGCGGCATCGCGCTCGCCGGCGGTGACAAGGTGATCTCGCTGTCGATCCTGCGCCATGTCGAGACGACCTCGGACGAGCGTACGGCCTATTTGAAGATGCGCCGGGCGATGTCGGGCGATGCTGCCACCGAGGAGCCGGTCGAGACCGAGGGCGAGGAGGCGGCCGCTGGCGCGATCCAGCTGTCGCAGGAACGCTATGTCGAGATGTCCGCGCAGGAGCAGGTGGTGCTGACCGTCTCGGTCAACGGCTACGGCAAGCGCACCTCGTCCTACGAGTACCGCACCACCGGCCGCGGCGGCAAAGGCATCGTCGCGATGTCCGTCAACAACCGCAACGGCAAGCTCGTCGCCTCATTCCCGGTCGAGGACGGCGATCAGATCATGCTGGTGACGGACAAGGGGCAGTTGATCCGTTGCCCGGTCGACGGCATCCGCATCGCGGGACGCTCGACCCAGGGCGTCATCGTGTTCGACACCGCCGATGATGAGCACGTCGTTTCGGTGGAGCATATCGGCGAGGAGACCGAGAACGGCACCGGTGGGAACGGGACTGAAGGTGCGAATGGCGAATAGGAAGTGGCGAATAGAGGAGGAATCAAGTCTTCCCGCTATTCGCTATTCGCTATTCGCCCTTACTGTGTCCGCTCGACGGAGACCATCCTGGCCTCGCGGATCGTTCCCCTGGTGCCGGCGCTGCGCAGGCAGCCCGCTTCGAAGTTCGGCCAAGCCTGCTGCGAGCAGTCGCGGCCGATCGGGCGAATGTCCAGGCGGTCCGCCTTGGCGAGCGGACGCGGCACGCTGGCTTCAACCTGAGGAGCGAAGCCGGGCAGGACGGTGATGCCGGCAGCCACCAAGCCGGCAGCTGCGACTGCAGATAGCGCTTTGATCATGACGGTCCCCTGTCCGGGCCGTTCGGCCCGTTGTTCGTTAAGGATTTGATAATCAGCTCGGGTTTCGAGACGTCTTCGCGGGACGGGCGAATTGGCTTCTTCTCGGCCCGGCGTGTTTCATGTCCCAAGTTCCGATGAAACAATCGCGGTAGCCGACCACAGTTCCGGCCCCCCGGCGTCGCACCTCATTTCATTGCGGTGCAGTCTCGGCCACTCTTTGCCCATCACAGCCACGCCAGCGGGCCTGGCGGTGGCTTGCCGGCCTGTTCCCGGCGGTATAGGACGGGCGCATGCAACGCATTGCGCTCTATCCGGGCTCGTTCGATCCCGTCACCAACGGCCATCTCGATGTGGTTCGGCAGGCCGTTCATCTCTGCGATCGCCTGATCGTTGCGGTCGGCGTGCATCACGGCAAGAAGCCGCTGTTCTCGACCGAGGAGCGGCTGGCGATGGCGCATGAGATCTTCGGCCCCGTCGCAGCCGCGGCGGGCTGCGGCTTCGAGGCTTCGACCTACGACAATCTGACCGTCACGGCCGCGGAAAAAGCCGGCGCGATCATGATGATCCGGGGCCTGCGCGACGGCACCGATTTCGACTACGAGATGCAGTTGGCCGGCATGAACCAGACCATGGCACCGCAGGTCCAGACGGTGTTCGTTCCAGCCTCGGTGAGTGTCCGCCCGATCGCCGCCACGCTGGTTCGCCAGATCGCCGCCATGGGCGGCGAGATCTCGCATTTCGTGCCGCCCTCGGTGGCCGAAAGTCTCAGGGCCAAGTTCAACTGATCCTTCAGGCACCGGCCGCTTCCGGCGGTGCCTTCCTCTCCTCATCGTCTCATGCCATCGGAGTTGCTATGATCCGCGCTCTCGCTTTCGTCTTTGCTCTCGTGTTCGCATTGCCGGCGTTGGCCCAGTCGCTGCCTGCCGGGCTCGACAAGCAGAATGCCCTGGTCATCGACACCACCAAGGGCCGCATCATCATCAAGCTGCGCACCGATCTGGCGCCGCAGCATGCCGAGCGGCTGAAGACGCTGGCGCGCGAAGGCTTCTACAACAACGTGCCGTTCCACCGCGTCATGGACGGCTTCATGGCGCAGACCGGTGACGGCCAGAACTTCAATGGCACCGGCGGCTCGAAGTACCCGAACCTGAAGCAGGAGTTTTCGAGCACGCCGTTCAAGCGCGGCACCGTCGGCATGGCGCGCCGGGGCGATAGCGTCGATTCTGCCAACTCGCAGTTCTTCATCTGCTTCGGCGACGCCTCCTTCCTCAACGGCCAATACACCGTGATCGGCGAGGTCGTGCAGGGCATGGACGTCGTCGACAAGCTCAAGAAGGCGCCTCCGGGCTCGTCGGGCGGCGCCGTGACCGATCCCGACAAGATGGTCAAGGTGCAGGTCGCCTCGGACATCAAGTAGGTCCGAGAAAGCAGGGCACCTGGGTCTCGCGCCCGGTTCCCTCAGGCATTAAGGAACCTTTTGCCACGTCGCGGAGGCATGCCGATTCTGCCGCCCCGTCACATCGACAGGGCCGGTGGCTTCAGCTTTAAGCGCATTGGGTCTATTCTCGACCAGCATCGCGGGCCTCGTCGTGCTCGGATCGCCGTCAGGAGGGGTGACGGCCGCACATGGGAAGGCGCCGCGACATTTCAGACCCAGGATTTACTTTGTCCTGACCCCCGTCAATTCCACAAAAACCGAGAGACCAGCATGGCTGTGACCGAAAATACCTTGATCCTCGAAACCACCCAGGGCCCCGTCACCATCGAGATGCGTCCCGATCTCGCGCCCGGCCATGTCGCGCGCATCAAGGAGCTCGTCCGCGAGGGCTTCTACGACGGCATCGTCTTCCACCGCGTCATCGACGGCTTCATGGCGCAGACCGGCTGCCCGCAGGGCAGCGGCATGGGCGGCTCCGGCAAGAAGCTGAAGGCCGAGTTCAACGCCGAGCCGCATGTGCGCGGCACCGCCTCGATGGCGCGTGCGGCCAATCCGGATTCAGGCGACAGCCAGTTCTTCATCTGCTTCGACGACGCCCGCTTCCTGGACAAGCAGTACACGGTCTGGGGCAAGGTCACCGAGGGCATGGAGAACGTCGACAAGATCAAGCGCGGCGAGCCGGTGCAGAACCCGGACAAGATCGTGAAGGCCTACATGGCCGCCGACGCGGCGTAGACTTTGCGATCCTCACGGTGAGGCGCGTGCGCAGCACGCGTCTCGCACCATGAGGCAGACAGTCGGGCCTTCATCCTTCGCGACGCGTGCTGTCGCACGCTCCCCGGAATGCAGGGCCGATGGTCGTCCCAGAACGACGATGCGCACCGACCTGTTCGATTTCCATCTTCCCCCCGAAAACATCGCGCTCCGCCCGGCGAGCCCGCGCGAGTCCGCGCGCATGCTGGTGGTGCAGGGCGACGGTGTCTTACGCGACCGCACGGTCGCCGACCTGCCGGACTGGCTGGAGCCCGGTGATCAGCTCGTCGTCAACGACACCAAGGTGATCGCGGCGCAGCTGTCCGGTCGCCGCATCAGCCGCGAGACCGAAGCGAAGATCGAGGCGACCCTGATCAAGCGGCTCGACGGCTCGCGCTGGCAGGCGCTGGTGCGGCCCGCCAAGAAGCTCGCGCCAGGCGATACGATCCGGTTCGGCAACGAGGGCAAGGTCTGCCTGCTCGGCCATCTCGACGCCACCGTCGAGGCCAAGGGCGCCGACGGCGAGCTGACGCTGTCCTTTGTGTTCCATGGGCCCGCGCTCGACCAAGCGATCGCCGATCTCGGCCGGCCGCCGCTGCCGCCCTACATCGCCGGCAAGCGGCCCGCAGACGAGCAGGACGCGACAGATTATCAGACCATGTTCGCGGCCAAAGAGGGCGCGGTGGCTGCGCCGACGGCTGGGCTGCATTTCACGCCGGCGCTGGAGCAGCGGCTGCGCGACCGCGGCGTCGGGCTGCAGCGCGTGACCCTGCATGTCGGGGCCGGCACTTTCCTGCCGGTCAAGGTCGAGGATACCGAGGGCCACCGCATGCATGCGGAGTGGGGCAGCCTCACGCCGGAGACGGCCGCGGCGTTGAACGAGGCGCGCGCCAAGGGCGGCCGCATCGTTGCGGTCGGCACGACGTCGTTGCGGCTCGTGGAGAGCGCGGCGCAGCCCGACGGCACGATCGCGCCGTTCGAGGCGGAGACGT
This sequence comes from Bradyrhizobium sp. SZCCHNR1051, assembly GCF_032489615.1. Taxonomy (NCBI): domain Bacteria; kingdom Pseudomonadati; phylum Pseudomonadota; class Alphaproteobacteria; order Hyphomicrobiales; family Nitrobacteraceae; genus Bradyrhizobium; species Bradyrhizobium sp. SZCCHNR1051. The sequence continues at coordinate 192,940 of NZ_JAUEYJ010000001.1, read as the reverse complement.
CGATCTTCATCACGCCCGGCTATCGCTTCCGCGCGGTCGATATCCTGATGACCAACTTCCATCTGCCACGCTCGACGCTCTTCATGCTGGTCTCGGCCTTCGCCGGCTTGGAGACGATGCACGCGGCCTATGCGCATGCGATCCGCAGCGGCTATCGCTTCTATTCGTATGGCGATGCGTGCCTGTTGTTTCGTCAGCCAGAGGAGCGCATCGTCGAGCCGTAGGGTGGGCAAAAGGCCCACCCTGCAAGTTCGCTCTGAGAGCTACGCCATCGCGCGCTCCGGCAAGAGCTCCGCGATCTGCACCGCATTGAGCGCGGCGCCCTTGAGCAGCTGATCGGCGGCCACGAACATCGCGATCGAGTGGCCTGACGGATCGGACAGATCCTTCCTGATGCGCCCGACCAGCACGTCGTCCTGTCCCGACGCGTCGACAGGCATGGGGAAGTGGTTCTTGGCGCGGTCGTCGACGACGCGCACACCCGGCGCGGTGGCGAGGATGCGGCGGACTTCATCTTCCGTGATCGGCTTCTCGCATTCGAAGGTGATCGACTCGCAATGGGCGCGCAGCACCGGCACGCGCACGCAGGTGACGCCGATCGCAATGCCCTCGTCCTCGAAGATCTTGCGGGTCTCGTTGATGACCTTGGTCTCCTCGTCGTTGTAGCCGGTCTCGGGATCGATGGCGGTGTTGTGGCTGAACAGGTTGAAGGCGAACGGATGCGGCATCACCTTGGGCGCGTAGACTTGGCCGTTGAGGCTCGCGCGGGTCGACTGCACCAGCTCGTCCATCGCGGCCGCACCGGCGCCGCTGGCGGCCTGATAGGTCGAGATGATCACGCGCTTGATGCGGTTCTTCTGATGGATCGGCCACAGCGGCACCAGCGCCGTGATCGCCGCGCAGTTTGGATTGGCGATGATGCCCTTGTGGTCGCGGATGCGGCGGGCGTTGATCTCGGGGATGACCAGCGGCACGTTCGGGTCCATGCGGAAGGCCGAGGAATTGTCGACCACGACGGCGCCGGAGCGCACGGCGATCGGCGCGAACTTCTTGGAAATGCCGCTGCCGGCCGAGAACAGCGCGATGTCGACGCCCTCGAAGGAGCGTTCGGTCAGCTCCTCGATCACGATGGTCTGGCCGCGGAAGCTCACGGTCTGGCCGGCCGAGCGGGCGCTCGCCAGCGCCTTGAGCTTGCCGACGCGGACGTTGCGGCGGTCCAGGGTGGCGATGAACTCGGCGCCGACGGCGCCGGTCACGCCGACGATGGCAATGGTGGGATCGTGGGGCACGTCTCAGGTCTCCGGTTGAAATTCGGGCAATAAAAAAGCCCCGGACCTTTATCAGGCGGGGCTTCGGTTCGAAGATGGTCGCAATCGAGTTCGACTACGCGCGCACGCCTCCCGAGGCCCTCGTGGGCTTGGTGGTTTTCGTCGTGCGTTTGGTCGAGGTCGACATGGCGCAGGACCATAGGGGCGGTCGGAACCGCCGTCAACGGCCGAAAGGGGCGAAAACGGCGCCATCGCGGTTGAATCGGGAGCCGTCCTGACGCAATAAGCCGGCCATGAGCTCTCCCGCTGGCGACCTTCCCAACCACTTCGAATTGCTCGCGACCTCCGGCGCGGCCCGCACGGGCCGGCTGACGACGCCGCATGGCGTGGTCCGCACGCCGGCCTTCATGCCTGTCGGCACCGCCGGCGCCATGAAGGGCATCCACTGGCGGGACGTGCGCGAGGCCGGTGCCGACATCGTGCTCGGCAACACCTATCATCTGATGCTGCGGCCCACGGCCGAGCGCATCGCCGCCCTCGGCGGCCTGCAGCGCTTCACCGGCTGGGGCGGTCCGATGCTGACGGATTCCGGCGGCTTCCAGGTGATGTCGCTATCGGGCTTACGCAAGGTCACGGAGCAGGCGGTGACGTTCCGCTCGCACATCGACGGCGCTAGAATCGAGCTGTCGCCGGAGCGCGCCATCGAGGTGCAGCGCCTGCTCAACTCCGACATCGCGATGCAGCTCGACGAATGCGTGCGGCTGCCGGCCGAGCGCGACGACATCGAGCGCGCGATGCGGCTGTCGCTGCGCTGGGCCGAACGCTGCCGCCGCGCCTTCGAGAGTGCGCCGGCAGGCTACATGCTGTTCGGCATCGTGCAGGGCGGCGACGTGCCCGCGCTACGCGTCGCCAGCGCGCAGGCGCTGGTCGACATCGGCTTCCACGGCTATGCGATCGGCGGCTTGGCCGTCGGCGAGCCGCAGGCGGTCATGCTCGAGATGATCGAGGCGACCGCTCCGGCACTGCCGGCCGGCCGCCCACGCTACCTGATGGGTGTCGGCACGCCTGACGATCTCCTGGAGTCGGTCAGGCGCGGCATCGACATGTTCGACTGCGTGCTGCCGACCCGCAACGGCCGCCACGGCGTCGCCTACACGCGCTTCGGGCCGGTGAACCTGCGCAACGCGCGTCACGCCGACGACCCGCGTCCGCTGGATGAAGAGAGCCCGTGGCCGGCGGCGCGCAGCTATGCCCGCGCCTATCTGCATCATCTCATCAAGGCCGGCGAGGCGCTCGGCGCGACGCTGCTGTCGGAAATCAACATTGCCTATTTCCAGCAATTGATGGCTGGGATGCGCGAGGCGATCGCACAGGGGCGCTTCACGGAATTCTACGAGCGCACCAAGGCGGATTGGGCCCGCGGCGACATCGCCCCGCGCGCCGGCTGACGGCCGCGTCAGGTGAAGGCCGTCAGCTTGTTGTGAGCCCGGCCCTATGCGCCGGCCCACATGAAATCGTGCTGGTGATGCATTGCCGACCTGCCCGATGGCCGACCGTTGTGCGATCCGTAGCGACGGACGGCCGTGACATCACGTCGCGGAACTCTCTCGCCCTGGCGCCGTTCAGTTGCAGACGAAACGGCTTTTCACGGAGTGCTTGGTGACGAAGCCATAGCCGCAGGTGTCGCAGGTCCAGAGATAGCTGATGGCATTGTCGGCCAAGTATGCCGACGCCTCCGCGGCAATCATGGAGTCGGCGCAGACCGGGCATGTCGGCAGATCGCAGCCGCGGGGATTCGGGCGGGCGGTTGCGGTCGACACGAGATCAGCGAGTGCTGACATATTGACCTCCTGTACGATCTCTTTGTGGGCGATCTCTGCTTGAACGACGTCAATTTCGAAAGGGTCGATTTCGAACGAGTCGCGTTCGAACGGGTCTATTTCCGACGAGTCCAACTTTTCGCGGATATCAAGTCCGTCACACAAAGAGTTTGTCTGGGTGGTCTGTTCTTATGTCTGTTCTACAACGGCGCTGTCGTTTGGCACGAACGCCCCGATTGTATCACTCCGAAGATGACATCTTGCTGATGTCCGCCCGGGTTGCCGTCGACCTGCATCATGAATTTTCGTCCGGCTGAAGTCAAACATACACCCGGTTTATTGACCTTGTCGCAACACAAATGCGTTGGTTTTTCGCAATTTAGCCACGACTTGTTGTGCGCCGCGATCGTCTTAAGATCGCGCAAACGTGCTTGCGCAGCGCAACAGGCTCGCTGAAGATGGTCAGAAGCGTTGTCGATGTCGCGCGGGGCGCGCAGAGGAGTGATTTCATGGAGTCGTCAGCACAGCGTCCCGGACGCGGGCGCGTATTTGATTCAATTGTCGACGCGTTCGGCAATACGCCGATTGTGCGGTTGCGAAAGCTGCCGGAGCAGCATGGCGTCAAGGCGACCATCCTCGCCAAGCTGGAATACTTCAATCCCGCCGCGAGCGTGAAGGATCGGATCGGCGTCGGCATGATCCTGGCGATGGAGCAGGCCGGCGTGATCAAGCCCGACACCGTGCTGATCGAGCCGACCTCGGGCAATACCGGCATCGCGCTGGCCTTCGTCGCAGCGGCGCGGGGCTACAAGCTGAAGCTGGTGATGCCGGAGTCGATGTCGGTGGAGCGGCGCAAGATGCTCGCCTTCCTCGGCGCCGAGATCGTGCTCACGCCGGCGTCGCAGGGGATGAAGGGCGCCATCGCCACTGCCGAGGAGCTGTTGCGGACGACGCCGAACTCGGTGATGCCGCAGCAGTTCAAGAACCTCGCCAATCCGGACATTCATCGTCGCACCACGGCCGAGGAGATCTGGAACGACACGGCCGGCAATATCGATGTCTTCGTCGCTGGCGTCGGCACCGGTGGCACCATCACCGGCGTCGGCCAGGTGCTGAAGTCGCGCAAGCCCGGCCTCAAGGTCGTCGCGGTCGAGCCGGAGGAGAGCCCGGTGCTGTCGGGCGGCCAGCACTCGCCGCACAAGATCCAGGGCATCGGTGCCGGCTTCGTGCCCGACATTCTCGACCGGTCCGTGATCGACGAGATCGTCAAGATCAACAGCACGACCGCGATCGAGACATCGCGTGCGCTGGCCCGCAACGAGGGCATTCCCGGCGGCATCTCCTCGGGCGCGGCGATTGCGGCCGCGATCGAGATCGGCAAGCGACCGGAAAGCGCGGGCAAGACGATCCTGGCGATCGTGCCGTCGTTCTCCGAGCGTTATCTGTCCACCGCGCTGTTCGAGGGGATCTGATCATGGCCGACCAGCCGCGGCGGCCCCGCACCCTCGCTGACGCCCGTACCGAGGCCGAGGCCGCGTTCAAGAAGGTGACCACCAAGCCGGTGGAGGCGCCGCCGAAGAAGGCGGCGGTCCCTGGCGTGCGCGAGCAAGTGACGTTGCGGATCGACCAGGACGTGCTCGAGCACTTTCAGTCTGAAGGGCCGGGCTGGCAGGACCGCATCAACGCGGCGCTGCGCAAGGCGGCAGGGCTCTGACGGCCGGCTCCATTATTCTAACGAAAGAGCCCGGAGCTCGTGCTCCGGGCTTTTGACGTGGGGGAGATGTCGACGTTTACCGGCGCAGCGCGCTGCCGAGCACACCGCCCATCATGCCACCGATGAAGGCGGCGCCGGCGGCGTTGCCCGCATTGTCCTGCGGCGGCGGATTGCGATAGACCGGCGCCCCCTGCGGCGGCGGGCCGCCGGCAGCGACATTGCCGGCCGGCTTGGCGCGGCGCGGCTTGGCCTCGTCACCGACTGCGGCGGTGGCCGGCGCCGGCTGCGGCTCGGCCAGCAGCGCCTTGTGCTGCAGCTTGGTCAGGAATCCGGTCGACGGATAGCCGCGGGCCGCCTGCCAGCGCTTCATGACGCCGCGGGTCTGGTCGTCGAACACGCCTGTCATCTTGGTGTCGAAGCCGAGGCCGGTCAGCCGCCGCTGCACGTCGCGGCGCTTGGTCTTGTCGAGGCCGATCTGATCCTCGCTGACCTGGCTGCCTTCCTCGGTGTAGGTGGCGGGATCGACGCCCTTGGCGACATTGCGCGTCGCGGTGTTGATGGCGCCGCTCTCGATCGCGGCGATGCGCGCCATCGCCAGCGACTTGAACTGCCCGTTCGGGTAGGTCGCGAGATAGGCGTTGAGCTCTTCCGGCTTGTTGGAATCTTTCACCGAGCGCCAGAATTCGAGCTCGGCCTCGCCCGCGGTCACGGTGGCCGTCGCGACGGCCGGCGTCGTCCCGGCCGCGGCCGCCGTTGCCGCAGGGGCCGCCGCCGGGTTGAGGTAGACCGCGCCGATCAGGTTGGTGTGCCCCCAGGGCAACTGGCCCTTGCTGGTCTCCTCATTGACCTGGGCGCGCACCGCCGTCATGGCCTGCTGGATCTCGATGCCGGGCTGGGCGATGTGCGAGATCAGCGCGCGGGTGAACGGGCTGTTGGCGCCGGCCTCGCCGTCGAGGGCGGTCTGGCCCGGGCCGGTGGCGAAGGCGATCAGCGTGCCCTCGCCGGACTTCATCTCGGCAAGGCCGGTCTGCACCGACACGCTGCGGGTCGGCGAGTTCGACTTGATCTTGGCGGCGAACGGATTGTCGCGGCAGGCATCGAGGAACACCAGCTTGACCTTGGCGTCGCCCATCGTCTGGTCGAGGGTCACGTCGATGTTGATGGCCGAGCCCAGCTTGACGTCCATTTCCGACTTCAGGTCGGCGTCGACCGGCAGCAGGTAGTTGGTGCCGGCAATGGCGATGCCGTGCCCGGCGTAATAGAACACCGCAATATCGGCGCCCTGCGCCTTGCGACCGAAATCGAGCAGCTTCTCGGTCATCTTGTCGCGCGTGAGATTGGTGCCCTCGACGACGTCGAAGCCGACGTTGCGCAGGGTTGCCGCCATGGCCTTGGCATCGACCGGCGGGTTCGGCAATTGAGCCACGCTCTTATAGGCACCGTTTCCGACGACAAAGGCGACGCGGCGGTCGGCCTTGGCGGCTTCAGCGGTCAGCACCATGCAGAGCAGGGACAGGGCGACGGTGAGATAGCGCATCAGGAGATCCCCCAACGATCAAGCGAAGCGTTCACTGCAGCATTTGTCGCGGATCGGCGCGAAAAGTCTTGTTCCCGAGCAAAAAATCACGATTCCGCCACAAACCAGTTCGTGGGTGTTGCGCCAGATCCACGACGGTCGCGTGTAGCGCGCCCGTTTCGTGATCCGAATCACGTCGCTCGAGGGGAGGCAGGGGCTCCCCGGCGCCTCAGGTCCCTGCCGAACCGCCGATCGGCACGGGCCGAGGTTGCGGGGGACGCAGGTTCAGCAGGTTTCCGGCGAGAATCAACCCAGCGCCGAGCACGGTCAGTCCGTCGAGACGCTCCGCATAGACCAGCCAGCCGACGGTGGCGGTCAGCGGAACGCGGAGAAAATCCATGGGTACCACGATGGTGGCGTCGGCGTAGAGCAGCGCGCGCGCCATGCAGAAATGCGAGAAGGTCCCACAGAAGGCGACGAGGAGGATCCAGCCCCAGGTCGTGGCCGATGGCGGCGTCCAGAATAAGAGCGAAGGGATGAGGCCGGCGATGGATTGCACCGCCAGCATCCAGAAGATGATCGACACGGTGGGCTCGGTGCGCGTCAGCAGCTTGACCAGAGCGATCGAGATGCCGAAGCCGACCGCGGCGGCCAGCGCGATGAGCTGTCCCGAATTGACCGCCCCGGTATCCGGGCGGACGATCACGACGACGCCGACGAGGCCGAGCCCGATCGCCGCCAGCTTGAACAGGGTGATGCGCTCGCCGAGGAAGGCTGCTGCCAGCAGCGCCGTCCAGATCGGCATCGTGAACTCGATCGCCACCACCTGGCCGATCGGGATCAAGGTGAGCGCGAAGAACCAGCCGAGCTGCGCGCCGTAATGGACGAGGTTGCGCGCCGCGTGCTGCTTGAGCCGCGAGGTGCGCAGCCTCGCAAAGCCGCCGCTCAGTGCGATGACCGGCGACAGCATCACTAGGCCGATCAGGCAGCGCAGCTCCATCAGCTCGAACACGTTGAGCTCGCGCATGGCTTCGCGTCCGGCCACCGCCATCACCAGCATCAGGCTGAGCCAGCCCGTCATCCACAGTGCGGCGATCAGTTTCGAAGCGGGACGATTCATGAGGTGGTGGAGACAGGGAGGAGGGCGGCGAAGGCGCGCTGTATCACCTCGCGTGCAGGGCAATGCAAATGAAATCAACGGTGCAGCGCATCAACGCCGCTGCAGGCTTTGCTCGCGACGGACGCGTGTCATCGAGAAAAACGTGGAGTGTGGCTGTGTTTCGTCCTAAAGCGACCGCCGCGAAACAGCCCGTGAAACAGCCCAAGGCAGCCAGAGACAAGACATGACCGAACGCGCCGCTTCAGCCGACTTCGTGACCGCCTTTGCCACTGGCTGGCCGGAGCGGGAGCCTCATCTCATGGTGCTGTCGCTGACCACCCATAAAGGTGTGCAGGACTTTGCCATGACGCGGGAGCAGGCGCTGCTGGTCGCCAAGACCATCAAGCGCACCGCCGCGCAGCTGGCTCCGGCGCCGTCCGCAGGTGCGGTCCCCGGCGCCAAGCGCAGCGGCTGATCGGGATCACCGCGACATTGAAATGTTGGCTGCGCGGAACTGGCTGTCGGCCCGGATCGATACCGACTGCCTGTTGCCGCGGGTGGCGAGCGCGATGTTGGCATTGAAGCCGGCGGTGGTTGCAACCAGCTGGAAGTTGCCGCCGCCGCCGCGTCCCTGCAGCACGCCACTGATGCCGCGGCTGGACTCACTCCAGGTTCCCGAGATGGCGGAGCCCTCGGCGATCACCTCGGCCTGCAGAGCGAACTTGTAGGCATCGCTGGCGCAGGTCAGGACGAGCGTCATCCGCGGTCCCGAGACGCCATAACGGGCCCGGCACCGGATGCGCTCGGTTGAGCCGTCCTCGAGGGCAACCGTGCCGCTGCCGCCCCATGTTCCGGCCAAGGCGGTGAAGGGACCGGGATCGGCGTGCCCCGGCGAAGCGGTCACACCCGCCGTCAAAACGACGGCGGCGGCCGCGAGCCGCCGCACCATCTTCAGGAGCGCGTGCTGCGCGCCGTTACAGGCGCGAAGCCTGCCAGCGGCCGCTGCAGGGGATACCTGCCGAGGCGCCGTTCCACTTGCCCGAGCCAGAATTGCCGTTGAGCTGCCCATTCGCATATGCGCCATTGATGGAGACCTTGACGAGGCCTTCGCGTCCAATCGAACCCGACACATTGGCGCCAGCCGCAGAAATCTTACCGTCTGCGACGATCAAGGTCGAGCTGGCTGTGGGCTCGCAGGTGCCACTGTTGGTCACGATCGTCACCTGCCACTGGCCGTCATAGGGCGACTGGGCGAATGCGGGGGCGGCCGAGCTACCCACCAGGATCGACGCGGCGAAAGCCATTCCAATGCGGTCGAGACGCATGAATCGTTGTCCCTCAATGTCGTTTGATCAGGACCTTATTTGGAAGAATTGTGACGAAAATTTGCCGCACCGCCGCAACGGAATTTTATCGAGCAATTTCAGATCATTAACGATTAATGCGGAACCCTGCCTTGAACCATTCGGGCGGCATTATGGGCAAACTGCGCCTTCGCGCACCCCACGAGCGGACCAGCGTCACAGCCTTGCAATGGCAGGTGATGCTGCCGTCGCAGGGCACAGGAGCGCGCCGGCTGGAGCGACGACGCAATTGTCGGGGCGATGCGATCGGATGCTCAGTGCGGGGTGAGGCTGGGCGCGTTGGTCGCGAACTGCTCGTCCTGCGGCTTGGCCGGAATCGTGCCGGTCACTTTGGCCGATTCGATGACATCGCCGAGCAGCTTGAGGCCGAGCGGCGCCAGCGCGCGCTCCCACAGCTCGCGGGCGGTCTCGCCCTTCTTGACGAAGCACCAATCCTGAGCGGCGATGGCGCCCGCATCCATGCGGTCCGCGAGGTGATAGATGGTGCCGCCGGCGATCGGATCGCCTTCATTGATGGTCCACTCCACCGCAGCAATGCCCCGGTGACGCGGCAGCAGCGACGGATGGTAGCCGATGCCGCCGAGCCGGGCGGCTGCGACCGCCTCGTGGGTGACGCGGGCGTGGCTGTGCGCCGTGACGATCAGGTCCGTGTCGGGGGCGATCTCGCCCGCCGGCACGACCTTCGGATTGGCCTGGACTACGACCTCGATCCCGGCCGCCCGCGCCGCTGCTGCGAGCCGGTCCTCGCCATCATGAACGACGACCCGCGCGATCTCGATTCCTCTCTCGCGCAGCATGTTCAGTGTGGCGACACCGAAATGGCGGGAGCCGACGAGAGTGATGCGCATGGTCAGGGATCTTCCACGGTTGGGGGCTGGATCCGGTCGGACTCTGACCGGATGAAACGGGTCAAACCAAGCCTTGGCCTCCAGGTCAAGCGCCTGCTGGGCCGTCGTCACAGTCTGGCTTCGTCCGGCCGGCCGAGGCGTTGGGGACCCAAACGGGAACGGGAAAGCCGCTCCGAGCCAGAGTTGGGGCAGGGCCCTTCGCGCCTATCGGCGCGCCGATCGCCATGGCCGCCATCAAGATGCAGGCCGAGATGACCGTGGCGGATGACACGCCCTCTTTGGTGCCGGCTGCAGCTTCAGATGGACCGGGAGTCAGGATAGGTACCGGCGGCTCGCCGAAAGGTTGTGTCAAGGCCGGTTGCTGCATCACGGCAAATCGGTCGACACACCTCAACTAAAAGGGTCGAACTATCAGCCGAACTGATGAGGACAACCGAAGACGCTACTCCTTCCGGCTCAATGGACGCGATCTGGTCGGTCTGCGAACGCAATTCCCCTCGGCCAATGGCTGAAGAGGTCAATGAACCTATGATTGTATTATCAGTTGGCCGTCTGCGTAGTAAAATTGACGCTTCTGCATATGACGAAGATAATTTCTTAAAGGCCCTACAGCACAATGCTCAAGCCGCTCCGCCGCGCGGCCGGATAGCCGGGTGCCGCGCCTGTCACCGATCCCTGGGCAACAGCACCCGGTTATTTGCCGGCGGTCATGTGGCTTCCGGCGGCGGATGGTCGATGCCGAGCGCGGCGCACAGTGGTCCGAGATGTTTCTCGTAGCGGCGCCAGCTTCCGATCGAACGGCGGTAGATCGGCTCGCGCACCTGCATCAAGCTCGCCGTGCGCACCATGCGCTCGGTGCGATGGAAGTCGAGGCAGGCATCCTCCCAGTCGAGCCCGCAATGGGCGAGCACGCGGCGTGACACGCCCTCGAGGTCGTCGACCAGATCCTCGTATTGAACGTCCATCAAGATGCCGGGCGGCAGCACCTGGTGCCAGTGGTCCATCACGCTCTCATAGCCCCGGTAGTAGTGGCCGAGCTCGGTCAGGTCGTAGGCGAAGGGCTGGGCTCCGGTGAACAGCAGCGAGTAGCAGGAGACGCAATTGTCGAGCGGGTCGCGCCGCGTGTTGATGATCCTGGCGCGCGGGAATGCTGCGTGGATCAGCCCGACGAACAGGAAGTTCAGCGGCATCTTGTCGACGATGCGCTCGGCCTCCGGCGCCAGCGTCCGAACGCGGGCTGTGTATTCCTGCCCGATCTTCGTCATCTCCTCGGGTGGCAGAAGCGTGATCAGATCGGGATACGCCGGCACGACCTTCTGGCGGTTGGCGCATTCGCCGACGAGCTCCTTGAAGGTCTCGAGCTCGCCCGCGCCGAAGACCTTGGAATGGCTGGCCAGCACCTGCTCCATCAGGGTGGTGCCGGAGCGCGGCATGCCGACGATGAAGATCGGGGCCCAGGAGTTGTCGCCGTGCCCGGTAACCGTGCGAAAGAACTCGGGGGTGAAGCGCGCCGCGACATTTTTCATCATGCCGAGCCGCTGCTCGGAGTCGTAGTCGAAGGTCTTGCGCTTGAGGGTGTTGGCCTTGTGCAGATGCGAGAAGGCCAGGTCGTAGTCCTTCAGGTCGGAGGACGCCTTGCCCATCGCGAAATGGGCTGCGATCTGCTTCTCCTGATCGAGCTGGTCGACGCGTTCGAGGAGCTGCCGCAGACTTGGAAGCCGGCTGTCGTCCGGCTTGAACTTCGACATGTTCGCGAGATTGAGGTGGATCGGCGCGTCGTCCGGCGCCAGCTCCAAGGCCTTCTGGAACGCCGAAGTCGCCTCCTCGAAGCGCCCGAGCGCCTGGTAGGCGACGCCGAGATTGTTGTAGGAGCCGAAGCGCTCCGGCTTGATCCTGATGGCCAGCAGGTTCTGCTCGATCGACTCCTCGAGCCGGTTGAGCTCGAGGAAGGCGTTGCCGAGGTTGCCATAGGCGTCGGCATAGTCGGGCCGACTCGCGATCGCCCGCTTGTAGTGCTCGATGGCACGTTCGCGATGGCCCTGGCGCAGCAGCACGTTGGCGATGTTGTTGTGGGTCTCGGCGTGCTCCGGGCTGAAGTCGAGGACCTTGAGGTAGTGTTTCGCCGCCTCGATGTCCTTGCCCGCCGTATACAGCAGGTTGCCTAGCGCGAAATGCGCGTCCAGGTGCTGTGGCTTGTTGTCGATCGCCCGCCGGAGCAGAGCCATCGCCTCGTCGATCAGACCCTGGTTCTGCCGGACCATGGCGAAGGCGTAGAGAATGCCGGGATGGCTCGGCGACAGCGACAATGCGGTCTCGTAATGCTGCACCGCTACGTCGTAGCGCCCCGCCGAGGCCTCGACGGCGCCGATGCTGCCATGGGCTTCGGCGGACTTGTCGTTTACCGCCACCGCGCGCTGGAAGTAGTCCTTGGCCTCGTCGAGCCGGTTGGCGGTGGTTGAGATCATCCCGAGGCCGATGAGGGCGTCGAAACTGGCCGGCTGGCCGGCAAGGATCAGCTTGAAGATCTGTTCGGCATCGCTGATTTCGCCGCGGCTCTGCAGCCTCTTGGCGACGGCGATCACGCCGTCTGCCAGCGTCTGCAGTGACGCAAGCCGCGTGGCGTCGAACGGCCGCGAGTCCGTCGTCGGCGTGACCACCGGCGGGGCGACGTTGACGGGCTGAGGCTGCGTCATGCCCGCGATCGCCTCGGCGATCGTCGGCCGCAGGGCCTCGGTGCCCAGCGCATCGAGCAGCGGCTTCAGCCGGTCGCCATACATGCGCCAGCGGCCGACCGATCCGGTGAACAGCGGCTTGCGCACCTGCACCACGCTCGCGGTGTTCACCGGGCGCTCGTTCTCGTGGAAGGAAAGGCAGGCCTCATCCCAGTCCAGCCCGCAATGCGCGACGATCTTGCGGGCATTCGGCTCGAAATCGCGCACGACGTCCTCGTAGGACAGTTCGAGCATGACGCCCTGCGGCAGGACCGCACGCCAATGGCTCATCAGCGCCTCGTAGGCCCGGTAGTAGCGACCGAGCTCGGCGAGGTCATAGGCGAATGGCTGCGGCTCGGCAAACAGTTGCGTGTAGCAGGACAGGCAGGTGTCGATCGGATTGCGCCGGACGTGAATGATGCGCGCATTCGGCAGCGCGAGATGGATGAGCCCTGCGAACAGGAAGTTCGACGGCATCTTGTCGACGATGCGCTGGGTACTCGCCGGAAGCTCCGTGAAACGCTGGAGATAGGCGCGCGCGAGGGCGGTGACATCGGCATCGGACAGTTGGGCGAGCATCTCCGGATAGTCGCCGCGGGCGCGATCGGTGAAGAGCCCCGCGGCTGCCGCGAAGTAGTTGACCTCGCCGGCGCCATGCACGGCGGGATGGCTGGCCAGGATCTGCTCGATCAGGCTGGTGCCGGACCTGGGCATGCCGATGACGAACACCGGCGCGTGCGATGGATCGCCATGGCCTGCGCGCGCCCGTAGCATGTCCCTGGAGAACACCGCACGGATGCGCTCGATCTGGCGCAGCGTCTGGTTCTCGTCATAGTTGATGCGGCGGCGCTCGAGGGCATTGCCGGCGTTGAGGTGGACCAGCGACCGTTCGCCGTCCTTGATGTCGGCATAAGCCCGCCCGAGGGTGAAGTGCAGGGCGATGCGCGCATCCTCGGTGAGCGTCTCCGATCTCGCGGCCAGATCCTGCAAGGGCGCCCAGCGCGCGTCGTCGACCGCGAACGGCTTGACCACGCCGTAGTTGAGGTGCGTGCCGATGCTGCGCGGGTTGACAGCCAGTGCGGATTCGTAAGCGCGCGCCGCCTCGTCGAGCCGGCCCACGATCGTCAGGACGCCCGCAAGGTGGTTCATGGTCGTGGTGTCGCCGGGATCGTGCGCAAGAGCGGCCTGATATCCGGCGATGGCCTCGTCGTAGCGCTGCACGTTCCGCAGCGAGTCGGCGCGATTGCGGTGGGCAATGGCGTAGTCTGGTCGCAGCCGCAGTGCCTCGTCATAGTGGGACAGGGCCTCCTCGTGCCGGCCCGCCGACTGCAGCGCATTGGCGAAATTGTTGTGCGCTTCGGGGAAGTCCGGCCGCTCAGTGACGGCTCGCTCGTAGTGGAAAATCGCCCCCGGCCAGCTCTTTATGTCGAGGTGGATATTGCCGAGATTGTAGTGCGCCTCGGCGAGATGAGGGCTCAACGCGAGCGCCTGCTGCAAGGTGCGAATGGCGGCATCCAGTTCGCCCATCGCTTGATGACAGCCCCCGAGATTGAGCAGGACCGTCGGCATCTTGGGCTCGATGGCGAGCGCTCGGGCATAGTGAGCGATGGCTTCCGGATGCCGGCCGAGCTGCCGGCAGGCATCACCGAGACTGCTGGCTGCTGCCGCAAATTGCGGCCTCGCCGCAAGCGCTGCCTCATGATGCGACATCGCTCGCTCGGACTGGCCGAGCCGCTGCAGGGCGAGTCCGAGCGCCTGGTGGAGGTCCGGGTTCGTGCCATCGATGGCAAGCGCCAGTTCGAGGTGCCGGACGGCCGCTGCGGGATCCCCCAGGCCGTACAGCGCGCCGCCGAGCAGCAGGCGGGGCTCGATCGAGGATTCGTCGAGTGCGGCGGCGCGCGCGAAATGCGATGTCGCCTTGGCGAGGTCGCCCAAACCTGCGAACGCCTTTCCGACTGTCAAGTGCAGGTCTGCCGAGTCGCCCGCCGCGTCCGCGGCCCGGTCGAGCAGGGTTCGTGCCTCCTGCGCGTCGCCGAGTTGCCGGCGGACAGTCGCAAGGCTGCACAGGGTCCGGAAATGCCTTGGCTGAAGAGCAAGTACTTTCCGGTAGGCCTCCTCGGCAACCTGCAGAGCGCGACCATCAAGCGTGGACGGGAGTGGCGCGCTGGAGTTGGTCGATGCGGACACGAGTCGGGGGCGGAAGGCGAGTGCTGGCTCGTTCATGATCACAACTGACTGATTGTTCGACGGAAGCAGTTGTCGTGGCGGAATGAAGCGAAACGGAGGCTTCGCGGGGGCCGATCCCGATTGATCGTCTAGAACCCTTCGAGCCGGTGCGGTCGGCGCGCTCCGCGATCTCGCTGCCCGGTCTCGCCAATGTCTTTCGCGCGATCGCCGGCTCTCGCCGGAATGCAACGAAGCCGGTGCAGACCAAGGAGTCTGCACCGGCTTTGATCGGGCGTGTCGTTGGAGGCGTCAGCCCCACATGTGATGCATCGCGTGGTGGTGCGACATGTCCGGACCGCTCGAAGCTGCTGCCGCCGTTGCGGCTGTGGCCGCCGCCGCCGTGTGGTGGCTGCCATGATGGCTATGGTGGCCGCCGCAGTGGTGCGTCGTGGTGGTGTTGTTGTTGCCGCCGGTTGTTCCTCCGCCGGCCGTTCCACCGCCCGTCGTGCCGCCACCGGTCGTCCCGCCTCCCGTGGTGCCGCCGCCCGTAGTGCCTCCGCCGGTGGTGCCGCCTCCCGTCGTGCCACCTCCGCCCATGCCGCCGCCGGGCGTGGTCGGGCTCGCCGGGGCGCCGCCCGTGCCGTTGGCGATGTTCGGATTGGCGCCCGCCGGCATGCCGGTGCCCTGGGCAATGCCATTGACCGCAGTCGCCGTCACGAAGCTCGTCGCGGATGTCACGTAGGCCGATCCGCCGATCGCGATGTTGTTGCCCGCGATGTCTCCGGCATTGCCGATGTAGTTCGCGGCGGCAGCCTTCAACATCGCCTGATCGGTCGCCAGGGCTGCACCCGTGTCGCCGTTCATGATGCCCATCAGCGCCTTCGTGGCCATGACGGTGTCGGACTGTAGAGCACCGGCGACGAGCTCGTCGTCGAACCGTCCCTTGAACACCGCCCCCTGCGCCGCATCGAACGCGGCGCCAAAGTTCTGGTAGTTCGTGATCTGGTCGATCAGGGCTTGCGACGCCGTACCTGTTCCATTGGCGACCGCAACCAACTTCGCTCCCAGCGTATTGCCCTCGGCGAGGAACGAGGCCCAGAAATTGGTCTGCGCCTGGTTGTCCTGGAACTTCGTGACGGTCCCGGTCAGGCCGCCGGCCATTTCGGAGAACCCGCCAATGTGACCGGGCGCCCCGGTGCCGCCCGCCGCCGCGTTGAGCGCCGCGTCGTTCTGAAACACGTCGATCATGTCGACGATGTTGTCGGCGGAGCCGCGCAGCGCCGTCGGACTGGCCATCGTCTCGGCGACGTCGTATTTGTTCAGCTGAAGGTTTGCTTGGCTGAGCAGCGTCATCAGATGAAGTGTCGTCGTTTGGGCAGCAACGGAGGTTTGACCTGCTTCAATCGCGGCGAGCTTCGCCGGGTCATTCAGGATCGCTTGAAGGCCCTGCGTCACGGCCGTGAAATCAGTCTGGATCTGGTTGATGTTGTTGGCGCTCATGCCGCCCAGCGAAAGGTCAGCGACGGCATTGAACACCGTTCCGATGGCGGTCAGGTCGCCCGCTGCCGCTGCAGCAAGATTGGTGGCGCTGTCGTTACCGGCGGGAAGGCTCTGGAACGCCACGTCCATGGCACCCGTGTTGGCCAGGAAGGGAACGTTGTTGAGCGCGGCCGAAAGATGCGCGTCACCCTGGATCTGCGCCAGGATCTGCATCTGCACGTTGTGGATGGTCTGGTCGGCTTCGGCGAGCGTCGCCGGATTGGCCGTCAGCGGGGCGGCGTTGATCAGCGTCGTGAGCTCGTTCGAAACCTGGGTGAGCACCGCGGTGTCGGTCGCGTTGAGCGTGAAGGCCTGACCGCCGACCGTGACCTGGCCGGGATTGGCCAGCATCGCGTTGATGTCGTTCTGCACGGCATGCAGGTCGGTGGTGTAGCTGCCGAGGAACGGATTGGAGTTGCCGCTGTTCTGCGGCGTCGAGAACAGCCCGATCGAGATGCGAGTAGCGTCGTTGAATACGACGCCGGCCTGCACGAGGTCGGTCGACAGGTTGAGCGCAGAGGCGCGAACCAGCAGATTGGACGTGCCATTCGCCAGCGCCGTCGGGTTGAAGGTATTGGCTGCCATTGATCATCTCCCCAAGTTTCAACCCGGCGTCTGCTGCTTGGCGTATCGGCAGCACGCGGGCGTTGATCGGGCTGCGACGTCTCGTTCACCCCTCGCGGAACGGGCGAAATGTCGCAGCCTCAGAGCACCTGGGAATTATTTGCTCCAATGGGGCCAAAAGAAGCGCCGCCGAGTCCTCAAATATGATGTTGTTCGGGCAAATGGCTACTGTCGCAGCCGGGTTACGGCGGCGCCAGAAAGCGAACTAACTCCTTGATTTCCGTCGTGGCATCCCTGTAACACCGTCGCTCAGCGACCCTTCGACGCACGGTGCAGACAAGAAGTTGCCCCGATCCTGGGGCCTATCATCGATCTCTCCTTAGAAAAGTTCCAGCGTGACGGACGCGCTCGGCGCGGAACAGAACATGCATCTTCGCGAATCTCGAGAAGCCCTTCATTCAGGCCGCGTCATCTCTTCTCCTCGTTGAACTAATCGTCGTTCTCGTTCGCCCGGGAGCGTTGACCTGATCTGGTTGCTCCCGGGTATCTGATTCCGAAGCAGTTGCTGCGGCTGCTTCGTCCTGCCGTGTCAACCCCACATGTGATGCATGGCGTGGAGATGCGACATGTCGGGCCCGGCAGCCGCGGCTTGGCTCGTATGTGCGCCCTGGCTGTGATGGTGATGTTCGCAGTGATGCGTGGCGTTGCTACCGTTGTTGGCCGTGGTGCCCGCCGACGTGCCGCCAGCCGCCGTTCCGCCGGTCGACGTGCCTCCGGTCGCCGGGGTGCCGCCGGCCGCGGCGCCACCGGCGGCGGTGGTTCCTGCCGCAGCAGTGCCGCCGGTGCCGTTGGCCAGGTTCGGTGTCGCGGTGACCGGAATGGTGCCGTGCGCGGTGCCCTTGATGGAGGTTGCCGCCGAGACCGTCGTGGCCGTCCCGACATAGGTGCCGCCATTGACGGGAATGTTGTTGCCGGAGACGTCCATGGCGTCCGCCGCAAAGCCCTGGCCGGCAGCGGCGATCATCGCCTTGTCGGCCGCGAGTGCTGCGCCGGTGTCGCCGTTGAGGATGCCCTGCAGGCCCTTCACGGCACCGGCCGTGTCAGCTTCGAGCGTGCCGCTGAGCAGTTCGTTGTCGAACCGTCCCTGGAACACGGCGCCCTGGGCGGCGTCGAAATTGGCGCCGAACTGCTGGTAGTTCTGGATCTGCGTGATCAGGGCCGCACTCGCCTGCGCACCGCCGGTCGAGATCTTCTGCAGCGTGGCGTTGATGGTGTTGGCCTCGGCCAGGAAGGCGGCCCAGAAATTCGTCTGTGCCTGGTTGTCCTGGAATTTGGTGACCGTCCCCTTGAGCCCGCCCGGATCCTCGGCAAAGCCGCCCGCATGGCCGGCGTTGCCGTTGCCACCTGCCGCCATGTTGAGGTTGGTATCGCCCTGGATGATGTCGATGATGTCGAGCAGGTTGTCGGCAGTGCCGCGGAGAGCGGCCTGATTGCCGGTGGTCGCAGCCTGATCATACTTGCCCAGCTGCAGGTTGATCTGGCCGAGCGCAGTCTGCAGATGGATCGTCGTCAGCGCCGCGGCGTTGGCCGTCTCGCCAGCCTCGATCTGCGCGAGCTGGGTCTTGTTGTTGAGGATGGCGGTCAGTCCGTGCTGGACGGCGGTGAAGTCCGCGGTCACCTCGGCAAGGTTACCGGTGTTGATGCCGCCCGAGGCGACCTCGACGGCCTTGTTGAAGACCAGACCAACGTCCTTCAGGCTGTTGCCGGCGGTAGCGGCGGCAAGACTCGCCGGATCGTCCGCGCCCGCGGGCGACGTCTGGAAGGCGACGTCCTGGCCGCCGGTATTGGCGAGGAAGGGGACGTTGTTCAACGCGTTCGCCAGATGCGCGTCGTTGTGGATTTCGCCGAGGATTTCCTGCTGCAGCGCGTGGATCGTCTGGCTTGCCGCTGCCGATGTGCTGGCGTTGGCGAACTGTCCCGCCGCCTGCAGCAGTGTGCCCAGTTGCCCCTCGACATTGGTCAGCACCGCCGTGTCGGTCGCGTTCAGGGCGAAGGTCTTGCCGCCGAGCGTGACCTGACCAGGGTTGGCCAGCATCGCCGCAATATCGGCCTGCACCGCCGTGATGTCGGCCTGGTAGCTGCTGAGGAAGGCCGGCGAGTTGCCGCTGTTGGCGAGACTGAAGAGACCGAGCGAGGCGCGCACCGCGTCGTTGAAGACGACGCCAGCCTGCACCAGATCGGTCGAATGCTGGATCGCCGTGGCACGGGTCAAGAGGTTCGACGTGCCGTTGGCAAGCGCGGTCGGGCTGAAGTTCACCGGCGTGGCGCCGCCAGCCGGCGGCGTCGACGATGAGCCGCCGGTGCCGTTGGCAATGTTCGGGGTTGCCGTCACCGGGATCGTGCCCTGTGCCAGGCCGTGCACCGACGTGGCCGTCGAGACCGTGGTCGCCGAGCCGACATAGGTCGCGCCGCCGATGGCGATGTTGTTGCCGGAGACGTCCATGGCGTCGGCCGCGAAGCCCTGGCCGGCAGCGGCGAGCGCCGCCTTGTCGGCCGCCAGCGCCGCGCCGGTGTCGCCGTTCAGAATGCCCTGCAAGCCTTTCACGGCGGCCGCCGAGTCGGCTTCCAGCGTGCCGCTGAGCAGCTCGTTGTCGAAGCGGCCACGGAAGACGTTGCCTTGGGCGGCGTCGAAATTGGCGCCGAACTGCTGGTAGTTCTGGATCTGCGTGATCAATGCCGCGCTGGCTTGCGCGCCACCGGTCGAAATCTTCTGCAGGGTTGCGTTGATGGTGTTGGCTTCGGCCAGGAATGCGGCCCAGAAATTGGTCTGCGCCTGGTTGTCCTGGAACTTGGTGACCGTGCCGGTCAATCCGCCGGGTTCCTCCGCGAAGCCGCCGGCATGGCCGGGCATTCCGTTGCCGCCGGCCGCCGTGTTCAGATTGGCGTCGTTCTGGATGATGTCGATGCTGTCGAGCAGATTGTCCGCGGTGCCGCGCAACGCGGCCTGATTGCCGGTCGTCTCCGCCTTGGCATACTGGTTGAGCTCGAGGTTGACCTGTCCGAGTACCGTCTGCAGATGGATGGTCGTCAGCGCGGCTGCATTCGCCGTCTCGCCTTTCTCGATTTGCGCGAGCTGGGTCTTGTTGTTGAGGATGTTGGTGAGACCTTGCGAGATCGCGGTGAGGTCGGTCGTGACCTCCTGAAGGTTGCCGGTGTGGATGCCGCCGGAGGCGAGGTCGACGACCTTGTTGAAGACGAGGCCGACATCCTTCAGCGTGTTGCCTGCGGTCGCTGCGGCCAAGGTCGCCGCATCATCGGCACCGGCCGGCGTGTTCTGGAAGCCGACGTCCTGGCCGCCGGTGTTGGCGAGGAAGTTGACCTTGTTGAGCGCGCCGGACAGATGCGCGTCGCCGTTGATCTCCTGCAGGATCTCCTGCTGGACCGCGTGCAGCGTCTGATCCGCGGCTGTGATCGTCGCAGCATTCGTGGTCTGCGGTGCGGCCGCGAGCAGCGTCGAGATCTGCGCCTGCACGTTGGTAAGAACGGCGGTGTCGGTCGCGTTCAGCGTGAAGGCCTGGCCGCCCAGGGTCACCTGGCCGGGATTGGCGAGCATCGCGGCGATGTCGTTCTGTACGGCGTGGAGGTCGGTCGTGTAGCTGCCGAGGAACGGGTTCGAGTTGCCGCTGCCGGCCTGTGAGAACAGGCCGAGCGAGGCGCGCACTGCATCGTTGAACACCACGCCGGCCTGGACGAGGTCGGTCGACATGTTGAGCGCTGAGGCGCGCACCAGCAGGTTCGACGTTCCGTTGGCCAGCGCCGTCGGGTTGAAGGTGTTGTTCGCCATAGATCATCTCTCCCCAAGTTCATCCGACGCCCGGCAGGGCCCCGTACCGAAACTGGCCAGACGATGCGGAAGCGCATCGGCCCTGCGTCGGACGTGCTGCGCGCCGCGCCTCACGCCCGTGCGCTTCTGTGCCGCGCGCTTTTCTGACGCGCGTTACTTTGTCGCACCTCGCTATATGCTCGGAGCAATCGGGCCAAAAAAGGCGTGGGGGAGTCCGCAATTATGTTGTTCTCGAGACATTGCGGATCTGTGACGGATGCGCCGCGATCGCGTGCCAAGTGATTGATTCTTGGTGGCAAGCGGCAAATGCGAGGGGTCGCGATCAGGCGCGAGCTGCATGTTGTCGTCAAGATGCTGCCTGCATCTCGCCGGTGAGTGGCCGGTCTCCAGAAGTCAGCCGTAGGGTCTGTCAGACGTTGTCAAGGCTGCCCGGCGACACTTGCGCGCGGCTTTGCCGCAGGGCCATCGCTGGAAAAATGCCGCGATGGATCATCCGTCCGGGTGAGCTTTAAGGTGAAGGCGTCCCTGGGCGGGGCGGCCGGCCAACCGCGCCGAACGCAATTCAGGATGTCGGCGCGACCTGGCGCTGCGCCAGGAGCGCAGTCCTGATCTTCTGCAGCAGCGCGGTGTAGAGCTGATTCCAGGCCGGATCATTCTGCCCGTTCGCGTCCAGCCCTTGCTTGGTCAGGCCGAGGCTGATCCGGTAGACGGCGAGGGCGCCGTCGATGTTGCCGAGCGGAACGAAGGCATCGCCCAGATTCTGGTAGGAGTTTGCAAGCGTCTGCTGCAGCAACGGATCGTTGGAGGCGCTGTTGGCGAGGTGGGTCATCAGCGCGGTGTTGGCGCGACGCTGATCGAAGGCTTCGGCATGCCGGCCCTGGGCGGCGAGCACGTCCGCCAGCAGAGCGTGACACCAGGCGAGATCGCGCTGGAAGCTGAGATTGCCGCGGTGTGCTGCGGTCAGCTTCTGAACGATGGCGAGGCTGGCGGAATAGGCGGCATGCGCGGCCTCGAGGTTTCGCTGAACGAACAGCACGGCGCCGATGCGGTTCAAGGCGACCGAGAGGTTGCGTTGAAACCCGGCGTCGTCCGGATTGGCTCCGGTCAGGTGTCTGACGATGGCGATGCTCTGCTTGTAGTTCTGCAAGGCCTCCATCAGATCGCTGGCGGTGGCCGCGCGATCGCCTTCCGCGATCCCGGCGGCGGCCTGATCCAGCAGTCTGCCGGCGGCGACCGTGACGCCGACCGCAAGGCCCCCGTGGGGAACGTCGCCGCGCGGCTGCGCCAGCAGTGCGGCGAGCGCGACCGGCTCGTCGCTCTCTACGGAGTCCTGCACAGACTCTGCCCTGGAGGTTCGATGCCGATCAAAGGGCGCAGGCGGCGTCTGCTGCTGAGAGGTGCGCGGTTTCGGACGCAATCCCTGTCCGAAGCCGGGAATTCGAAGCAACATGCCCTCGACCTGCGCGGCCGTGATCAGGCGCGTGCATTCGAACTGTCGAGGCGTGCCCTGCCATCGCGGGCACCACAGAAAGTCCTCATGGTCGAAGCGATGACGGACATCATTCCAGCAACTGTTGCAGGCGTGACGGTTGATGACCCGATAGGGGGTCGCGAACTCGTTGGTCGGATGAGTGAAGCCGCTGATCAGCACGACCGGAGTGCCGACAGCCCAGGCCAGCCATGACAGCCCCGAGGAAAGACCGATGAAGAATGCGGCGTGCTTGAGCCAGCGGGCGCGCTCGGGCAACGGCCGGTCACCGGTCTGATCCTCGGCTGCGGCGGGAATTTGCGTTTGGTAGGCGCCGTGGCTGCGCGCTGCGGTCTGATCGATGCAGATCACGCGATAGCCGGCCGCGCGCAGGAAATCGACGACGCTCTGCCAGCCCTCAGGATTGTTCCAGTGCTTGCACGCGGTCGTCGCCTGCACCGCGATGCAGACATAGGGCTCCTCGATGGGACGGCTGTCTTCGCTCAGTGCGACGCGCGGCGGCTGCTCGGCCGGATCGACGCCGAGGATATGAGCGGCCGTCCGATGCAGGCCGACCTGCCGGAAATCACAGGGCTGATGGACCAGCTCGGCATCGTCGAAGAACAGCGCGACCGAGTAGGTGGCGTAGTATCGCTCCGCCTGGATCGTCTCATGGCTGAGGAACGTGATGTCAGGGTAGGCGGCGCGGAACAGCGGGATCAGCGGCTCGCCCATAGCACAGCTCAGGCGGCACCGATGCAGGTCCTTGAACCTCACCGCATAGCCCATCCAGCCGATGATGTCGCCGATCGTGCCGACCGGGAACTGGATCAGGACGTCTCGGTCGGTGGCATCATAGTCGTGGCACAACAACAGCTCGGGCCCTGACCAGACTTCGAGCCTGAACGGGACGAAGTAGCGTTTGCTGCTGTTGACGTGCCCTGAACGCAGGTCGATGTCGAACAGGACGTTGGTGGTCTCGAGATCGCTCAGCCGGACGCGCCAGGGGTGTCCGGTGTCGGGGAGCATCACACGGCAGCCGTCGTTGAAATCGAAGCGCAGCCCCTGGGGACCCTCCTGGGTCGGCACGGCCGCTGGCGGCGGCAGTCGCGGCTTGCGTGCGTGATCAGACGCCTCGGTGCGGGCGCCGGGCTGGGCGTCGGCAGGTAACGCACTTGTCGGCACCATCGCCGGGTCCGAGGTGCGGGGAAAATTTGCAACGTTCATGTTGAGGTGCTGACGCGGTCTGCGTTCATTCGTGAGCGATGACGCCGACCGCGGCTGTTCGGCCTTGTTACTCCACGAAGGCGCGGCGCCACTGATCGAGAACCGGCTTCATCAGATAGCTGAGCATCGTCCGGCTGCCGGTTTGAACATAGACTTCGGCCTGCATGCCGGGCATCAGGTTGACGTTGCCAAGCCGCTTGCGCTCCTCGTCGGACAGCGTGATCCTGACCGTGTAGAAGGTGGAGCCGGTTCGCGGGTCATTGGTGATATCAGGCGACACGAACGAGACCTGGCCGCTCAATTTCGGCGTGGTGCGCTGGTTGAAGGCGTTGAAGTGGACCATCGCATCCTGCCCGGTGTGAACGTGATCGATATCCTTGGGCTGGACGTGCCCTTCGACCTGCAGTTCGTCCGAATCGGGGACCAGCTCCATGACGGTCTCACCCGGCTTGATGACGCCGCCGATGGTGTGGATCGCGAGCTGGTGGATGGTGCCGGAGTTCGGCGCGCGCATCTCGATGCGATCGAGTTGGTCCCGCGCGGCGACGCCCTTCTCGACCAGATCGCCTTCCTTGGCCTGGGACTCGCTGAGGTCCTTGACCACCTCGCTGCGGAAATCCTGATCGATCTTGACGGTCTGGAGCTCGGCTTCGCTGATCTTGGACCTCGTCTCCGCCACGCTGGACACCAGCTGGCCGCGTTCACCGTCGATCCGAGCGGCTTCCCGCTGCAGCGTGGTCAGTCGCGTCAGCGGAACGAGCCGCTTGTCATAGAGCTCCTGCACGCCGGCCAACTCGCCCTTGATCAACTCGATCTGCTTGTTCTTGGATTCGAGCTGAGACTCCATACCGCTGATCTCGTTGTTCAGCTGGACGATGCGGCCTTGCAGCAGCTCCTTCTGGCTCTTGCGGGTCGTGGCACGGGCCTTGAACAGCGCGTTCTCCGACGCGATGACGGTGCGGACATTTGGATCGTCCTGACGTGAGGTCAGCGTGGACGGATAGTCCGGCTGATCGAGACCGTCACGCTCGGCCGAGAGCCGCGCAATCTTGGCGCGCTGTTCGTTCAATTGCTTGGTGATCGCCTGGAGCTGGGCCTGGCTCTGCGTGGCGTCGAGCCGCACGAGCAGATCGCCCGCTGCGACGCGCTTGCCGTTGTCGACCTTGATTTCCGCGACAATGCCGCCGGTCGGATGCTGAATCGCCTTCACGTTGGATTGCACCACGAGATTGCCGGGGACCACGATCGCGCCGGCGAGCGGCACGAGGGTCAGCCAACCGCCGCCGAGAACGCCGGCGACAAGCAGCACCCGCATGCCGAGACGCAGCTCGTTCTCGAACATGCGGCTGACGCGCGGCACCAGCGATTCGTCCGAGCCGTCGTCGAGATCGGCCGCCGTTCCTTGCGTCGCAATGAAGGTCATGCCAGTGGTCAAGGCCGTGCCGGCGGTGCCGACCAGGCGGCCGACTCGGGTTTGCGGAACGACAGGCGCATGCGCCAGGCGGGCAGGGAGGTTCTGCTGTCCCATCGGCCGCGGCGCACCGACGCCGAAATTGCCGTCGCGTCGCGCATCCTGCAGGTCGAGCAGGGGTGCCGAATTGCCGCCCGCCATGCGTGCAGGCGGATTGCGCTGGGGTGGCGACAGCTCCGGCTCGTAGCCACGCATCGGTGCGGGCTGCTGCCAGTCCATCTCGCGGATGCCTTCACCCCGGCGTGCCCGGGGCGCCTGGGCGCCGAGACCGAACAGCGACAGCGACGCACCGAGGGCGCGGCCCATGGTGCTGCCCTTCTTCTTCGAGCGCGGCTTTGGCCTGACTTGCGACGGCGGCGGACGCCGGCGCTTCTTGCCGCCGTCACGTGCGCCGCGGCGCTGCCGCGGGTCCTCGTCCGAGCCGTCGTCGA
The DNA here is from genome assembly GCF_032489615.1 of Bradyrhizobium sp. SZCCHNR1051. Classification (NCBI taxonomy): domain Bacteria; kingdom Pseudomonadati; phylum Pseudomonadota; class Alphaproteobacteria; order Hyphomicrobiales; family Nitrobacteraceae; genus Bradyrhizobium; species Bradyrhizobium sp. SZCCHNR1051. The sequence continues at coordinate 167,890 of NZ_JAUEYJ010000001.1, read as the reverse complement.
ATGCGCCCTGCAGCCGCTGCAGTTCGAGAATCAATGCATCGCCCTGCGGACCGACGGCGCGGGTCTTCGGTCGCACATAGTCGTCGTCGTCGAAGGGCCTGAAGTCGTTGATGTGTTTCATTGATCAAGCGCTTTCTGCTGGGGCGGCGCGACGAAGCGAGCGGGCGTTCGGATTTGGCGCCGCTGCCGGAGCTGCAACCCTGGGCGGAGCAGGAGCATGCGCGACGGCAGGTCCCGCGGCCTTGTTGGCCCCGGCGACGCGGGCAAAGATCTCCTGGCAGGGCCCGAATGCGATCGCCTTGCCCTCGTACAGCACCAGCGCCACGTTGAGCGCATTCAGCGCGCTGGGACGGTGTGAGATCACGATCACGATGCTCTGATTCTGTTGCCGCATGATCTGAATGGCGCGGCTGAGCGCGTTCTCGCCGTCGGTGTCCAGATTGGCATTTGGCTCGTCGAGGACGATGAGAAACGGATCGCCATACACCGCGCGGGCCAGACCCACGCGCTGCCGCTGACCGGCCGACAGCGACATGCCGCCTTGGCCGATTCGCGTCGAATAGCCTTCCGGCAGCCGCAGGATGATGTCGTGCACGCCGGCGATCTGCGCCGCCTTCAGAATCGCATCCGAGCTCGCATTCTCGTCGAAGCGGCAGATGTTGTCGGCGATGCTGCCATCGAACAGGGCAACGTCCTGCGGCAGGTAGCCGATGTGGCGGCCGAGATCCTCGTTGCTCCATTGGTCGAGCGCTGCGCCGTCGAGGCGGACGGAACCATGCTGTGCAGGCCAGATGCCGACCAGCGCCTTCGAGAGTGAGGTCTTGCCGGAGGCACTCGCGCCGAGCAGTGCCAGACCCGTGCCTGCCTTGATCGAGAACGACACGTTTTGAACAATCGGCCGGTCGGTGCCCGGCGCGGTGACCGTCAGCTCCTGTACGGTCAGCTCGCGGAACGGGCGGGGCAACGCGACCGGCGGCGCTTCCGGCCTGGCGGTGGCCTTGCAGATATCGCGCAGACGCGCGATGCCCTGGCGCGCGGCGACCAGCTGTTTCCAGCTGCCAAGTGCGATCTCGATCGGGGCGAGCGCGCGGCCCATCAGGATCGACGAGGCCATCATCACGCCGCCGGAGGCCTGCTCGGAGACGACGAGCGCCGCGCCGATGCCGAGCATGCCCGACTGCAGGATGAAGCGCAGCACTTTCGCGGCGGCCCCGAGATTGGCGTAGACATCGCTCGCGCGAATGTTGTCCTTCAGATAGCGCTCGTTGACGGCGTTCCAGCGTGCCGAGAAGCGATCCAGCATTCCGAGCGCGCGAATCACCTCTGCATTGCGCTGGGTAGCATCGGCGAGAACCTGCCGTGCGGCGCTCGTATCGCTGGCGGATTTGCTCGCCTGACGCGACAACCGGTCGGTCACCAGCGTCATCGAGATGATTCCGACCGTGCCGATGACGGCCGTGATGCCGATCAGCGGATGAAACAGAAACATGCCGATCAGGAAGATCGGTATCCATGGCATGTCGAGAAAGGCGGTCGGTCCCATGCTCGACATGAAGGCGCGGAGCTGGTCGAGATCGCGCAGTGGCTGCTGCATCAGCATCGGCTTGGTGCCGCGCAGGGGCAGGGTGGCCAGAGCGTGATGAATCGCGTCCTGCAAGCTCGCGTCGAACACGGTCGCCACCCGGCACAGCATGCGGGTGCGCAATGCGTCGAAATAGCCTTGAATCAGATAGACGACCAGAATCATCACCGACAGGCCGACGAGCGTGGCGAGATTTTTGCTCGGAACGACGCGATCATTGACCTGCATCATATAAACCGAGCCCGAGAGCATCAGGATGTTGATGACGCCGCTGAACACGCCGATGCCGGCCATGCGTTTGACAGCCTGGCGCAACCCGCGCGTCACCGGATCGTCGCTTCCCGAGAGAAGGTCGTTGAGGGCAGCCGCGGCTTTCGTTCTCGGGCGGTCTTGAGCCAGACTCATCCAGGCGCGTCTCCCAAAACACAGTGCTTCACTCCGCGCTATTGACAGTCGATACCGACGATTTTCCGGCAACAATTGGACACGTGGGCAATTCTGTCGCAGCGACGGGGGTACACGACCGGTGCGAGGTACAATGCGCCGGGCCGGCTCTGAAAAGTTGTGGCGTCGCTCAGCGCGATCGGGTCTGCGCGAAATCTGTCCGCGATCGTCGATAGTTGCAGCGTGATAACAGCCATCGGCATGCGACGCGCGTCACACATTCGTCCGTCTATCACCTTGGTTCCGTACGCATTGGTCGCGGTCCGGGCCGAATGACGCCACGAAGGCGAATAAATCTTCCTGCGGTGCAACGCACAGGCGTTGTCATCTCGATCATGCGGTATTCGATGATGGTGCTGAGAACGATCATGATGGCGGCGGCAACACGAGGGCGTGCGGCTCCGCGCACCAATCCAAGACGTGCAATCAGCTCAGCCGGCCATGGTGGCCGACGATGTGTTCTATCATCGAACGTGCGGCCGCTGTGGAACCAGTGACCCGTCCAGCATCGGGCGCACGAGATCAACATCAACTCGAGGGAGGACGAAGCAGATCAGTCCGCGGGTGATCCGAGCAACTCGTCACCGGCTCGGGCCGCGGCAGCTGATCGACCATAGGCGTGATCCAACCGATCACGTTCAAGCGTAGCGGGGCAACGATTGGGTGCAGAACGGCGCTGTGACGCCGAAGTCGGACGAAGTTGCTCACTTAGTAAAGCGTATCCGGGGGACGACAAAGTTGCTGGACGACATCACCATCGAGACGCGTGATGCGGGAATGGATTCGGGTCGAGGGGCGGCCTGCAGGGTTGAATACCTAATCATCCCGCGCCGGATCGATCCGCTGAGACGAAATACGGTCGCCGGGTCGGCGGTGAATCGCGCCGATCGCGTGCGCGCAGCTCTGGAGGCGCACGCATGAAGATCCGCAAGACCGACTATGGAACGATCATCCTGCACTGGACCCTGGTTGGGGCCACTGTGATCGCCTTCATGACAGGGCTTCGCATGGCGACCGAAGCGCCTGGACACGCGTGGATCGCCAACAATCTCGACTGGCTGCTGCCCCGGCACCGGACCTGGACCTGGCACATGCCGGCTGGGGTCGTGCTCGCGAGCGTGGCCCTCGCCTACATGATCTATATCTCGAAGTCAGGGCTCGGTCGCCGCGTCACCATCGACAAGATGCGCTTCAAGGGCTTGCTCGGCCGCCGGCCGGCGCGGCTGGGATCGATCAGTGTGATGCTGCATTGGGTGCTTTTCATCTCCATGGCGATCCTGATCGTCACCGGAGGCATGCTCTTCTTCGGCGTGGCCTCCGGCTACGTCACCATGATGATCCACTGGTACGCGACCTGGGTGATCCCGGCCTTCGTGGTGCTGCACGTCCTGGTTCACTTCAGCATCGGCGGAAAGATGCAGCTCTATCGCGTGTTCCGGCCGGCGCCGTTGCCGCCCCCGCCGCCGAAGCTCGATCCCGTCGAGCTCCTCACGATGTTGGTTGAGCAGTCGGAAAAGCTGGAGGAGGCGGAGGCGCCTCCGAAGAGGCCGGCGCCCGCTGCGCGGCCTGCAGCGCGTGAGCCGATGCCGGCGCCGCGGCGCATGGAGGAGCCGATGCGGGCGCGCTCCGAGCCGCGCGTGCCGCCAGGCCGTATGCGTCCGCCGTCGGCACCTGCCAAGGGCAATTCCCGCCGCCGCAATCCGAGCTTCCAATCCAACCCGTTCATGGTCGCGATCGCCGCAGCCATCGTGATCGGTTCCGCGATGTTCGCCGCCGACTACTACGCCGAGGACACCGTCACGGTGTACCGGATTGCCACATCCGATGCGCCGACCCTCGACGGCGATTCGTCGGATCGCGTCTGGCGCAACATCCAGCCGCACATGGTCACGACCAACCAGGGCGACAATTTCGACGGTACCGGCGAATCGCGAGTGTGGATCAAGGCAGCGCATGACGGCACGTGGGTCTACTTCCTCGTCATCTGGGAGGATCCGACGCGGTCGTTGAAGCAGCTGCCGCTGATCAAGAAGGCGGATGGCTGGCATCTCCTGCAGAACGGATTCGACAAGGGCGACGAGAACGACTTCAACGAGGACAAGTTCTCGCTGTTGTTCACGACGCTGCCGATCACCCTGGCCGCGGACCGAACGTTTCACATGAGCTCGCAGCCGATGCCAGACAAGCCGCCGACCCTGTCCGGTCGCGGCATCCACTACACGCCGGCGCCGAATCTCTATGCCGACGCCTGGCTGTGGAAGGCGACGAGCGGCGGCCCGACCGGATGGATGGACGATGATCATTTCGGTCCGCCTGCGGAGCCGACACCGGATCAGGTCAAGGGACTCACGCCCTACAAGGGCGGGTTCGCATCGGATCCGGGCACCGCGAACTATTCGGACAATTTCGTGATCGACAGGGAGGCCGCAAGACTAGGGAATCGGGGTGTGAGACCGAAGCGTCTTCCGAAGGACGTCGCCGCGATGACCGCGGCGATGGGCGAGATCAATCTCGATCCGAACATCGGCGAGAGCGAAGGCGCACGCTGGTTCATGACGGAGGCCGAATCCGTGCCGTATTCGGCCGAGGCGGATGCGCAGACGCCGATCGGGACCGTCGTGCCCGGTGTTCTCGTCAGCGGCGAGTTCACTGGTGATCGCGCGGACATCCGTTGCGCAGCGCGTTGGGCCGCGGGCCATTGGACGCTCGAAATTGCCCGCAAAATGGACACGAAAAGCAAGTACGACGTTCCGATCAAGAATGGCGTGTTCATGCGTGTCGCAGCGTTCGACCATACCCAGATCAGACATACGAGGCAGATCCGGCCTATGCGACTTGAGGTGCAGTGATGGGTAAGATTTGCAAAATCCAGTACAACAGGGAAACGTTCTACGCGAATGTGGGCGATATCCTGCTCGACGGCGCCATCAACAGCGGCGTGGATCTGCCCCATGACTGCCGCAGCGGAATCTGCGGATCCTGCAAAGTGACGGTCGTCGACGGCAAGCTGTTCGGCGGCATGGAAGGCGACATGGCGCATGCGTGCCAGGCGCGTGTGGTGTCCGACCTGAAGATCATCACGGAGCCCGTGCCGGACACGGTGACGATGAATTGCGAGGTGGGTGATCTCGTCCGGCTCGCGCCCGATGTCGTCGGTGTCACCATCGAGATGCCGAAGCCGCTGCGATTCTTCCCCGGGCAATACGCCAAGGTCCAGTACCGCGGTTTTCCGACGCGCTGCTACAGCCCGACCTATCCGATGGTCGGCGCGCCTGACAGCCATCTGCTGTATCTGCACATCCGCATCCTGAAGGATGGCTTGGTGTCGTCGGCGCTTGGCCGCGACATCCAGGTCGGCCATCGCGTCAAGCTGACGGCGCCGCTGGGCACTGCGTTCTTCCGGCAGAAGCATCGCGGTCGAATCATCCTGGTCGCGAGCGGCACGGGCTTTGCCCCGATGTGGGCGATCGCGGTCGCCGCCATCACCGAAAATCCGAAGCGCGAGATCGTCTTCATCGTTGTGTCGCGCACCTTGCAGTCGTTCTACATGCATCAGGCGCTGTGCCGGCTCGCGCGCTTCCCGAACGTGAAGATCATCCCGATCGTGTCGGAGCCGCAGAACGTCTCGCCGGCGATTCGCAGCGGCCGGCCGACCGAACACATGCCGGAGCTCACACCGAACGACGTCGTCTACACCTGTGGCGCGCCGGCCATGACGGAGGCGGTTGCGAAGATGGCGCGTGGGGCCGGAGCGAAGTGTCACTGCGATCCGTTCGTATCATCGGCGCAGCCCTCCGAGTCGAGCGGCGGACTCATGAATCGGCTGGTCGGGTGGCTCGACAGCCAGCGCGGCCGGCCGGCCATGTTCCAGCCGGCGGAATGAGATCGTGGCGGCCGCGACGCGCGCGGCCGCAGTCCGGCGCTCAGCCGGCCACGAAAGCGAGCAGAGTGCCCGTGGCCGATGCGGGCGGCACGACCAGGCTCGCACCGCTGCGCACGGCTGCAGCCCCCAGAGCCTTTTCGGTCGTGGTCAGATCATGTGAGGCCAGCACTAGGCCGGCGCCGCCCCGCTCCGGCAGACCGGCAAGCGACACGCCCGGATAGCGCGCTGCGAGTTGATCCCTGGTCAGGAACACGAAATCGGCGCGGTCACCGCCCGAGGTGACGGTCACTGCGCCGTCGGCTTCGTCTCGCCCGTCGCGATCGATCAGGCGCGACAGGTGAGCCGCGTCCTTGGCCGGGTCCGGCGTCACGATCAGCGCCTGCTTCAGTTGCCTGGCGGCGTTGGCATGGCGCATCAGTTCCGGGATCCACACCGTTTCGCGCGTCTTGTGCTGGCAGGCGAAGATGCGCAGGCCGCCCGGAGCCTCCGCGACCGGCCATTGAAACACGCGGAATTTCGCGGCCGAGATGCTGCCGTCGGGCAGGGGCACCGGACGCTCGAAGTCGATGGGACCAATCGGCTCAAAACCTTTCGCGCGGATTTCCTCGGCGCCGGCCGCGGAATCGATCGCCGTGAAGGCGATGCGCTCGATGCCTTCGCCGCGCTGGGCGAGGAAGTTGCGGGTCGGAACGTTATGGTCGGTCTCGGCGAGGATGCCGAGCAGCTCGATGTAGTCCGGATCGAGCATGATGGTGTAATTGCCGGATCCCATCTTGGCGCTGTGCGTGCCGCGCGGAGACAGCGTAAAACCCAACCGCTTCCAGGTATCCGCCGCCGCGTCGAGATCCTTCACCACGACGACCGCGTGATCGATACCGATGACATTCTTGAGGGCCACGCGTTTGTCTCCTTGCAGCGAACTTGGCATATTGGCGGCCGAACTATGCCCAATCGACCCATGCACCGCAACCGGCGCAGCCGGGCGCCGGGCGCAAGGCAAGATCGACCTCCGGGATGTTGGTCGATCAGCAAGGATGAGCTGTCCTCCATGAGCATGACCGCAGAAAACGTTCAATGGCCGCCGTCCTTGTGGACCGCACAGACCCCGCCTGGCCCTGATCTGCCCGTGCTACAGGGCAGCTTGCAGGCCGATGTCGTGATCATCGGCGGCGGCTTCACCGGCTTGTCGACGGCGCTGCATCTGCGCGAGGCCGGCGTCGATGTCGCGATCGTCGAGGCGATGGAGCCGGGCTGGGGCGCATCCGGCCGGAACAACGGTCAGGTCATTCCGACGCTGTCACGTCCCGATCCTGACGATCTCGTCGCGCGTCATGGCGCCGCGGGCGAGCGCTTCGTGGCGATGTTACGCGACAGCGCGTCCAGTCTGTTCGATACCGTGAGACGGTACAACATCGACGCCGAGCATGAGCAGGCCGGCTGGGTCCAGCCGGTGCATACGCCCGGCCGCATCAAGATCGCCGAGCGCAGGTTCAAGCAGTGGTCGAAGTTCGGCGCCGATGTCGAGCTGCTCTCACGCGACCAGACGCGCGACATGCTCGGCTCGGACGCGTGGCATGGCGGCTTCTGGAACAGGACCGGCGGCCACATCAATCCGCTGGCGCTCGCGCGCGGGCTGGCCCGAACCGTGCTGAGCCTTGGGGGCCGCATCTACGCGCGCTCTCCGGTGATCGATTTCGAGCGGCGGGGGGATCGCTGGGTCGTGCGCACCGTGCAGGGCGAAGTGTCGGCGCGCGCGTTGGTGCTGGCGAGCAATGCCTATAGCGGCGAGTTCTCCAAGGCTCTCGCGCCGGCCATTGCCCATGAGGTGATGCCGGTGCTGTCCTGGCAGATGGCGACGCAGCCGTTATCCGACAACGTGCGCAAGACGATCATTCCGGCGCGGCAGGCGATGTCCGACACCCATGGCGAGCTCTATTTCGCCCGGTACGATGCGCGCAACCGTCTGGTCACGGGCGGTGCCGTCATCAGTCCCGGCAACAAGGCCGAGCGGCTGAAGGCGCGGGTCGCCACCCGTCTGCAGCGGTTGTGGCCTGTTATCGGCGAGGTCAAATTCGACTACGTGTGGAACGGCTATGTCGGCATGACCACGGACTACATGCCGCGCGTGCATCGCCTGGGTCCCGACGCCTATGGCTGGACCGGCTGCAACGGCCGGGCCGTGGCGCTCACGATCCCGCTCGGCGCTGAGCTCGCCAAGGCCGTGCGTGGCGTACCCGCCAACGAGCTGGCGCTGCCATTCACGGAGCCGGTCACCATTCCGGCGCACGCCCTGCTGCGTCCGTTTGCGCCGCTGATGCTGCTCTTGTACCGATACCGTGACGCGCGCGAGATCAGCTAAGAGGTGGGATGTTCGGTCCGGGCGAAGTCGCCGCCCGGAATGGCCTCGAGCAGAGCCTGCGTATACGGATGCTGCGGGTTGCCGAACACGTCGTGCGTGGGTCCATGCTCGACGACGACGCCGTCCTTCATCACCGCGACCAGATCGCAGATCTGGGCTGCAACGCGCAAGTCATGCGTGATGAAGATGATCGACAGGTCGAGCCGCTCGCGCAGGCTGGTCAGCAGCTTCAACACCTGCGCCTGGACGGAGACGTCGAGCGCGGACACCGGTTCGTCCGCGACCAACACCTTGGGCCTCAGTGCCAGCGCGCGCGCCAGCCCGATGCGCTGACGCTGACCTCCGGAGAACTCATGCGGGAAGCGGTCGGCGGCGGACGGGTCGAGCCCCACCAAGCTGAACAGCTCGCGCGCCTCGGTCAGTGCCTGGTCTCGCGCGGTGCCGTGCACGATCGGTCCCTGCGCCACCAGCTCGACCGCCTTGCGCCGGGGATTCAGCGAGGCTAACGGGTCCTGAAACACCATCTGCATCTGCCGGGTCCGGCCTCTGACCTCGCTGCGCGAGAGGCGAGCCCAGTCCTCACCGTCGAGCAGGATCGTTCCTGCGTCGGGATCGATGAGGCGGATGATGCAGCGGGCGAGGGTGGATTTGCCGGAGCCCGACTCGCCGACGATGCCGAGAGTTGCGCCCTTTGGCAGTGCGAGCGAGACGTCCCTGACCGCATGGGTGACGCGCTCGCCGCGGCCGAGGAAGCCACCGGTGCGATAGGTCTTCGAGACGCCGGAGATGGTGAGGATCATCCGGTCCGACAGCTCGCGTGCCGGGGGCGCCGCCACGGGCGGCACCGCGGCGATCAACTGCCTGGTGTAGTCATGCTGCGGCCGTTGCAGGATATCCGCCGTCGCGCCCTGTTCGACGACGATCCCATGCTGCATCACGACGACGCGGTCGGCGATCTCGGCGACGACACCGAAGTCGTGGGTGATGAACAGCACCGCGGTCTTGCGCCGCTGCTGCAACTCGCGGATCAGCTTGAGGATCTGGGCCTGCGTCGTGACATCGAGCGCCGTGGTCGGCTCGTCGGCGATCAGCAGCTTCGGATCGAGCGCCAAGGCCATGGCGATCATCGCGCGCTGGCGTTGGCCGCCGGACAACTCGTGCGGATATGCCTTCGCCGCGCGCGGCGGATCGGGAATATGGACGTCGGACAACAGGGACAGCACGCGCGACCTGATCTCGGCCTTGGAGAGATCGGTATGGATGTCGAAGACCTCGCCGATCTGGTCGCCGATCGTGCGCAACGGATTGAGCGCGGTCATCGGCTCCTGGAACACCATCGCGATCTCGGCGCCGCGAATGCTGCGCATCTCGGCCGCCGTGGCGGTGCAGAGATCGCGCCCGGTAAACAGGATGCGTCCGCCATCCGTGCCTACACCGTCGGGCAGCAGCCGCATGATGGCATTGGCCATCATCGACTTGCCGGAGCCGGATTCGCCGACGATGCAGACGATCTCGTTTTCGGCGATCGCAAGCGAGACCTCGGAGATGGCATGCGTTCGGTCGGCGCCTTTCGGCAGCCGTACGCTGAGGCGATCGGCGGTCAGAACGGGCTTGGCTGGACTCATCGCTGCTTCAGCCGTGGGTTCAGTGCATCGTTGAGGCCCTGGCCGACCAGCGACACCGCAAGCACGGTGATGAGGATGGCAACGCCGGGGATCGCCGACACGTACCACTGCACGCGCAGCACATCGCGCCCGAGACCGATCAGGTTGCCCCAGGAGGCGACGTTGGCGTCGGACAGCCGCAGGAAGGCGAGTGCACTCTCCAGGAGGATCGCGACCGCCATCACGACGCCGGCATAGACGATCACCGGGGGCAGCGCGTTGGGCAGGATCTCGCCCAGGATCAGCTGGGTGTCGCGCATGCCGAGCGTGCGGCCGGCCTGGACGAATTCGCGGCCGCGCAGCGACAGGAACTCCGCCCGGGTCAGCCGCGCCGGCGCGGGCCACGACACGATGCCAACCGCGATCGTGACAGTCGTCAAGGTCGAGCCGAACACCGCCACCAGTACCAGCAGCAGCACGAAGTTCGGCAGCGTCTGGAAGGCCTCGGTGATGCGCATCAGGATGTTGTCGACCCATCCGCCGTAGTAGCCCGCGAGCGCGCCGACCATGACGCCGATCGCCACGGCAATCAACGTCGCGACGCCGCCGATCAGGAGCGAGATGCGGGCGCCATGAAAGATCTGGGCGGCAATGTCGCGGCCGGAATTGTCGGTGCCGAGCAGGAAGCGCGGATTGGCGAACGGCCAGATCAGCGGACGCCCGGCGAGCGCGAGCGGATCGCGCGGATAGAGATAGCCGGCGCTGATCGCCATGCCCACCACCACAAGAAGCAGGATCAGGCCGAACACCGCGGAGGGACTGCGGAAATAGCGTTTCACGGCGTCCATGCTCAGTTCTCCGCCGTGATGCGCGGGTCGAGCCGCGCATAGAGCAGATCGGTGATGAAGTTGACCGCAATCACCAGGAGCGCGGAGACGAACACGATGCCGAGCAGGGTGTTGAGATCGCGCTGGACCACCGATTCATAGGCAAGGCGTCCGAGGCCAGGCAGCGAGAACACGGTCTCGACGACGACGGAGCCGCCGAGCATCGTCCCCGCCTGCAGCCCGATCAGCGTGACCATCGGCAGCAGCGCGTTGCGCAGAACGTGGCGGGTGATGATGCGGGTCTCGTCGAGGCCCTTGGCACGTGCGGTGCGGACGAAATCGAGGTTCTGGACCTCGAGCATGGATGCGCGCATGATGCGCAGATAGATGGCCAGGAAGATCAGGCCGAGCGTCAAGGACGGCAACACCAGGTGGCGGGCGATGTCGAGCACGCGCCAGAGGCCGCTCGTGACCGCGCCGATATCCTCGAAGCCGCCGGCTGGCAGCCACTGCAGGTAGATCGAGAACACGACGATGGCCATCAGACCAAACCAGAACGACGGGGTCGCGTAGAAGATCAACCCCACGGTGGAGATCAGCGTGTCGGGCCACCGGTTGACGTCGCGCGCAGCGATCACCCCGAAGACAAGACCGAAGAAAAAGGCAAAGGACAGGGACGAAGTCATCAACAGCAGGGTCGGCGGCAGCCGCTCCAGGATCACGGCGGCGACGGGCTTGCCGTAGATCGCGGAGAATCCGAGATCGAGGCGCACCAGCCGCCACAGGTAATTGGCCAGCTGCATCGGGACCGACAGATCCAGCCCATAGAAGCGGCGCAACTCGCGGGCAGTCGCAGCATCGCCGCCGCCCATCTGGGCCATCATCGCGTCGACCGTGTCGCCCGGCGCGAGTTGCAGCAGCAAGAAGACGCCGATCAGGATCAGGAACAGGGTGGGGATCGAGGCGGCGAGCCGCCGCCCCGCAAGGCTCAAGATGCGCATGGCCTTATCCTGACGGATTCCGGCTCAGGCGGAAAGCCACAGATCGTGCCAGCTCGACGATCCCCAGCGCGGAGTGTTCGAGTGGTTGCGCGCCTTGGCCGTGATAACGGTGACGAAGATCTGCTCGATCGGCATCCACACCGGCAGCTCGGTATTGGCCTCGCGCACGAAATCGGCATAGAGCGCCTTGCGCTTGGCCGGATCGACCTCGGTCGCCGCGTCATCGATGATCTTGTCGATCTTGGCGTCGTCCCACCCCCACTGGTTGGTCCACGGCGCGCCCTTGGGCTGGCCGGAGCGATACCAGACCGTAGTCGAAACCGCGGGGTCGTTGCGGTACTGGTGCCAGCCGGTCGCGAGATCGAAGGTGTGCTCGTCATAGACCTGCTTGAGGAAGCCGCCGCCATCGTTGCGCACGATCTCGATCGCGATGCCGACCTCGCCCAGCGACTGCTGGAGGAAGGTCGCCCACAGCGAGATGTCCTCGCCCCATGGCGCGGGCAGCAGCCGCAGCGAGAAGCGGGTGCCGCCGGCGCCGGGCTTGTAGCCGGCCTCGTCCAGGAGCGCCGCCGCCTTGGCCTTGTCGTAGGGATATTGCGGCGTATTGGCGCCGGGGTAGAAGTCGGTCGAGGTCGACGGGATCGGACCGGTGCCCAGCTTGGCGAAATCGCCGAGGAAGTTCTCGATGAAGAAGGGAACGTTGATCGCGTGTGCGATGGCGCGGCGAACCTTCACGTCCGCCAGCTCCTTGCGGCGGACGTTGAACTCGAGCGTATTGGTGCGCGCGTTGCCCTCGTTGCCCTTCGTCGAGACGATGAAGCGCTTGTCCTTGCCGAGCCGCGCCATGTCGGAGATGGTCAGGCCAGAGAACGGGCTGTAGTGCAACTCGCCGGCCTCCATCTGCGCGGCTGCGGCGGCGCGGTCAGTGATCACTTTCCACACGATGCGATCGAGGTAGGGCGCGTTCGGCCGCCAATAATCGGTGTTGCGCTCGGCCATGATGTATTGCCCGCGCTCGTACTTCACGAACTTGAACGGACCGGTGCCGATGGGGGCGAGGTTGGCGGGGTTCTGCCGGATGTCGCCGCTCTCATAGATGTGCTTGGCCGAGACGTAGCCGAGATCGGGTAGCGCGCGCAGGAGCAGGTTGAGCGGCATCGGCCGCTCGTAGCGGAAGATCGCGGTCTGCGGATCCGGCGTGTCGACCGCTGTCAGGAACAGCTGCAAGGTCGATCCGTAGTTGAGGATCTTCTTCCACATGTTCATCGCGGTGAAGGCGACGTCCTCCGACGTGAACGGCTTGCCGTCATGCCAAGTGATGCCCTTGCGCAGCTTGAAAGTGACGGTCTTGCCATCCGGCGTCGCCTCCCAGCTCTCGGCAAGCACGCCGACCGGCTGGCCGTTGGCATCGAGGTCGACGAGGTTCTCCTGGATCTTGCCTCCGATGATGTAGACGCCGGTCGATGCCTGGAGGCTCGGGTTGAGCTGGCGCTGCTCGGCGCCGTAATGCACGTTGAATACGCCGCCTTTGCGCGGGGTCTCCTGGGCGAAGGCCCGGAATGGATTGACCACGTTCGCGGCGATGGCGGCGGAGGTCAGGAGGGCGGTCCGGCGGCTGATCTCGAAACGGCTCGAATTCATCAAGGTCTCCCGAAGGCCAAGCGGGGACGCTGGCCGATGGTGCAATCGCGGCGAAGATTACGCGGATCGCGGGTCCAAGTCATTTGCGAATTGCGATGCAGATCTGCGCCATTCTCGGCCGGTCCATGCAGCCGGCGGCACCGTGGCATACATTGCTCGTATACAAACGAATGGGAGAAGATCTTCGCCGACGGGGACTTGAATGAGGTGGGGATTGCCGGCTGCCACGAACCGACGGGAGGCAACTCTGACGCGGCGCCAATAGACTGCGCTATCTCAGGTCGACGTCATGGGGCCTTCGATCGGCAGCCGCAGCTCGAACGCAACACCGTTGTCGCCCGGCCGCAGCGAGATCTCGCCGCCATGGCTTGCCATGATGGCGCGCACGATCGCCAGCCCCATGCCGGTACCGCCGCTGTCGCGCCGGGTCGTGAAGAAGGCATCGAAGATGCGGTCGCGGTTCTCCGGCGAGATCGGATCGCCGTCATTGCTGGCGATGACGATCAGCATCTCCTTGCTCTCCTCGGCCTCGAGGCGGATGCGCCGGGCGCCGTGCCGGACGGCGTTGTCGACGAGATGCGTGAGCACGATCAGCGCGGTCTCGTTCGGGAGCATGGTGCTGCGCTCGACCGGGCCGGACGTCTCGATGACGGTCGAGGGGAAACGCGCTCGCAGCGTGCTGACGGCCTCGGCTATGCTACCGGCCTCGACCGTCGACACCGTCTCCGCCCGTGCCAGCTCGCGCAAGCGTTGGGCCAGCGCCGCGAGGCGGTCGGCGTCGCCAAGGATGTTGGTGAGGAATTTCTCCTGCTCGGCGCGTGTCAAGGTCTCGGAAGGACTGGCCAGAGAGTCGAGCAGCAGCTCGGCTGCGCCCTTGATCGAGGTCAACGGCGATTTGAGCTCGTGCGTCAGATGCGCGGAAAAGCTCCGGATGTAGTTGGAGCGTTGGGCCAGTTGCTCGGCCATGGCGAAGAAGTGCTCGGCGAGCTCGGCGAAGTCGCGGGTGCCGTAATGGGCGAGCGGGCGGAAGCCGGCGGGATCGTTGCGTCCGATCCTGCCGGCGCGATCGACCAGCTCGCGCATCGGCCGTGTGATCGTGCGTGCCACGACGAGGCCGACCAGCAGCGTCGTGAGGACGATGGCGGAGCCTGCGGCAACGAACTTGCCGCGCTCTTGATAAAGATGCTCGAAGATGTTGCGGGGCGTGCGCGAGGTATAGATGACCCCGGCGACGTGATCGTCGACGATCACGGGCATGGCCGAGAACACATGGACACCGACGCCGCGGCTGATCGAATAGATCGGTGGCGGCGTCTTGTCCGGAATGCGAATGCGGAGCGCGGCGCTGTAGCGTCCCTTCAGGGCGGCAGCCACCTCGTCGATATGGGCGAGTGACTTGCCCATTTCATCGCGGCCGGCGATCACGACGCCTTGCGGATCGAGCACACGGAATCCGGCCAAGGTGACCTTCTGCGTCTCCCTGACGATCGGAAGCAGCCGCGCGCCAATCGCGACATAGGCGGGATCCGCAGGATGGATCGCGTCGCGGGCGTCCGGGCGGCGGACGAACAGATCGTTGGCCAGCAGATCGAGTAGGGGACGGATGGGTGTCACCTCGTCTGCGGAATCGGGCCGTGCCTCGGGCGGGATTTCGGCGCCGAGCGGAAGGCCAGCGGCAAGGCGCGCGGACACCTCCTCGGCAAAGACCGCCGCGAGCACACGGCTCTGCGCGATCAGCTCTGCCTGTGTCTGACGGATCAGCTGGTTGTCGTAGATGCGAAAGAAGAACAGCCCGACCAGGGGCAGGGTGGCGACCAGCGCCAGCACGCCGAAGACGATCTGTCCCAGCGACGGCCGCCATTTCGCCTTGGGCTTGGGCGCGATCATGAGGCGCCGCAGCGGCCGAGCCGGAAGCCCACGCCATGGACGGTCTCGATCGCGTCCTCGCAATGCGCGGCTGCGAGCTTCGCTCTGATGTTGCGGATGTGGCTGTCGATCGTTCGGTCGGAGACCTGGATGTTGAGCTGATAGGCGGCGGTCATAATCTGCTCGCGACTGAAAACGACCGCAGGACGCGTCATCAGCGTACGCAGGATGCTGAACTCCAGCGCTGTGAACGTCAGCGGCGTATCGCCGAAGCGCGCCAGATGCTGCTGCGGGTCGAGACGAAGCCTGCCGTGCGCCAGCTCCTCCGGTTCGAGCGAACGATCCGCAGCACCGGAGTTGACCCGGCGGAGAATGACGTTGACGCGGGCAACCAGCTCGCGCGGGCTGAACGGCTTGGTCACGTAGTCGTCGCCGCCGATCTCGAGCCCGAGAATGCGGTCGATCTCCTCGTCGCGCGCCGACAGGAACAGGATCGGCACCTGCGAGGACCGGCGGATGCGCCGGCAGACTTCGAGCCCGTCGAACTCCGGCATGCCGACGTCGAGCACGATGAGGTCGGGCCGGTCCTCGGCGAACCTGACCAGCGCGGCCCGACCGTCGGCCGCCTCCGTCACCGCCATGCCGGCCTTGCTCACGGCGACACGCAGAACCTCGCGGATATGCGCGTCATCGTCGACAATGAGGATTCGGGGGGACACGGCCAGGGCTCCGCGGCGAGGCATCAACTGGGATTCTGCGTTAGAGGATGTCTATCGAGATAGCGCTGCAAGCGCCAGCCGCGAAAACTCCAGGATCGCCACGACGCCATTTCGGCCAGCTGCTGGTCCAGCAGCCGGTTGTGGATCCGGGGCAGACCGGCGTCCTGCGGCAACAGCAACATGGCCCGCCGCACGGCCGGCAGGGCTTGGGTACCGAGGCTGGAGAGATAGTCGCTATCGATGGCGGAGCCGCTGCGTCCTGCCTCACGGCTGTTGGTCACGTTGTAGTCGGCGATCAGCCCGTTGAAATTGACCAGCGCGCACCCGTAGAGCGTCGCCGCGAGCGCAAGCAGGTTCATGCGCACGAGCCATGCATTGGGCTTCTCCAGAATGATCCGCGCCATGATCAGGATCAGTCCCACGGCGACCAGCGCCATCCATATCAGAGCCGCGATGCGCCACTGCGTCAGGAGATAGCTCTCGATATAGATGTGGACCCGCTGAATCGAGGATACGACCAGCATCACGTTCTGTCCGACCCAGAGATAGACGAGCGGGCGGATGAGCCGCGACCCCTCCTGTCCCGAGCGGACGGCGGCGATGACAAAGGCGGCCGCCAGAAGTGCCGTAGCGATCAGCGGGTAGGCGCCTCGGTGGGCGTAGGTCGCGTAAGTCATTCCGTTGGGAAGCGCCGCATGTCCCCACAGATAGACGCCATCCAGGGCGGTCTGGATCGCAAACAGCAGGTTGAACAGAATCAAGGAGCGGACGACGGTCTGCTGGTTGAGGAGGGGGCTGACGACCGACGGCGCCTGGTCGCCATCGAGATCGATCGGAGGACGTTGCGTCTTGCCTCGTTGGCGCCAGCGCAAGTTGATGATTGGCCAGATCAGGGACACCATCAGGAGCCAGAAGATGGGACGGCCTACGCTCAGGCTCGACGCAATGTGCTGAGGATGCAGTTCGTCGAGCCATTGCTCGATGACGGGATTGGCTGCCGCGAACAGGAGAATGAAGACGAGGCTAAGGGCGAGGGGGATGCTCCAGGTCAGCACGATGCGTGTAAAATCGTTGGCACGAAGCGTGGCCAAAGTATCGGGGATCAGTTGGAACGGCCCGATCAGAAGAAGTTGCCGTGCTGCGCTCAGCGGCACGAGAAGTCCTTCGGCGGCCGGATCGGTCGACAGGGCGACGGCCGATATCGTCCCAAGGACGACGATCAATACCGACAACGTCGTCAGGTCCTCGATCGCGGGCAACAGGCCTGCAACGAGGACGATATTCGCAAGAATCGCGCGCGGGCGGTGGATCCGGTCGTGATTGGCGAGGAGGCTGGCTGCGAAGAGCGCTGCCGCAAAGATCGGGAAGGAGAGGCCTAGCGTCTGGTCGTAAAGCAGGATGTCGGCGAGCCCGAGCAGGCCGATCGCGATGATGAACTTGTGCCACATGGACTCAGATGCCTCTGGGGAAGCCGTCAGGTCGGCGGAGCCTTTCATTGAAGTAGTCCTTGGTTGAATCACGACTCGGTCGGCAGCGCCCGCCGATGAAGCGAGCATGACCCCCGCGCGTGCAGCGGTGCCGGAGACGGTCTGCAGCATTTCAGGATTTGTTTGCAGATTTCGTGCAGACGCGATTCCACATCTGGCGCAGGGGAAGCGTGGTTGTTACGCAATGGTCGTCTCTCCTTGGGATGATCGGCTGCACACATGCTCGGACGTATCAGGACCGCGGTTCTCTGGCTTCTTGCTCTGCTCTTCATTTTCGTCACGCTGAACAGCAACGAGCCCTATCTGGTTCGGCTGCGGGGCAGTGGCCACGCAGCCCTGCTTCTCATAGGACTTGCCGTTCCGCTGCTACTGATGCTCGGCGGTCGGTGGCGGCGGGATGCCGCCGGACGCGCTCTCGTCGTGGCATGGTGTGTTCCGCTGATCATGCTGACGTCGACGCAGTTCATGTTTGCTTGGCGCAAGTACGAGACGTTCCGCACGCCCCCGGACGTGGCGCATCTGCTCGGCCGGCATTTCATCGTCGGCTACACGGCCGTGGACGACGCCGCCGCGCTGGCGCGACAGGGATTGATCGCGGGCGTCTATGTGACACACCACAACGTACGTGGCCGGACCGAGCCTCAATTGCGCGCCGAGATCGCGCGATTGCAGGCCGAGCGCCGGAGCGCCGGGCTGTCGCCCCTGCTGGTTGCGGCGGATCAGGAGGGAGGCACTGTCGCACACCTGTCTCCGACCCTGCCGAACATGCCCGGCCTCGCGACGCTGGCCGATCTGCCGGCCTCTCGCCGCGCGCAGGATGCGTTCGCGATGGGACGTACCCAAGGTGAGGCGCTCGCGGCTGCGGGCATCACCCTCAATCTGGCTCCTGTCGTCGACCTTCGCCCGAGCTGGACGCGCAACCGACTGGACTTCCACACCTTGATCGGCCGGCGCGCGATCTCCAACGATCCCACGGTGGTCGGCGACATCGCGCTTGGCTATGTCCGCGGCCTGGAAGCAAGCGGTGTTCGCGCGGCGGTGAAGCACTTCCCTGGCCTGGGGCGCGTCGCGGCGGACACGCATCACTTCTCAGCACAGCTCGACACGGCAGTCGATGTGTTGGAACAGTCGGATTGGCGGCCGTTCCGACAAGTGCTGCAGGGCTCGCACGCGGCAATGATGGTCGGTCACGTGATGGTCGATGCGATCGATCCAGAGCGGCCTGCCTCACATTCCAAGGCCGTGCTCGATGGCCTCATTCGCGGCCGCTGGAACTATCAGGGCGTGGTCGTGACGGATGATCTGGTGATGGGGGCGGTCTATGGCCGTGATCTGTGCAAAGCCGTCGTGGAAGCGCTCAATGGCGGCGCCGATCTCTTGCTGGTGGCCTATGACGGGACTCAGTTCCATCGCGTGCTTGCTTGCGCCAAGGAGGCTCGGGCGGAAGGACGCATCGATCTCGATGCACTCCGGAGGAGCGATGAGCGGCTGAGGCGCTGGAGGCCTGAGGACAATCCGTCCGAGCCTTCGACCATCTCGACGGTTCGGGTGGAAGGCGTGCGTCGGAATGTCGTCGACTGACTCGCAGCAGGAGCCCACGGTCAGCGCGGGCCGTTGCCCGTCCAGTTGCGCCAGGCGACGTTGGAGAGACTACGCAGGTCGGTCGCCAGCGGGCGTCGCGTCTGCTTATCGTGCTGGGCAATGACCTGCTCGGACTCACGAATCTTGAGCTGGAGCTCAGCGACTTGCCGCTTGGTCAGTTCCAGCGCTTTCCCGTCGGCGCTCTCGCCGACGGTGAACCGGGCCGTCTCGATCTGCTTCAAGACCGCACGATTCTTTTTGAGCTGGGCGCGATGCCAGGCAACCTTGCTGTCACTGTCCGCAACCATGGTGCACTCCCGCGAAATGCCGCGAAGACTAAACAACCAGGTCTTGATTCGCGACGGCTCCAGGCCGGCATCGGCAACATGGGAATACCATTTGTCGATCTGTTGTCCTGATTACTTGGGGCACGAACGCTCCAGTCCCCCGCGAGCGTCTCGATCTCATTGATCAGTTCGGATGCCCCAGCCTGTGGAGTGGCTTGCGTAAGTTCATGATTTGTTCTAGATTGCAGCGATGCTTGCCTATGGGTGCTCCATGCGCGATCTGTGTTGGGTCCGAGACGAGATCGATCGAATGCGTCTACAGGTCGGGCGGCAGCGTCGTGAAATCCTGCAACTGCGGCGAGCCGGAGTGGCGACAGCCGCGGCCGAGGCGCTGTTGCAGCGCATGCTGCAAACTCTCGAGCGGCTGCGGCAGCAGCGCGAGCAGCTCAAGGTGGAGCAGGCGAGCCTGCTGCCTCGCAAGCAGCGGGGCGCCCGGCACGCATGAGATGCTGGCGGCGTTGGGAGCATCGCGGAGCGATGCCAGTCATCTGGAGCCAGAGCGAAAAACGGACCCTCCGGACGCGAGGGCTCTGATCGGCCGATGTGCGTCAGCGGTTCGATGCTTGCGACAGGTCGTTGTTCGGCGCGCCCGAGCCGACTTCATCCTGATCCGTTGCACCCTGGCTGGAGCGTGCGGAACCCTGCGACTTCCTGTTGGCTGCCGTCGTTGGCGCTGGTTCGGAGGTACGAGCCTCGGGCAAGACGATGTCCGGCGGCACGGTCATGAGCTCTTCCGCGGTAGCCTCGCACGATTTGATCTCGAAATTGTTGTCCAGGATCTTTTCGCCGTGCGTGCCGAGCGTGATGAGATCAGCCTGTTCCGCAGCCTCCCAGACCTCGCGCTCGGTACGAAACGGACGGGTCAGCTGTTCGTCATTCTCAAACAATGCGTAGGGCACGAGCGCCTCCAGATTGCGATCCATCGAGGCAGCGATGCCGCGCTGCTCAAAGCCGGCCGTCCATTCGAGGCAGGCACGTCCAGACAAACTGCTGCAGGTGCTGGCTGGTTCCACGCAGGAGATTGCCGATCCGACCGACCAGTTGTGACGATCCGTCCGGCCCGCCCGGCGGAACATGGACGCAAGCGCGAGGTTGCCCGCGGTGTCGAATTTCCAGGAGAATTCAATGGACATCAAGGGAAAGAGGATCGCGATCCTCGCGACCAACGGGTTCGAGCAATCCGAGCTCGAAGTGCCGCGCGATCGCCTCAAGCAGGCGGGCGCGACCGTCGAGATCATCTCGCTCGCGCCGGGCGAGATCAAAGGCTGGGATGACAAAGATTGGGGACGGTCCGTCAAGGTCGACAAGACTTTGGACCAGGCTTCTGCTGCGGACTACGACGCCATCGTGCTGCCGGGCGGCCAGATCAATCCGGATCTGCTGCGTCTGGAGCCGAAGGCACTGCGATTCATCAAGGAGATCTTCGAAGCCAAGAAGATCGTTGCGGCGGTCTGTCATGCGCCGTGGCTCCTGATCGAGACGGGAATTGCCAAGGGGCGCAAGATGACGTCCTACAAATCGATCAAGACGGACGTCGCCAATGCCGGCGCGCAGTGGCAGGACGCGGAGGTCGTGGTCGATCAGGGCGTGATCACCTCGCGCAATCCCAGCGATCTGGAAGCCTTCAGCGCCAAGATCATCGAAGAGGTCAAGGAAGGCCGCCATCTCAAACGCAATGCGGCCTGAGTCCGCAGCGATCGGGGCGCGGGGACGGGCCCAGCGTCCGAAGGTGTTCGGACGCTGGGCCGCAGTCCACACGGAGCGCCTCCAGCGCAATGGGGGAACGCCGCCAGAGGCCCAGAAAAGACGCGCGGCGGGCTGGGTCGTTCCCAATTCCGCCCCCGATCGCACATTGGCCAGTGGTCGACGGCCTCGCAACGTTCAGTGAGACGTCGGAACTTCGCTGCTCATCCCGGGTTTGCCGCTCTTGAACGGGCCGCGGGAGATGTGTCGTGAGTGAGAAAGCAAAAATCGAGGACTACAAGGCTCCGGCCGGCGGTTGGGGATCGGTGCGCGCGGTCGCGAGCATCCTGACGCAGGAGGAGGTCACGCTGCTCGGCAGCGAGATCCTGCTCAAACAGAACAAGCCAGGCGGCTTCATGTGCGTCAGCTGCTCCTGGGCCAAGCCGGCAAAGCCGCACCCGTTCGAATTCTGCGAGAATGGCGCCAAGGCAACCGCGTGGGAAATCACCGGCAAGACGGTCGGACCGGAGTTCTTTGCTCGGCACACGCTAGCTGAGTTACGGACATGGTCGGATCATCAGCTGGAAGAGCAAGGGCGTCTTGCTCATCCCCTGCGCTACGATGCTGCGGCGGATCGCTATGTCGCCGTGAGCTGGGAGGAGGCCTTTCGTGACGTCGGCGCGGAGTTGAACAATCTCGATCCGCATTCGGTCGTGATGTATACCTCGGGCCGGGCTTCGCTCGAGACCAGCTACATGTATCAGTTGTTCGGCCGCATGTACGGCACCAACAATTTTCCCGACAGCTCCAACATGTGCCACGAATCCACATCAGTGGCTCTGCCGGAGGTGATTGGCGTCCCCGTCGGTACGGCGCTCCTTCAGGATTTCGACAAGGCAGATTGCTTCTTCTTCTTCGGCCAGAACACGACGACCAACTCGCCGCGCATGCTGCATCCGTTGCAGAAGGCGGCACAACGCGGCGTGCCCATCATCACGTTCAATCCGCTGCGGGAGCGTGGGCTGGAGCACTTCACCAATCCGCAAAATCCCATTCAAATGGTGCTCACCGGGGCAACGCGGATCAGCACGCAGTATCATCAGCTGCGCATTGGCGGCGATGGTGCGGCGCTACTCGGATTGTGCAAGGCCGTGATCGAGGCGGATGATGCCGCGGTCGCGACCAAGAGCCCGCGCGTGCTCGATGTCGCCTTCATCGAGCAGCACACGTCCGGCTTCGAAGCTTTCGCAACCTGCTGCCTGCAGGCGTCGTGGAGCGATATCGAACGCTCCTCCGGCCTCACGCGCAGCGCTATTCTGGAGGCCGCCAAGGTCTACGCAGGCTCACGCGCCGTCATAGCCAACTATGGGATGGGAATTACCCAGCATCGCCATGGCGTCGAGACAGCCAAGATGATCGTGAATCTGCTGCTATTGCGCGGCAACATCGGGAAGCCCGGGGCGGGTATCTCGCCTGTCCGCGGCCATTCCAACGTGCAGGGGCAGCGTACCGTGGGAATCTCGGAGAAGACCAAGCTGGTGCCGCTCGACAAGCTGGCCGAGCTTTATTCCTTCGAGCCGCCGCGCTGGGACGGTCTCAGCACGGTCGATGCCTGCCAGGGCATCATCAAGGGCGACGTGAAGGGCTTCGTCAGCCTCGGCGGCAATTTCCTGCGCGCCGTTCCGGAACGTTCGCTGATGGAGCCGGCATGGTCGAAGCTGCGGCTGTCGGTGCAGATCGCAACCAAGCTCAATCGCAGTCACCTCGTTCCGGGCGAGGTGACCTATCTGTTGCCGTGCCTCGGCCGCATCGAAATCGACCGGCAGGCGGGCGGAGAGCAGGCGGTCTCGATGGAGGACTCCACTACCTGCATTCACGGCTCGCGCGGCCAGCGCCAGCCAGTCGCCGAGACCCTGTTGTCCGAACCAGCCATTGTCGCCGGTCTCGCCAAGGCCACCCTGAAGCCAAATCCGCGAGTCGACTGGGATGCCTGGGTCGGCGACTACGCGCGCGTCAGAGATGCCATCGAGCGAACCTATCCCGACCAGTTCAAGGACTTCAACAAGCGCCTGTTTCAGCCCGGCGGCTTTCCGCGGCCCATTGGCGCCCGCGAACGCAAGTGGAAGACATCGACCGGCAAGGCGAACTTCACCGTGCCCAAGGCGGCACTCAATCCGACGGAGGAAGGCAATGGCGTGTATCAGCTGATGACCTTGCGCGCCGACGGCCAGTTCAACACCACCATCTACAACGAGGACGACCGATTTCGCGGCGTCACGGGTGGCCGTCAGATCGTTTTCATGAACGCGAGCGACATGGCTGATCTGGGCATCAAGCAGGGCGAACTGGTTCGGCTTTCGACCGAGGCCGATGACGGCGTGGCGCGCTCGCTGGGCGGGCTTCAGGCGGTGGCGTTCGACATTCCGCGCTACAGCGTTGCGGCCTACTATCCCGAATGCAACGGATTGATTCCGCTATGGCACTACGCGGAGGGGAGCAAGGTGCCCGCCGCCAAGTCGATCCCGGTCCGGATCTCGCGCGACATGGCCGCCTGAGCCGTCCGGAGCGGTCAGCCCGCAGCGCGTTGTCGTGCGTCGCCCGGCGCCACCGTTGCGCAAGGGCTTGTGATCTCCGGCGGGGTCGCGCCGGGGCGGAGCGGGACGACCAGCCGGCACACCAATCCCTCGGGACGCCAGTCGAACGAGGCGCGCCCACCGAGCTGGCTTTCCACACTGGCCATCAGGCTGCGCGTGCCGAAGCCGCGCGAGGTCGGCGCGCGCACCAAGGGACCGCCGGTTTCAATCCAGATCAGATCCAGGCGCTCATTCTCGATGGTCCATTTGACTGAGAGATGCCCGGAGCGGACCGACAGCGCACCGTATTTGGCCGAGTTTGTCACCAGCTCGTGCAGCGCCAGCGCCAGCGTCTGCGCGGTCGCCGGCTCGAGTTGCAGCTCGGCGCCGTCGAAAGCGACCTGGCCGCCAGTCGCATAGGGCGCGAGTTCTTCGGCCACCAACCGGCTTATCTTCGCACCTTCCCAGCTTGATAGCGAGAGGATGGTGTGTACGCGGGCCAGCGCGCTGATGCGCCCCTCTACCGCGTCGACATAGGTCTTCACGCTGTCGGCTTTTGTCAGGCGAACGATCGACTGGGCCAAGGTCAGCGCATTCTTGGCGCGATGATCGACCTCGCGGGTCAGCAGGTTCTGGCGTTCCTCGGCGCGTTTGCGCTCGGTGATGTCGATCGTGACCCCGCTGACGCGGATCACGCGACCGGTCCTGTCGGTTGTCGCTGCGGCCGTTCCGACGCACCAGCGTTCTTCGCCATCTGGCCGGTTGATCCGGAACTCAGCCTCATACGATGTCGTGCCTCGGCTGAATTCCGCGACCACTTGGCGGGCACGCTCGGCATCCTCCCGGTGCAGGAGCGCCATGATGTTCACGGTGTTCAGCTCGAAGCTCTGAGGCGAGACGCCGAAGATGCGGTACTGGCCCTCGTCCCACATCCAATCGCCATTGACACCGTCCCAGTCCCACGAACCCATCCTGCCGGCCGCGATCGCCATGCTCCGACGCTGCTCGCTCTCGACGAGCTTTGCTGTCGATCGCTCAAGCTCGGCCGTGCGGGCCCGTACCCGGTCCTCCAGCTCAAGGTTGAGATGTTCCAGCTCGCGTGTCTTGCGATAGAGCTCGGCAAAAACCTTGATCTTGGCGCGCAGCACCTCCGGCACGACGGGAACCGGTACGTAGTCGACGGCGCCCATCTCATAGCCACGAAGGCGGTCGAAGTCGCTCACCTGGATGGCGGAGATGAAGATGATCGCAATCTTCTGGAACCTCGGATGCTCACGGATCATTTGCGCCAGTTCGAAGCCGTCGAGCTCGGGCATGCAGACGTCGACGAGGATCACCGCGATCTCGTTCTTCAACAGAATTTCGAGCGCCTCGCGCCCGGAGGTGGCGACTACGAGTTTCTCGCCGAGTTCCTTCAGGATGACCTCGTAAGCCAGCAGCTTCGCCGGCTGATCGTCGACCAGGAGGATGTTGACCTTCGCATGTTCCATCATGATGAACCGTTCAGCGGTGCAGCCACATGCGGATCGCAAGGAGCAGCTGCTCGGTGTTGACGGGTTTTGCCAGATAATCGGAGGCGCCAGCTTCGAGACACTTTTCGCGGTCTCCCTTCATGGCTTTCGCGGTCAACGCGATGATGGGGAGCCGGACGAAGGCGGGATTTTGCCTAATGACGCCGATCGTCTGGTAACCATCCATCTGCGGCATCATGATGTCCATCAGGACGATCGAGATCGCGGGATTGCTCTGCACCAGGTCGATCGCTTCGCTTCCGGTGGTCGCCGTCAGCACTTTCATGCCGCGGCGTTCCAGCACGCTGGAGAGAGCAAAGATGTTGCGGGCGTCGTCGTCGACCAGCAGCACCGTCTTGCCGATCAGATCTTCGTCGGAACTGTTCAGCTTCTCCAGCATACGCTGCTTCTCGAACGGCAGTTCCGTAATCACACGGTGTAGGAACAACGACGTCTCGTCGAGCAGCCGCTCCGGCGACTCGACGCCCTTGACGACGATGCTGCGCGCCATCGTATGCAGTTCCGCATCCTCCTCGGCCGACAATTCCCGCCCGGTGAAGACGACCACCGGAACGCTCGATAAGAAATCGTCGGAGCGCAATTGATCGAGTACGTCGAACCCGCTCATGTCTGGCAGCCGCAGATCGAGAACCACGCAATCGCACGGCGCGCTGCGCAGCGTCTCGAGCGCCGAAGCTCCCGTATCCGCCGCGATGATCTCGATGTCGTCGTGATCCAACAACTGGCGGATGCTGAGTTGCTCGGCCGCGTTGTCCTCGACGATCAGCAGCCGCTTGCGTCGCGGCTTGGCGTATTCCTTGATCTGCGACAGGGCCGCGCTGACGCCTTCCGTTGTCGTGGGCTTGCTGACAAAGGAGAACGCGCCACGCGCCAAAGCGTGCTGGCGGTCTTCGTCGAGCGTGATGATCTGCACCGGGATGTGCCGCGTCAGCGGATTATGCTTGAGCTGGCTCAGAACGGTCCAGCCGAGCATGTCCGGCAGGAAGACGTCGAGAGAGATCGCGGCCGGTTGATACTGCTTGGCGAGGTCCAGCGCCTCGGCGCCGCGGCCGGCGATCAGCACCTTGAAGCCCTTGTCGCGCGCGAGGTCGATCAGGACGCGCGCGTAGTGCGGATCGTCCTCGACCACGAGCAGGATCGTATCGCCGGGTTCGAGATCGAGACGATCGTCCGGCGGGGGCTCGATCCCGCGCTCCGGCGCGGCCGCTTGCTGTAGTGCTGGGGGTTGAACATAGGGAACGGGCGATGCTGGACTGACGCGGGGCGTCGTTGCGGGACCTGAATATTTGAGCGGCAGATAGAGCGTGAAGGTGCTGCCCTTGCCGGGTGCGCTCTTGAGATGGATCTCGCCGCCCAGGAGGTTGGCGAGCTCGCGGCTGATCGCGAGCCCGAGGCCGGTGCCACCATATTTGCGGCTCGTGCCGGCATCCGCCTGCTGGAACGCCTCGAAGATCAGTTTCTGCTTGTCTTGCGGAATGCCGATGCCGGTGTCCGAGACTTCGAACGCGATCACGGCCGGTGCAGTGTTGAGCACCGGATGTTCTGCGCTCCATCCGCCGAGCGCCGCAGATACCTTCAAGCGCACCCCTCCTTCGGCGGTGAACTTGAAGGCGTTCGAGAGCAGATTCTTCAACACCTGCTGCAGGCGCTTGGAATCCGTGACGATGCTACGCGCAAGGTTCGGGTCCACGTCGATGTTGAAGGCGAGCAGGCGATTTTCCGCCTCGTGGCGGAACGGACGTCCCACGGTTTCCAGGAGGTTGGTGGTGAGGATCTCCTCGGCATCGACCGTCACGGTGCCGGACTCGATCTTGGAGAGATCGAGGATGTCGCTGATCAGATTGAGCAGATCGGTGCCGGCGCCATGGATGGTGCGGGCGAACTCGACCTGCTTGAGGGTGAGATTGCCGTCCGGATTCTCGGTCAGCTGCTGGCCGAGGATAAGGATGCTGTTGAGCGGCGTGCGCAGCTCGTGCGACATGTTGGCGAGGAACTCGGACTTGTACTTGGATGTCAGCGCGAGCTCGGTCGCCTTTTCCTCGAGCGCGCGGCGGGCCTGCTCGATCTCCTGGTTCTTGCGCTCGACCTCGACGTTGCGCTCGGCGAGCTGTTGCGCCTTCTGCTCGAGCTGCTCGTTGGTCTGTTGCAGCTCGCGCTGCTGGGTCTGAAGCTCCGCGGCGAGCTGCTGCGACTGCTTCAACAGCCCTTCGGTCTGCATCGTGGCTTCGATCGAATTGAGCACGATGCCGATGGAGTCGGTGAGCTGCTCGAGGAACGTCATCTGCGACGTCGTGAACAAACTAAGCGACGCCAGCTCGATCACCGCCTTGACCTGGTTCTCGAACAACACCGGCAGCACCACGAGGTTCTTCGGGACGGCGCGGAGCAGGGCGGAGCCCACGGGGATGACGTCGGATGGAATCTCGGAGACGAGCCGCTGTCGCTTGTCGATCGCGCATTGTCCGATCAGCCCCTCGCCGAACTGGACGTGCGTCCGGTGAGGATAGATGCCGTCATCGGCGTATGAGGCAAGCAGGCGCAGCTGTGGCGTGGACTCGGTCTCGACTTGGTAGATCACACCGCGGTGGGCGTTCACCAGCGGCGTCAGCTCGGTCAGCAGCAGGCGGCCGACGGTGGTCAGGTCGCGCTGGCCCTGCAGCATGTTGGTGAACTTGGCCAGGTTGGTCTTGAGCCAGTCCTGCTCTGTGTTGAGGTCGGTGGTGAGCCTCAGATTGGTGATCATCGTATTGATGTTGTCTTTGAGCTCGGACACCTCGCCGCGGGCATCGACCTGGATGGAGCGGGTGAGATCGCCCTTGGTCACGGCCGTCGCGACCTCGGCGATGGCGCGCACCTGGGATGTCAGGTTGGCCGCAAGCAGGTTGACGTTGCCGGTCAGATCCTTCCATGTGCCGGCCGCGCCGGGCACGTTGGCCTGGCCGCCGAGCCGGCCCTCGACGCCGACCTCGCGGGCAACGCTCGTCACCTGGTCGGCGAAGGTCGCCAGCGTCTCCGTCATGTTGTTGATGGTTTCGGCGAGTGCTGCGACCTCGCCCTTCGATTTGACCGTGAGGTTCTGCTTGAGATCGCCATTGGCGACGGCGGTCACGACCTTGACGATGCCGCGGACCTGTTCGGTCAAATTCGCGGCCATGAAGTTCACGGTATCAGTGAGGTCCTTCCAGGTGCCGGCAACGCCCGGCACCTGCGCCTGTCCGCCGAGCTTGCCCTCGGTGCCGACCTCGCGTGCCACGCGCGTCACCTCGCCGGCGAAGGCGTTGAGCTGATCGACCATGGTGTTGATGGTGTTCTTCAGCTCGAGGATCTCGCCCTTCACGTCGACGGTGATCTTGCGCGACAGGTCGCCGCGCGCCACCGCCGTGGTCACCTCGGCGATGTTGCGGACCTGCGTGGTCAGGTTGGCGGCGAGCAGATTGACGTTGTCGGTCAGGTCCTTCCACGTGCCGCCGACGCCGGGCACAACGGCCTGGCCGCCCAACCGGCCCTCGGTGCCGACCTCGCGCGCGACGCGCGTCACTTCGGCCGCGAACGAGCGCAACTGCTCCACCATCGTGTTCAGGGTGTCCTTGAGCAGCAGGATCTCGCCGCGCACGTCGACGGTGATCTTTTTCGACAGGTCGCCGCCGGCGATCGCGGTCGCGACCTCGGCGATGTTGCGCACCTGGGCCGTCAGGTTCGAGGCCATGAAGTTGACGCTGTCGGTCAAATCCTTCCAGGTGCCCGCGACTTCCGGCACCTCGGCCTGGCCGCCCAACTTGCCTTCGGTGCCGACCTCGCGCGCCACGCGCGTCACTTCGGAGGCGAAGGCGTTGAGCTGATCGACCATGGTGTTGATGGTGTTCTTCAGCTCGAGGATCTCGCCCTTCACGTCGACGGTGATCTTGCGCGACAGGTCGCCGCGCGCCACCGCCGTGGTCACCTCGGCGATGTTGCGGACCTGAGCCGTCAGATTGCCGGCCATCGAGTTGACGCTGTCGGTGAGATCCTTCCAGGTGCCGGCGACGCCGGGCACGTTGGCTTGGCCGCCGAGCCGGCCCTCGGTGCCGACCTCGCGCGCGACGCGCGTCACCTCGCCCGCGAAGCGGTTGAGCTGATCGACCATCGTGTTCAGCGTCTCTTTGAGGCTCAGGATCTCGCCGCGCACGTCGACGGTGATCTTGCGCGACAGGTCGCCTCCGGCGATGGCCGTTGCCACCTCGGCGATGTTGCGGACCTGAGCCGTCAGATTGCCGGCCATCGAGTTGACGCTGTCGGTGAGATCCTTCCAGGTGCCGGCGACGCCGGGCACCTCGGCCTGTCCGCCGAGCTTGCCGTCCGTGCCGACCTCGCGCGCGACGCGCGTCACTTCGCCGGCGAAGGCGTTGAGCTGGTCCACCATCGTGTTCAGCGTCTCCTTCAGCTGAAGGATCTCGCCGGAGACGTTGACCGTGATCTTCTTCGACAGGTCGCCCTTGGCGACGGCGGTGGCGACCTCCGCGATGTTGCGGACCTGGCCTGTCAGGTTGGAGGCCATCGAGTTGACGCTGTCGGTCAGGTCCTTCCAGGTGCCCGCGACTCCGCGCACCATGGCCTGGCCGCCGAGCTTGCCCTCGGTGCCGACCTCGCGCGCGACGCGGGTCACCTCGCCGGCGAACGCGTTGAGCTGGTCGACCATCGTGTTGATGGTGTCCTTCAGCTCCAGAATCTCGCCGCGCACGTCGACGGTGATCTTCTTCGACAGGTCGCCATTGGCGACGGCGGTCGTCACCTCGGCGATGTTGCGGACCTGCGCCGTCAGGTTCGACGCCATCGAGTTGACGCTCTCGGTGAGATCCTTCCAGGTGCCGGCGACGCCGAGCACGTTGGCCTGTCCGCCGAGCCGACCGTCGGTGCCGACCTCTCGCGCCACGCGCGTGACCTCGCCGGCGAACGCATTGAGTTGGTCGACCATTGTGTTCAGCGTTTCCTTCAGCTGAAGGATCTCGCCGGAGACGTTGACGGTGATCTTTTTCGACAGGTCGCCGCTGGCGATGGCCGTGGCGACGTCGGCGATGTTGCGGACCTGTGCCGTCAGGTTCGACGCCATGAAGTTCACGTTGTCGGTCAAATCCTTCCAGGTGCCGGCAACGCCGGGCACCTGCGCCTGGCCGCCGAGCTTGCCCTCGGTGCCGACCTCGCGCGCCACGCGCGTCACCTCGGATGCGAAGGCGTTGAGCTGGTCGACCATCGTGTTGATGGTGTCCTTCAGCTCCAGGATCTCGCCGCGCACGTCGACCGTGATCTTGCGTGACAGGTCACCGCGGGCGACCGCAGTGGTGACGTTGGCGATATTGCGGACCTGAGCGGTGAGGTTGCCGCACATCGCGTTGACGGAGTCGGTGAGGTCCTTCCAGGTGCCGGCAACGCCGGGAACGATGGCCTGACCTCCGAGCTTGCCGTCGGTGCCGACCTCGCGCGCCACACGCGTCACCTCCGACGCGAACGACCTGAGCTGATCGACCATCGTGTTGATGGCTTCCTTCAGCTGCAGGATCTCGCCACGAACGTCGACCGTGATCTTCTTCGATAGGTCGCCATTGGCGACTGCGATCGTCACCTCCGCGATGTTGCGGACCTGGCCGGTGAGATTATTGGCCATGGAGTTGACGCTCTCGGTCAGGTCCTTCCAGACGCCCGTGACTTCGGGAACCTGGGCCTGGCCGCCGAGCTTGCCCTCGGTGCCGACCTCGCGCGCCACGCGGGTCACTTCGGACGTGAAGACGCTGAGCTGTTTGATCATCGTGTTGACGATGGTCGCCGACTGCAGGAACTCGCCGCCCAGAGGCCGGCCATCGACGTCCAGTTTCACGGTCTGCAGGAGGTCGCCTTGGGCCACGGCGGCAACCGCGCGCGTCACCTCACGGGTGGGCCATAGAAGATCGTCGATCAACGTGTTGATCGAACTCTCCATATCCGCCCAGGAGCCGCTTGCGATGCCGAACCGCACGCGCTGGCGCGTCTTTCCCTCCCGTCCCACGACCTGGCCGACGCGCTCGAGCTGCTGCGCCATCCGCTCGTTGGCCGCAATGATCTCGTTGAACGTGTCGGCGATCTTGCCGTCGATGCCGAGATAGTCGCCGCCCATACGCACGGAGAAATCTCCGGAACGCATGGCCTGGAGAGCGCGGAGCAGGTCCTGGCTGGCATCGGCCGCCTCGGCTCCGTTGCCTTGGCGGCCAAACCCTTGGCGCTCGGGCATCGGACTGGCAGCAGAATCGAGATCGCTCATCAAGTTCCCCGTGGCAGACCGTCTACCAGCAAAAATCCGAGACTCGGATAGCCGGCGGCCATAGAAGCCGCCGCAACTACTCAAATCAAGCCAGGATGCCGATTTCCAAGGCTAATGGAACCGGCCTTTACTGGCGCGAGTGCTTCAACTCCAATCCAGGAAAAGGGTTCCCATGTATTCGTCGCTGACGAAGGAGGCGATTTCCATTGGAACGGGGAAAGGGGGCGCGTCTCATTCGAGTAAGAGGAGAACCTGCCTCAAGTTCGCTATTGCTGCCGTCTTGATGCCTCCGAAGGGGACTAGCAATGGAAACCACGGCAGAGACGGGGATGCCGGAAGCAATGGCGCCGAGATGCCGACGGATCCGAAGATCCCGAGACGCCTAAGAATGCAGGCCCTTCACGTTGGCAGTGTCGCGTCGCTTCTGAGCAGGACCCGCGCTGCAACGTGCGCCATGTTCCACCAGCGCAGAGCGAACATTAATATCGTGTAACAGAGTTGCGGCGGTCCGCCGTGGCTCCCAGCTGATTGAGATGAAACGATCGGATCTTTTCAGAGAGAACGCAGACAACTGTCTCCAGCTCGCGGAGCGCGCCGACGGAGAGCCGGCGTTCCGGCGCTATCGACGCATGGCCCAAGGCTGGAAAGCGCTCGCGCTCCAGCAGGATTGGCTCGATGGCGAAATCGCACCGCTCGGCGAGTACCGGACCGCGCTACGCGAGTAACCAATCTGGATGGAGGAGCGTCCCATGACCCCCCGCACCGTTCTCATTGCGCTGCTGACGGCCTTCAGCCTGGCCTCGGCCGTCGCCGCGTTCACGACGATTCGTCAGGTGCATACGGAGGCGTATTCGCTGCCGCAGCCCATCACCCACATCTGAACCAGCGGCAGCCGAACTTCTCCATCTTCTCCATCGTGGCCCCGCCGGAGACCTGAAGCGGCGTCCAGATCGGCCCGGGCGCGACGGCGTTCACGCGTATGGCCTTCGGTCCGAGCTGCTTGGCCAACGACTTCACATAGTTCATGGGTCGCCGCCTTTGTTCGCGCATAGTCGTAGAGATCCGCAGAGCCATCATAGGCCTGCTCGGACGAGGTGCCGATGATGACCGATCCCGGCTTCAGATGGGGCAGGGCGGCCTTGATGATCCAGAACGGGGCATAGGTATTGGTTTTCATCGTCGCGTCGAAATCTTCGGACGAGACATCCAGGGTCGACTGACGCGTCTGCTGCCGCGCGGGTGTTATTGACGACAATGTCGAGTCCGCCGAGTGCTTCGACGGCCTGTTGCACCAGCCGCCGGCAGAACGTCTCCTCTCGAGGGACGTGGTCAACAGCCTGAGATCGCCAACGTTTCGTTTGGATCGCTCAAAGCACCGTGTTGCGCCAGATGCGCGGTCGGCTCTGCGGCCTGTTGGCTCAAGGAGGGAACGAACAGGCGCGGCCCGCGTCGTTTCGATCGAATCGCAGCGGCGTCAGCGCTATCCAATCCGGCGCCCTTCGTGGATCACCAACCAAGGAGAGCCATCCGATGGCGCAGCAAGGCCAAGGCATCGTCAGGACAGGACGCGGTGAGGATCAGCCCGCCGACAAGGAGCGTGCGCAGCAGGTTCATAAGACCACATCTCCGGATGCTCCGTCCCGCGAGGCGACACGTCATCCCGAGCAGGACGGTAACCCGTCGGAGGCCGACTGAGAGCGCTTCAGGCTCTTGGGAACGGCCGGTGACGGCCGAACGTTATCGATCCACTCGCACCGGGAGGACCACATAACGTCGATGCTCGATGAACGCGAATATGGCAACCTGATTGGAAGCGACAAAGTCGAAGGCACGGCCGTTTATGGCGCCGACGACACCAAGATCGGCACCATCGAACGCGTGATGATCGACAAGCTGAGCGGGCGGGTCTCGTATGCCGTCCTGGGCTTCGGCGGTTTCCTCGGGCTTGGGAATGATCACTACCCGTTGCCCTGGCAATCCCTGAAGTACGACACGCGACTCGGCGGCTACGTTACCGGCGTGACCGAGAACCAACTGCGAGGCGCGCCGAAATATTCCGACGAGCGTGAGTGGGACTGGGGGGATGCCGGGGCGGGGCGCAAGGTCGACGACTATTACGGCGTCCAACTCGCGTAGGACCGCCGATCCCGTTCATTGCCCTGGCGAGGCTTGCTGACGAACGTGGCGCGTAGCGGCCATCGTCAGCGATCTCCGATGAATCTCAGGCGGCCGGCGGCTGAGCGCCGCTTTCGGCCGCCGATCCAGCCATCATGCTGCGGCGGCTCGACAGCCAGATCGGGATCTCGCGGTAGCAGGTGCCCTTTTCATTCATCTCCGCGACCGTCCACCGGCTCGGATGCCGTTCCTTGCCGACGAAGACCCAGTCGTCGGCCGCGGGCGGCGGCTCATTCGGCCTCGTCCTCAGCCATGCCGAACGGGCTCCTTTCGGCAAGCGATCCTGCTTCATCTGATAGAGATCATATACTGGTGAACGCATGACGCTACTCGTCCTCAAGCAACCGCAATCCTCAACGCCCTCAGCGTGTCGCGTCGTCGCGGCGGAATTGTGGGAGCGGCGCGGCCAAGCTGTGCAAAAGCACGATCAGGACGGCATCTGCCATATTCTTCGCGTGGCGCGTATCACTTCGAAAAGGCGACGCGCGGGGCCGTTCAATAACCCCGCGAGCCCGGACCGACGCCGATTGCGTCCGGCAATGAAGAGCCGCCAGCCTCGACCGGCAGACTGATCAAATCAGAAGAAGGCGTAGCTGAGATCGAGACCGTAGGTGGCGTGGAGAATGAAGCCAAACGCAGTGGCGCCGCAGAGCATCAGGATCGTGCGCAGCTTCTCGGAGTCGATACGAGTCTCTTCGAGATGGGTCGGGAGAGCCTTGATGAGTGTTGTCATTGTGGGACCTCTGTACGCGAAACGAAGACGGAGAGTGAGTTTTGAAAAGTATATCCGAGGTTGTTAGATCCCGTTTCTGGGGAGGTGGTTTTTGTAGGGCCCCAGAAGAGTTCTAATTGTGAAAGAGGAACCCAGCATCGTGCAGTTTTTGGGGCAAAGTTGCGGAAAGTAAATGATCAGTAAATTAAATCTGAGGTTGATATTAGTTGCGTGCAGTATTGTTGCACGTTTTGGCTGTTGAAAGAAGTTGCCAGGTTGCGGAGACGCGGCGTCGCACGTTTTTAAGCCAAATTCCTTCAGGGAAGCGGTTTAGGTGCGCTCAGCCTGCGCGGGCCGGTGCCGATAAGCACTGTCCGAGGTACGACGCCAATGCGGTTGCAAAAGCAACTCGAAGTATAGAGGCAGCCCACCTCGACCTCGGCCGATTTGTGGCGAGGTGTTAACGGCTATGGCGATGTCGCCACTCGCTCGCCAGCTTCTTTGGCATGACTGGTATCATGTGAGTGGTGACGACGGAAGGCGGTCGCTGAAATCTCGCGGGTGGGTGTGCTCATCAAACAACAGCCGCACAATCATCGAGCGTGGATCCCGCGTGCGTCTCGCGTCGAGCCTAGTTGAGGCGTCAGCGTGGCAGGCGTTTCGTGGATGATGATCGCGGGAGTACGCGCGGCACGTCTGCTCGCGTGACGACAGCGCGTTGCTAGGCCGGGGCAATCAAGGCGGAGGGCTGGTCAGTCACGGACACACAAGCGGTCCTTGTGTCGAAAGCTGCGTCGGGCGGGGGCGCGCTGGCGCAGTGAATGATCCGGCTTGCCGGCATGTTGGCCTTGACGGTGCTGCCATTCTCTCTGGCGCGTCGGGCTTCCAATCACCGCCTCGAAGTCAGCACCGGGATCGGGACCGAGTGCGAGTTCTCTTGATGCTCGCGGGATGACCCCCGCAGGCGAATGGCCTCCCGCTGGGTCTGCGATCCGTCGGCGTCCCCACGCGGCGGGGCCGTGAGATGGTGCGGCAATTCGGATACACCAACCAAGAACGGTATTTCCGTGTGTTTCGGTGCGTTGCAATCCATTTGCGGACATGTCAGCAGGTAACTCGTTAGGGCGAATGGCCCGCCCAGGCTACCAGCATGACGCGCACAAAGGTTTTGGAGTACCGGCCGGACATCGATTGGCTGCGCGCCGTAGCCGTGATTTCGGTCATTGGATTTCATTTCGAGTTGCCAGGTTTTGGCGGCGGGTTTGTCGGCGTCGATATCTTCTTCGTCATCTCCGGTTATGTGATCTCCCGGCTCATCTGGAGCGGCATTCAATCCAATTCGTTTTCGTTCATCGCCTTCTACGAACGAAGGGCGCGGCGCCTGCTTCCAGCGCTCTACCTGATGATTGTCGTCACCGGGATAGTCGCGTGGTTCTTTGCGCCTCCTGGCGACTACCGAATGTTTTTCGGAAGCGCGGTCTCTACGCTTCTGTTTTCGTCGAACATCTTCTTCTGGTCGCAGACCGGCTATTTCGATCTTCCAACGATCGGGAAGGTTCTCATCCACACTTGGTCATTGTCGGTGGAGGAGCAGTTCTACTTCCTGTTTCCGGTCGTGACTTGGCTCTGGAGCAGGCTGTTTCCCGACCCAACGTCGAAGCTGTCGCTCGGACTGGTCGTCACCGGAACGGTCGCGCTGTGCGTGCTCGATGAGCTTTGGATCAAGCAATCGCCCTCTGCCGCCTTCTACATCGCCCCGCTGCGGGCCTGGGAGTTTTTGATCGGAAGCATCGCGTTCTTTCTGCATCGATGGTCACCGGTCAGAAGCGAGGCGCGTCTCATCCTTGCGACAGCCGGCATGGGCTCCATGCTGATTCCCGTGGTCATCTTCCGCGCGGAGACACGATTCCCCGGGTTGCATGCGCTGATTCCCTGTCTCGGTACTGCGTTCTATATTGTCGCCTTCAATCAGGAGCAGGGCAGGCCCCGGCTGCCGTTCCGCGAGACCGGAGCCTTCCTCGGCCGTCTGTCCTATTCGCTCTATCTTTGGCATTGGCCGGTGTTCGTCCTCGGCAGGGCCGCGCTGCCGCTCGATGTCGCGACCTCGGCGTTTGCTACCGCCGGGCTCCTGCTGTGCTCGCTGCTGCTGGCCTATCTCTCTTACGTCATCGTCGAGCGGCCGGCACGCGCGCGAACGGAGTGGGTTGGCGTGCGTGGCTCCCCGGTGATCGCGGGCATTGCCGTCGTCCTGATCGCGGTCGGAGTTCACGGCGTCGCTCATGACGGCTACGCCGATCGCTTCCCGCAATCCCAGGCACGAATGCTCCGGTACGATTCCCGGACGATGGAGCCGTTCTATCGTGCGCACAGCTGCTTCTTGCAGCCCGATGAGCCGCCATCGGCCTACGACTTTGATGCGTGCCTGAAGCCGGCCGCAAACAAGCGCAACATTCTGCTCGCCGGCGACAGTCTCGCCGCACATTATGCCTGGGGATTGCGCAGCTACCTATCCTCCGATGCCTATCATCTTCTGCAGCTTACGTCAGCGGCCTGTCCCCCGTTCGTCGAGCTCAAGCTGAGCACCTCGCGAAACTGCAACGACGTCAATCAGCTGCTACGCGATCAGATCAGGGCCCACGGCTTTGACGGCGTCGTTCTTTCCGGCAATTGGCGCGCCTATCTCGAAACCTACGGCCAGCCTCCTGCACGGCGCGTCGATCGGTATTTGAACGCGCTGCTGGCGGCAGCTCAGGAAGCCGGCGTTCCAGTTCTGCTCCTCGGTCCTTCGATCGAGTTCCCCGCTCCCTTGGCTTCGACGTTGTTCAACCATGAGCAGACGCACGTCCCAATCGGCAATTCGCTCTTGCCGAGAGAGGGGGCGTTCAAGGCGGACGACCGTTTGAAGGAGATCGCCAGCGCGTATCCGCTCGTTCAATACGTTTCCATTCTCGACACGATTTGCAGCAAGAGGCGTTGCCCGCTGACGATCGACGCGGAAACGCCGATTGTTTGGGACACCATCCATTTCACCCCGGAAGGGTCGAGGTTTGTCCTTTCGCAACTCGCGCCGCAACTGGATGCGTTCTTGCGGAGACTTGAGCAGCCCGCCGAGACCGGAACGCACGAACTCATGGCGGGTGACGGCCCGACGGCAACCCGGAACGTCGCTCCATCCCAGGTTCAATGATGAGGAGCGATCGAGCACGGGACCTGCGGGAGCCATGAACCTTCGACTGGGGTCGCGCGTTCGCCTGCCGCTGATGGCGGACGCTGCCTTCGCTGAGCCGCGAAGGTGGTTCAACGTCATGTTTTCTCAAGCCGTTGGGGACGACAGACATGAATCCGATCATCAAGGCCATGGCTGTGCTTGCATGCGCCGCGTGCTGGAGCAACGCCGCGCCGGCCGAATCGGTGCGCTGGAACACCTATAGGATCCCGGAGACCGGCACGTCGGTCGACATTCCCGTCTCGATCTTCAGCGACACGGCGGGCCAACCCGAGGGCTACGGCCAGCGCTTCCAGACCGCGGACGGTCGCGCCAATCTGACCGTGCAGTCGATGCCCGATGACACCCGGGAGTCGCCGGCGCGATTCCTCGCCCAGAAGAACCCGCCGCCGAACATCCAGTACAAGCGCGTCACCTCGCGCTTCTTCGCGGTGTCGAGCTACAAGGGCGACTACGTCTGGTATAATCGCTGCAACTTCGTTGGGGGCTATGTCCACTGCGTGCTGATCAACTACCCCCGGGCCTGGGAGCGCGATTGGGACGGCATCGTCACCCGCATCAGCCTGTCGCTGAATCGGAGCTGAGCGGGACGCCCATAGCGAAGCCTGGGACCGGCGGCTTTGATCCGCCTCAATGATACCGTCGGGCTCCGTCGCATAAGCTTCGGCTTCATTTCAGCCGCCGCTTACAGACGAGCCCGCCCCTCATGGCCGCCGCGTCCTTCACCGTCCGGGCCGAAAGCGCCAGCGCGATCGCCACCATCAGGTGCCGCAGCGCGCAGGATGCGCTGCTCACGGCAAACGCCTATCTGCGTCTCGGCGCTGCCTGCGTCAGCATAGAGACGCCGGGTGGACAGAGGATGAGCCCAGACCGGCTCGATGCGCTGCTCAACGATTCCGGCGGGCGCATCGGCTTGTGAAGCCGGGCGTCATGCAGATCGGCAATCATCGCTGGCGTGATCGCGACGGCCTGCCCGGTGCCTCCCGGGAGCACATCCAGGTTCAGGGTGACGACGCTTCGATGCGGTCGTCGGGCAGCGCCGTCGGCCACGAGACATCCGCGATATAGGGGCCGTAGAGGACGTCCTGACGCCGCCGGTAAATGATCGTGAGGGCGACAGCGGCGATGAAACAGATTGCGGCAAACATGGCTAGTTCAAACATGGTCCAACTCCATCGCCCAAGACGTGGCGGATGAAGGGCGTCGGCGTCAAATGGAAGCCGCCATTAAGCTGAAGAGCAAAGCTTGATGCGCGTGGGTTTTCCGGACGAGCAGTCTGCAGGCAGACAGCCAAAGTGGGCCGGCGGCGCCCGCGCGGCTCAATCTCGGATCGAAATTCCGGCCACTCGGCCGCGACCTACTCCGCGACGGTCGACTGATCGGTATTGAGCTCTGGAAACATCGCCCGGCAGCTCAGGCAATAGGATTCGAAAATGAAGCTCAGCAACGCGGACATCGGTAACCCCTACGGTCGATTTGATGTTCGGCAACATGCCGGGGGTCTGTTTCACGACGACTTCGTAGGCGCGGCGAAATGGTTTCGATCGGCTCCCGGAATGTTTCGTCCTGCGCGGGGGAGGGGCGATTGATCAGCGACTGTGACGTCATCATCGACCAGCCCGGCTCATCCGCAGTTCCGGACGTGGGCGCGTGCAAGCTCCTGAAGATGAAGTTGTTGCAGTAGTCCTTCCGCTTCCAGAACCATTCGCCATCGGCGCGCTGGTGGATCTCCGGGTCGAAGGCGGACAACGGAAGCAATCTCCCGCGGCTCAGGAATTGGCCTCGATAGCCAAGACCCCGCAGGAGCAAGAACGTCTCCTTCACCCTGTCGAGCGTCGCCAGGCGGTGGTCGCACTCGACCACGATCAACGGCCGGCATCGGCGCAAGGTGCGCTCGGCGCCGCGCAGCACGTCGAGTTCGGCACCCTCGACGTCGATCTTGATCGCAGACACATTTCCCGTATCGGGGAGATAGTCGTCCAACGACGTCGTCTGCACCTGGATCGTCTTCGAGGTCTCGGCGGGGCGGAGCAGCGAGGCCCCGGGCTGGTGCCCCTCGGGCACGAACAGGGTCTTCTTGCTGGAGCACGAATAGACGGCGCGCGCTTCGACCACGACGTTGTCGAGCGAGAACCGCTTGCAGAGCCGCGCCAATCTTTCGGCCAGGTCCGGCTGGGGCTCGAAGGCGACGACCCGCCCCGGCGCCGACCACCGCGCCAGCCAGTAGAGAAAACTGCCCTTGTTGGCGCCGATGTCGCAGACGACGTCGCCGCGCCGGATGTGACGCCGCAGCTCGGAAAGCTCCGTCTTGTGGTCGCGGAATCTGGACCGCAAAATTCTCACCAGAAACCGGGATCCTTCATGTTTCGCCAACCGAGCCCCCCAATGCCATGGCCACGCATGCGCCAAACGAAGGCAAGCTTGGGTGCGCACGCCCTGTCGTTCACGGCAATGTTTCGAAATGGACGAGCGGCGGGGCGCCACGATGGCGCTGGCGTGGCGATTGGCGATCCCAGCAGGACTCGAACCTGCAACCCGCGGAGTAGAAATCCGCTACTCTATCCAGTTGAGCTATGGGACCGTCGTCGCGACGTGAACGGCACGGGCGGACGTCGCGGGATGACTCCCCGAGGCGAAGCCCCGCCGGTACGGCCATCCCATAGCATGGGTCATATGAAAAATCTTCCGTTTCGCCAAGACCGTCCGAACCGGATACGGGCCGGCGGCGACCAAGCGGAGGCGGAGGAGGGTCATCAAGGGCCGTTCGCGCGTCAGCGGCGCTGGTCAAACGGCTGCTGCGGTCTTTGCCGGTATGCCATGTCCTGTGAACATGTCCTTTGAATTGCCGTTGATGAACAGATTTTCCCGGCCGCGGCCGCCTGCCGATGGCAGCCAAGGCCACGGGTCGCTATCTTGGCCCCTACAACTCTTGCCATCAGTCCGTCACCATTTCGCGTCCATTCTCGCCACCAATCGGCCAAACACGGGCGTCGATCCGTGCACCGCCAGGACCTGTCCGGAAATCTTTCCAGAGAACGTTCAAAGAGCCGTCCAAGGAGCTGTCCCATGATCGGTCTGGTTCGCGCCGCCGCCCTCTGCGCCACCATGGCGCTCGGCCTCGTGGCCGCCCACGCCGCCGACAAGGCGTTCAAGCGCGACGATCTGGCTGACGCCGCCGTCAAGCTGGAGGCCCAGATCAAGAGCGAGGCGGGGGCGGTCAACAAGCCGCTGGCGACCTTGCGCACCGACGCCGATGCGGCGCTGCGCCGCAACGACCTGCGCACGGGTCTGCAAATCCTCGGACAGATCGCCACAGTGGCCCCGGATGATTCCGGTAATTGGCTGCGGCTGGCGCGCACCGTGCTCAACCAGATCAAGCCGATCAACTCGTCGGAGCAGACCTTCCTGCTGGAGCGCGCCTCGAC
Source organism: Bradyrhizobium sp. SZCCHNR1051 (assembly GCF_032489615.1). Lineage (NCBI taxonomy): Bacteria > Pseudomonadati > Pseudomonadota > Alphaproteobacteria > Hyphomicrobiales > Nitrobacteraceae > Bradyrhizobium > Bradyrhizobium sp. SZCCHNR1051. The sequence goes on along the minus strand of NZ_JAUEYJ010000001.1, from coordinate 126,955 downwards.
GGCGGCCTACATCGCCTATCAGCGCGCCGGCAATGCCGGCGAGGAGGCGGACGCGCTCGCGGTGCTCGGCAAGACCGTGGCCGAGCGCAAGCTGTGGCGGCCGGCGCTGGATGCGCTGCGGATGTCGCTCGACCTGCGCGAGGTCGCCGATGTCAGGGGCCAGTATGAGCGGATGCGCGACGAGCACGGCTTCAAGCTGCTCGACTATACCGTGGATTCCGACTCGGCGAGCCCGCGCGCCTGCTTCCAGTTCTCCGAGGATCTTGCCAAGCGCACCGACTTCTCGCCGTTCGTGGCACAGGCAGGTACCGACAAGCCGGCGCTGACCTCGGAGGACAAGCAGCTCTGCGTCGAAGGCCTCAAGCATGGCGAGCGCTACAACATCAACCTGCGCGCCGGGCTGCCGTCAGGCGTGAAGGAAAGCCTGCCGAAATCGGCCGAGTTCAACATCTATGTCCGCGACCGCAAGCCGTTCGTGCGCTTCACCGGCAAGGCCTATGTGCTGCCGCGCACCGGCCAGAAGGGCATTCCGCTGGTCAGCGTCAACACGCCCGCCGTCAACATCAACGTCTTCCGGATCGGCGACCGCAACCTGATCAACACCGTCATCGACAGCGACTTCCAGCGGCCGCTGTCGAGCTACCAGCTCACCGATCTCGGCAATGAGCGCGGCATGAAGGTGTGGAGCGGCGAGCTCTCGACCGCGATGACCCTGAACCAGGATGTCACCACCGCCTTTCCGGTGGATCAGGCGCTCAGCGACATGCAGCCCGGCGTCTATGTGATGACGGCCGCGCCGAAGGGCCCGACCAATGGCAATGACGAGGACAGCGGCGGCCAGCTCGCCACGCAATGGTTCATCGTGTCCGATCTCGGTGTCGCCGCGTTTTCCGGCAATGACGGGATCCATGTGTTCGTCAATTCGCTGGCGTCCACCGATCCGGTGGCGCGCGCCGAGGTGAGGCTGGTGGCGCGCAACAACGAGATCCTGGCGACCCGCAGGACCGATGAGGCCGGGCACGCGCTTTTCGAGACGGGGCTGGCGCGGGGCGAGGGCGGGCTGTCGCCGGCGATGCTGACGGTGGTCGGCGAGAAAGCCGACTACGCCTTCCTCAGCCTGAAGACGACCGCCTTCGATCTCTCCGACCGTGGCGTGTCCGGCCGCGAGGCGCCGGCCGGGCCGGACGCCTTCGTGTATTCCGAGCGCGGCGTCTACCGGTCCAGCGAGACCGTCTACCTCACGGCGCTGCTGCGCGACGGCAAGGGCAACGCCATGACCGGCACGCCGCTGACGCTGGTGGTCGAGCGCCCGGATGGAGTCGAGTTCCGCCGCGCCGTGCTGCCTGACCAGGGTGCCGGCGGGCGGTCGTTCAGTGTGGCGCTGAATTCGGCGGTGCCGACCGGCACCTACCGCGTGCGCGCCTTCACCGATCCCAAGGGGGCGTCCGTCGGCGAGACCACCTTCATGGTCGAGGACTACGTCCCCGAGCGGCTGGAATTCGACTTGTCGTCCAAGGACAAGCAGATCAAGGCTGAGACTCCTGTGGAGGTGAAGGTCGACGGCCATTTCCTCTACGGCGCGCCGGCCTCCGGCCTGCAGCTCGAGGGCGACCTGCTGGTGACGACCGCCTCCGAGCGGCCGGGCTTCCCGGGCTACCAGTTCGGCGTCGCCGACGAGGAGAGCGCCTCCAACGAGCGCACCCCGATCGAAGGCATGCCGGAAACGGATGAGAAGGGCGCGGCGACGTTCCCCGTGAGCCTGTCCAAGCCGCCGTCCTCCAGCCGGCCGCAGGAGGCGCAGATCTATGTGCGGATGGCTGAGACCGGCGGCCGGGCCGTCGAGCGCAAGCTGGTGCTCCCCGTGGCGCCCAAGGCCGCGCAGATCGGCATCAAGCCGTCGTTTTCCGGCAAGAGCGTCGGCGAGGGCGAGAAGGCCGAGTTCGACGTCGTGTTCGTCTCGCCCGAGGGCAAGACGCTGGCGCGCAATGGGCTGCGTTATGAGCTGCTCAAGATCGAGTCGCGCTACCAGTGGTACCGGCAGAACTCCTATTGGGAGTACGAGCCGGTGAAGTCGACGCGCCGGATCGGCGATGGCGACGTCACGATCGCCGCCAACAAGCCGGCGCGGCTGAGCTTCCTGCCGGAGGCCGGGCGCTATCGCCTCGACGTCAAGTCGGCGGATGCCGACGGTCCGGTGACGTCGCTGCAGTTCGACGTCGGCTGGTACACCGACGGCAGCGCCGATACGCCGGATCTCTTGGAGACCTCGCTCGACAAGCCGCAATACCAGTCGGGCGACAGCATGGTCGTGACGGTCAATGCGCGCACCGCCGGCAAGCTGACGGTCAATGTGCTCGGCGACCGGCTGCTGACGACGCAGACCACCGAGGTCAAGGAGGGCACCAACCAGGTCAAGCTTGCAGTCGGCAAGGACTGGGGCACTGGCGCCTATGTCGTGACGACGCTGCGCCGTCCGCTCGATACGGCCGCGCAGCGCATGCCGGGCCGAGCGCTCGGCGTCGCCTGGTTCGGTATCGACAAGTCGGCGCGCACGCTCAATGTCGCGCTGACGCCCCCGGCGCTGGTGCGTCCGGGCTCGGCCTTGAAGATTCCGGTCAAGATCGGCGGGCTCAATCCCGGCGAGGACGCCAAGGTCGTGATCGCCGCAGTCGATGTCGGCATTCTCAACCTCACCAACTACAAGCCGCCGGCGCCGGACGACTATTATCTCGGCCAGCGCCAGCTCTCGGCCGAGATCCGCGATCTCTATGGCCAGTTGATCGACGGGATGCAGGGCACGCGCGGCCAGATCCGCTCTGGCGGTGACTCTGGCGGCGCCGAGCTGCAGGGCTCACCACCGACGCAGAAGCCGCTGGCGCTGTATTCGGGCATCGTCACCGTCGGGCCCGACGGAACTGCCGAGGTCAGCTTCGACATTCCGGAGTTCGCCGGCACAGCGCGGGTGATGGCGGTGGCGTGGAGCGCCACCAAAGTTGGCCGCGCCAATGTCGACGTCACCGTGCGCGATCCCGTGGTGCTGACCGCGACCCTGCCGCGCTTCCTCCTGTCAGGCGATCGCGGCACGCTGTCGTTTGATGTCGACAATGTCGAAGGTGTGCCCGGCGACTATGTCGTCAGCGTGAAGGCCGGCGGTCCGGTCAAGGTGTCCGGCAATGCCAACGTCACGATGAAGCTCGCGGCCAAGCAGCGGGCGTCGGCGACCCTGTCGCTGGACGCCAGTGGCACCGGGCAGGCGCAGCTCGATGTCGACATCAAGGGCCCCAACGGGCTTTCGCTGGCGCGGCACTATCAGTTCGACGTGAAGCCGGCGACCCAGGTGCTGGCGCGTCGCTCGATCCGCACACTCGCGAAGGGTGAAAGCCTGACGCTGACATCGGACATGTTCTCCGATCTCGTGGCGGGCACCGGCACGGTGTCGCTGTCGGCGGGGTTGTCGACCGCGCTCGATGCGGCGACCATCCTGAAGGCGCTCGACCGCTACCCCTATGGCTGCTCGGAGCAGATCACGAGCCGCGCGATGCCGCTGCTCTATGTCAACGAGCTCGCGGCCGGCGCGCATCTGGCGATGGACACCGAGGTCGACCAGCGCATCCGCGACTCGATCGACCGGCTGCTGGCGCGGCAGGGATCCAATGGCTCGTTCGGCCTGTGGTCGTCGGGCGGCGATGATCCCTGGCTCGATGCTTATGTCACGGACTTCCTGACCCGCGCCCGCGAGAAGGGATTTGCCGTGCCGGACGTGCTGTTCAAGAGCGCGCTCGACCGCGTCAGGAACTCGGTGGTGAATGCCGAGGAGCCGGAGAAGACGGGCGGCCGCGATCTCGCTTATGGCCTCTACGTGCTGGCGCGCAATGGCGCGGCGCCGATCGGCGACCTGCGCTATCTCGCCGACACCAAGCTCGGCAATCTCGCCACCCCGATCGCCAAGGCGCAGCTTGCCGCGGCGTTGGCGCTGGTCGGCGACCGCGCCCGTGCGGAGCGGGTCTATGCCGCCGCGGCCGACAGCCTCGCGCCGAAGCCGGTCTTGGTGTTCGGCCGCACCGATTACGGCTCCGACCTGCGCGATGCAGCGGCGCTGGTGTCGTTGGCGGGCGAGGGCAATGCGCCGCGGGCGACGTTGACGCAGGCCGTCGCCCGTATCGAAGCCGCGCGCGGGCTGACGCCGTACACCTCGACGCAGGAGAATGCGTGGATGGTGCTGGCGGCGCGCGCGCTGGCCAAGGAGACGCTGACGCTCGACATCAACGGCCAGGCCGTAAAGCAGGCGATGTACCGCAGCTACAAGGCGGCGGAGCTCTCAGGCCAGCCGCTGAAGATCACCAACACCGGTGATGCGCCGGTGCAGGCAGTGGTCTCGGTCTCCGGCTCGCCGCTGACGCCGGAGCCGGCCGCGTCGAACGGTTTCAAGATCGAGCGCGGCTACTACACGCTCGACGGCAAGCCGGCCGATATCAGAACCGCGAAGCAGAACGACCGTTTCGCTGTCGTGCTGAAGGTCACCGAGGCCAAGCCAGAGTACGGCCACATCATGGTGTCGGACTATCTGCCGGCGGGGCTTGAGATCGACAATCCGCACCTGGTGTCGTCGGGTGACAGCGGCACCCTGGACTGGATCGAGGACGGCCAGGAACCGGTCAACACCGAGTTCCGCGATGACCGCTTTACCGCCGCGCTCGACCGCGCCGCGGATTCGAAGGCGGTGTTCACAGTCGCCTATGTCGTGCGTGCGGTGTCGCCCGGCAAATACGTGCTGCCGCAGGCCTATGTCGAGGACATGTACAATCCCTCGCGCTATGGCCGGACGGGCACCGGCTCGGTGGAGGTCCGCGTGGCGAAATGAGCGAGGGGGGGACGAGCGATCGTGAGTTGGGTGGCAAGACGGACCTACACACTCCGTCATGCCCGGGCTTGACCCGGGCATCCACGCTCTCTCCGCGCACTCCGAATGACGTGGATGGCCGGGACAAGCCCGGCCATGACGGCAGGAGAGGGCGGGGCGTCAAACGGCTGTTCGCCATTGCGCTCGCATTGGTCGCGTCGGTCTCCGTCGCCGCCTGGACCATCTCCCTCGGCCCGCTGCCGCTGGGCGAGGCGAGGGCGGTCTCGACCACCGTGGTCGATCGCCACGGCAAGCTGCTGCGTGCCTATGCGATGGCGGACGGGCGGTGGCGGCTGCCAGTCAGCGCCAAAAAAGGCGTCGATCTGACCTATCTGAAGCTGCTGCTGGCCTATGAGGACCAGCGCTTCTTCGACCATCACGGCGTCGATCCGCGCGCGCTGGTGCGGGCGGCCATCCAGCTCGGCTCGCACGGCCACATCGTCTCCGGCGGCTCGACCATCACGATGCAGCTGGCGCGGCTGCTCGAGCCGCGGCGGCAGCGCTCGCTGCATGCCAAGCTCCGGCAGATCGTGCGCGCGCTCGAGCTCGAGCGAGAGCTGAGCAAGGACGAGATCCTCGATCTCTACCTGACGCTGGCGCCCTATGGCGGCAATCTCGAAGGCATCCGTGCCGCCTCGATTGCATATTTCGGCAAGGAGCCGAAGCGGCTGTCGCTGGCGGAAGCGGCCCTCTTGGTGGCGCTGCCGCAGTCACCGGAGACGCGGCGGCTCGACCGGCAACCCGAGGCCGCTCGACACGGCCGCGACCGCGTGCTCGACCGCATGGTGTCGGAGAACGTGATCTCCGCCGAGGACGCGGCGCAGGCGAAGGCGCAAGCCGTGCCGGCCTTCCGCAAGCCGATGCCGATCCTGGCGCCGCATGCCGCCGACCAGGCCTCGGCGGCCGTCAAGGATCAGCCGATCATCCGCCTGACGCTCGACGCGTCGCTGCAGAAAGTGCTGGAGCCGCTGGCGCGCGACCGTGCCATCGCATTGGGACCGAACATCTCGGTCGGCCTCATCGTGATCGACAATGACAGCGGTGACGTGCTCGCCCATGTCGGCTCGGCGGATTATTTCGACGAGAAGCGGGCAGGGCAGGTCGACATGACCCGCGCGGTGCGCTCGCCGGGCTCGACCCTGAAGCCGTTCATCTATGGGCTCGCCTTCGAGGACGGCTTCGTCCATCCGGAAAGCCTGATCGAGGATCGCCCGGTGCGCTTCGGCTCTTATGCGCCGGAGAATTTCGACATGACGTTCCAGGGCACGGTGCCGGTGCGCAAGGCGCTGCAACTGTCGCTGAACGTGCCGGCGATCGTGCTGCTCGATCGCGTCGGGGCGAGCCGGCTGTCGTCGCGGCTGAAGCAGGCCGGCGGCAATCTGGTGCTGCCGAAGGACGAGGCGCCGGGCCTCGCCATGGGCCTCGGCGGCGTCGGCGTGACCTTGCAGGACCTCGCCCAGCTCTATACGGGCTTTCCGCGGCTCGGCACCACCAAGCCGCTACGCGAGATCATGACGGCTGACGGCGCGCAGGATAACGCGCGCGAGCCGATGCGGCTGATGGATTCGGCGGCCGCCTGGCAGGTCGGCAACGTGCTGCTGGGGACGCCGCCGCCGGAAAACGCAGCCCGCAACCGGATCGCCTTCAAGACCGGTACCAGCTACGGCTATCGCGACGCTTGGTCGGTCGGCTTCGACGGCCGCGTCACGATCGGCGTCTGGGTCGGCCGGCCCGATGGCGCGCCGGTGCCCGGCCTAATCGGCCGCGTCGCCGCGGCGCCGATCCTGTTCGACGCTTTTGCCCGCAGCGGCAAGCTGCCAGCAACATTGCCGAAGCCGCCCAAGGGGGCGCTGGTCGCCAGCAATTCAAAGTTGCCGCTGCCGCTGCGCCGGTTCCGGCCGATCGGCGAATTGCTGCGGACCGGCGCCGAACAGGCGCCGCACATCCAGTTCCCGCTGAACGGCTCGCGCATCGATGTCGACCGATCCGCGGGACGCGAGGCATCGGTGATGCCGGTGAAAGTGTCGGGCGGCGTGCTGCCGCTGACCATGCTGGTCAATGGACTGGCCGTCGGCGAGATCGATAGCCGCCGCCAGCGCCTGATCGATCCGCCCGGGCCGGGCTTTGCCCGCCTCACCGTGATCGACGCCACGGGCGCTGCGGACACAGTTGTGGTCAGAATCCAGTGAGGGTTCGCTAAGCGGTTGTCGACATGGCGGTTTCAGCGTATTCGGAACCCCATGGTCGAGACCTATGCCCGCCCCCGTTTTGGAGAGCCGCGCGAGCCGAAGAACCTGGTCAATCCAGGCAATCGGCTGGTGCGGATGATCGATGCCGTCACCGTGAGCCACACCAGGGCGGCGGCGTTCCTGCTCGTCTGCGGGCTGCTGTTGTTCCTGCCGGGCTTCTTCACGATCCCGCCGATCGATCGCGACGAGGCGCGCTTCGCCCAGGCGACCAAGCAGATGGTCGAGAGCGGCGATTACGTCGACATCCGCTTCCAGGACGACGTGCGCTACAAGAAGCCGGTCGGCATCTACTGGTTGCAATCGGCCGCGGTCGAGACGGCGTCGGCGATCGGTCTGCCGCGTGCGCAGCTGCGCATCTGGGTCTACCGCATTCCCTCGCTGATCGGCGCGATCGGCGCGGTGCTGCTGACCTATTGGACCGCGCTCTCCTTCGTGACACGGCGCGGCGCCGTGTTCGCCGCCTTGCTGATGTGCTGCTCGGTGCTGCTCGGCGTGGAAGCCCGGCTCGCCAAGACCGACGCGATGCTGCTGTTCACCGTGGTGGCTGCCATGGGTGCGCTGGCGCGCGTCTATCTGTCGTGGCAGCGCGGCGAGGATCCGGTGCATCCGCCCTGGGGACCGCCCGCGATCTTCTGGACGGCGCTCGCCGGCGGCATCCTGATCAAGGGCCCGCTGATCCTGATGTTCGCCGGACTGACCATCGTGACGCTCGCGATCATGGATCGCGGCGCGGGGTGGCTGGGGCGTCTGCGCCTGCTGTGGGGCCTGATGTGGATGCTGGTGCTGGTGCTGCCCTGGTTCGTCCTGATCTTCCTGCGCGCCGGCGACACCTTCTTTGCCGACTCCGTCGGCGGCGACATGCTGAGCAAGATCGGCGCCCAGGAGTCGCATGGCGCGCCGCCGGGCCTCTATCTGCTGCTGCTGTTCATCACCTTCTGGCCCGGCGCGCCGCTGGCCGCGATGGCGGCACCTGCGGTGTGGCGCGCGCGGCGTGAGCCGGGGGCGCAGTTCCTGCTGGCCTGGCTGCTGCCGTCCTGGATCGTGTTCGAGGCGGTGCTGACCAAGCTGCCGCATTATGTGCTGCCGCTGTATCCGGCGATCGCGATCCTCACGGTGGGCGCGCTGGAGCGGCGGGTGCTGGCGCGCAACTGGCTGCGGCGCGGCGCCGCCTGGTGGTTTGCGATTCCCGCCATCACCTCGGTGGTGGCCGTGATTGGCGCCATCATCGTCACGCACCAGCCGGTGTTCCTGGCCTGGCCGTTCGTCGCGGCGTCGCTGATCTTCGGCCTGTTCGCCTGGTGGCTCTATGACGACGGCCGTGCCGAGCGCTCGCTCTTGAATGCCGGCGTGGCGGCGATGTTCCTGGCGTTCGTGGTGTACGGCGCCGTGCTGCCGGCGCTGACGCCGCTGTTTCCCAGCGCGGAGATTGCGCGCGCTCTCCGCAACGTGGTCTGCGTTGGGCCGAAGGCGGCGGCGGCAGGCTTCCACGAGCCGAGCCTCGTCTTCATGACGGGGTCGTCGACGCAACTCACCGACGGCTCCGGCGCTGCCGACTTCCTCAGCCAGGGCACCTGCCGCTTTGCTTTGGTCGAGCAGCGCACCGAGCGCGCCTTCGTGCAACGGGCCGAAGCGATCGGGCTGCGCTACAACGTCGCCAAGCGCATCGACGGCTACAACATCTCGCAGGGCCGTCCGGTCTCGATCGCGATCTATCGCTCGGAGGGCACCGAATAGATGTCGGCGCCCGACAGCCCCGCGCGATCGTCAGGCTATTTCGCCCAGCTCGCGCTGGTCGGCAAATTCTCGCTCGGCCGGCTGGTCCGCCAGCCGCAAACGGCGCCGGAGGCCGCGAGCCAGCAACGCCTGGGGCGCGAGCTTCTCCTGCTCGGCGCCATCGGCCTGAGTGTGGTCCTGGTGCTGATGTTCGCGTTCGATGCTTACGAGATCGGGCTGGTGCCGGCGCGGGGAACACCGAGCCTTTGGCCGGTGCGGATCATCACCGAGTTCGGTCAGGATGAATACGTGCTGGGACTGTTGGCCGTGGGCGTCGTCGCGACGATCCTGATTGCGCCGCTGTGGCCGGAAGCCAGCCGCAGCCGTTTGCTCAATTTCGCGACCCACGTTCAATACGCCTTCTTCGCGGTGCTGAGCGCGGTACTTGCTGCCCAAGTGCTGAAATACATCATCGGCCGCGGCCGCCCCTTCGTCGGCGGCAAGGCGAATGCCTTCAATTTCGACCCGTTCAACGGCACGCCGGCCTATTTCAGCATGCCGTCCGCACATGCGGTGACGGCCTTCGCGCTGGCCTTTGCAATGTCCGCCATCTGGCCGCGGTTGCGCGTTCCCATGTTCATCTATGCCGTCGTGATCGCCTTGAGTCGGCTGGTGCTGCTGGCGCATCATCCGAGCGACGTGGTCGCCGGCGCCGTGGTGGGATTGGCCTGCGCCATGCTCGTCCGGTACTGGTTCGCAGCTCGTCGGCTCGGCTTTCGTCTCGGCAAGGACGGCCAAATCGTACCGCGCTAAAGGGGTTGATAGCGGGCCCCAAGCCCCATAAGAAGCCTCCGCCGGAGCGCCCCGGGGCAGGAACCGGCCCGATCACGCCCTTACGAGTCTCAACTCTTGTCGACCGAATCCCCCGTTGCCGTCTCCATCGTCGTTCCCGTGCGCAACGAGGCCGGCAACATCACGCCGCTGATCAGCGAGATCGCGACCGCGCTCGATGGTCTGTGGCCGTACGAGATCATCTACGTCAATGACGGCTCGACCGACGAGACCGCGCAGCGGCTCGCCGAGGAAATGGCACGGCGGCCGAACCTGCGCGTCCTGCGGCATGAGACGTCTTCCGGCCAATCGGCGGCTGTCAGGAGCGGCATCCGCGCCGCCCACGGCGCTGTCGTCGCGACGCTCGACGGGGACGGGCAGAACAACCCTGCTTTTCTGCCCGAGCTCATCGCCGCGCTCGAAAAGGGCGGTGCGCATGTCGGCCTCGTCGCCGGGCAGCGGGTCGGCCGCAAGGATACTGGCTTCAAGAAACTGCAGTCACGGCTCGCCAACAAGATCCGCAATGCGGTGCTGCACGATGGAACGCGTGACACCGGCTGCGGCCTCAAGGCGGTTCGCCGCGACGTGTTCCTGATGATGCCGTATTTCGATGGTCTGCACCGCTTCCTGCCGGCGCTGGTGCGGCGCGAGGGCTATGACATCGCCTATGTCGACGTGATCGACCGGCCTCGGCACTCCGGTGTCTCGAACTACGGGTTCTTCGACCGGCTCTGGATCGGGATCATGGATCTCGCCGGCGTGTGGTGGCTGATCCGCCGCAAGAAGCCGACGCCGGTTGCGATCGAGGTGAAGTAATGCTGATTCAATTCGGGCAGGCGTTCAGCAACTATCTCTACGACATCTTCATCGCCAAGTTCGATTTCTGGCTGGTGTTCGGCCTCGCCGCACAACTGGCCTTCGCTGCGCGCTTCCTGGTGCAGTGGATCGCCAGCGAGCGCGCGGGCAAGAGCGTCGTGCCGCTCGCATTCTGGTTCTTCTCGATCGGGGGAGGGCTGATGACGCTGATCTATGGTCTCGTGAAGCGCGAGCCGGTCATCATCTTCGGCCAGCTGTTGTCGAACATCATCTACGTCCGCAACGTGATGTTGATCTTCAAGAACCGCCAGCGGGAATCGCAGACGCTGAGCAATTGATCGGGCCGTAGGGGTCTCACCACCGCCGACATTCCGGGTTCAATCGCCACGCGCAGCCGCGTCGCGGCTGCACATCGACGCTTGCCCAGGAATGACGGTGGTCGTGAAACCGGAAGAGTAGTTTCACTGATAGGACGCGCAAGACTCAGCGCGGCAATGGCTGGGCCGACGATGCGGGCAGGGCGGCGGCCTCTGCGCTCTCGGCTGCTTCGCTGCGGCGGGTCGCGACCTCGCCGGCCGCATCGAGCACGGGATAGGCGACCGAGCAGATGTGCGAGTGGATACGCCTGAGATCGCGCAGCACGTCGAGATGCAGCGAGGTGGTTTCCAGCGTCTCCGAGCGGCCCTCGCGCAGACGTTCGAGGTGCCGCTCGGTCGCGCCGAGTTCGGCGTTGCGGAGCTCGGCTTTCTGATCGAGCAGTTGGTGGGCTTGCTGCGCATCGCCGGACATGAAGATGCCGAACGCGATGCGGAGCGCCTCCATGATCTGGCGATGAAAGGCCTGCAGCTCGTCGGCGCCCTCAGCGGAGAACTGGAACCTGCGTTTGATCTTCTTGGTCGCGAGCTCGCTCAGGTTCTTGTCGATGATGTCGCCGATATGCTCGAGGTTGATCGCGAAGGAGATGATCTCCATCGCGCGCTTGCCCTCGCGCTCGTCCAGGCTGCCGCGCGTCAGCTTGGTGATGTAGAGCTTGATGGCCTCGTCGAGCCGGTCGACGACGTTGTCCGCGCGTGACACCTGATCCACGAGGCCACGGTCGTTGGTCATCATCGCGGTCATGACGTTGCGCAACATGGTCTCGACCAGATCGCCCATGCGCAGCGCCTCGCGCGCCGCGTCCGCAAGCGCAAGCGACGGGGTTTCCAGCGCGGTCTCGTCGAGATAGCGCGGCTTCGCCGGATCGACCTCGGCTGGGCGGTCCGGAAACAGTCGCGTGAGCAACTTCTCCATGCCGCCCAGCAGACCGATGAAGACCACGGCCGTGCCGAGATTGAACGCCATGTGGAACTGCGCTGTCAGCTTCGACAGATCCGGTTGCCACGATTGCAGCAAATTGGCGAGCGGATGCAGGAAGGGTGTGATCAGCGCGACGCCGATGATGCGGTTGAGGAGATTGCCGACGGGCAGGCGATAGCTCGCGGGATTGTCGCGGTGCGCGCCCTCGAACACCGGGTTGACGGCGCTGCCGAGATTGGCCCCGAGCACGAGCGCCAGCGCCGCATCGGCCGTAACGAAATGCGCATAGGCCAGTGACATCACCAGCAGCACGCTGGCGACGCTGGAGTGCACGACCCAGGTGACGAGCGCACCGAAGATGATGCACAGCGTGACATCGGCCGTGATCGCCTGCATGAACACGCGCATCGCCGGCGCTTCTTCGGCGGGTGCCAACGTATCGATCAGAATATGCAGCGACAGCAGCATCAGGCCGAGGCCGATTGCTACCCGGCCGAGATCCTTGATGCGCGATCGCGGCCCACTACGGAACGCCACCAGGCCGAGCACGAACAGGATGGGGGCGACCGCCGCCACGTTGAACGAGAGCACCTGGACGATCAGCGTGGTGCCGATATTGGCGCCGAGCATGATCGCGAGCGCCGGGATCAGGCCGACCAGGCCTTCCGCTGCGAAGGAGGTCGTGATCAGCGCGGTCGCCGTGCTGCTCTGGAGCAGAGCGGTCAGACCGAGGCCGGCAGCGAGGGCGCTGAAGCGGTTGCGCAGCGCCCGCGACAGCAGCAGCCGGAGATCCGGGCCGAAGGCGCGGAGAATGCCGCTGTGGACCATGTGAAGGCCCCACAGCAGCAACGCCACGCCGCCCATCAGATCGAGCAGAACCATGATTTCCGTTCGTTCGAGCTTTCCTTGCCGCGCAGGCTACCCCCAATCGGCGGGACATCAACGCCAATTTGTCGGCCCCGGCTGCCCGATCGCGCGGCGCTCCGCTGGCTGCGAGCGTGCTTAAGCCGCGTTGAACGCCGCAAAGCCCCGGTCGAGATCCTCCTTGAGATCCTCCACGTTCTCCAGGCCGATATGCAGACGCAGCGTGGGCCCCCCCGGCGCCCAGGTGGTGGCCGTGCGGTAGCTCGCGCAGTCGAACGGAATCGCAAGGCTCTCGAAGCCGCCCCAGGAATAGCCCATTCCGAACAGCGTCAGCGTGTCGAGCATCGCATCAACCGCGGCTTGCGGCTTTGGTTGCAGCACGATGCTGAACAGGCCGGAGGCGCCGGTGAAGTCGCGCTTCCAGATCGCGTGTCCCGGATGACTCTCCAGGGCGGGATGCAGCACCTCGATCACCTCGGGACGCGCGGCGAGCCAGCGGGCCATTTCCAGCCCCGAGCGATGGTGCTGCGCCAGGCGCACGCCCAGCGTCCGCACCCCGCGCAGGGCGAGGAACACGTCGTCCGGGCCGGCGCAGACGCCGAGCAGGCGAATGCCCTCGGCGATCAGCGGCCATGCCTTCGCATTGGCCGAAATCGTGCCGAACATGATGTCGGAGTGGCCGCCGATATATTTGGTGGCCGCCTGCATGCTGATGTCGACGCCCTGGTCGAGGGAGCGGTGGTAGAGCGGCGTCGCCCAGGTGTTGTCGTCGATGACCAGTGCGCCGTGCGCATGTGCGACCGCGGCAATGGCGGGGATGTCCGGCATTTCGAACGACTGCGAGCCGGGCGCCTCGACAACCACCGCGCGTGTATTTGGTTTGAGCAGTTGCTCAATTCCTGGGCCGATCAATGGGTCGAAATAGGTCGTCTCGACGCCGTAGCGTGCCAGCATGCCGTTGCAGAAATTGCGGGTCGGACGATAGATGCTGTCGCACACCAGCACGTGGTCGCCGGCCTTGAGCACCGACAGCAGCGTGGTCGAGATTGCCCCAAGGCCGGATGGTGCGATGCCGACGCCGGCGCATTGCGGTCCCTCCAGCGCCATCAGGACCTGCTGCAGGGCCTTCGTCGTCGGCGTGCCGTGGCGGCCATACTGGAATTCGCCGCGGTGTGCGTGCAGGTCCTCGGCGGTTGGATACAGAACCGTCGAACCATGAACGACGGGGGGATTCACGAATCCGTGCTGCGCCTTCGTATCCCGCCCCGCCGTGATCAGCCGTGTTTCGACGTTTTGTCGCACCGCCGCAGCGGGGTCATTCGATGATGCCATTCGCGTGTCTTTTCTCTCTTAACCTGCCGGGATAGCTCGAAATCGGGCAGCACTGCGGTCGTTAATAACAGAATGCAGAACAGGCCCGTCAACCCCTTGACCCGGACCGCCAGTCGTTCTGTGATGCCGGCGCAATTCGATCGCTGCACGTTGAGGGGCTTGCCGCGATTTCCGCTTCATCTCGCCTGCACGGCTTCGTCGTGCATGGTGTACGCCATATTCTTGGTATGGCGTTTGCAACGCGGATTCAGGTCGGGCCCCCCTGCGCGCTGAGACTTCATCGCTCCCCAAGGACGACCGCGAAAGGCTGTATTTATGAAACGCGTCACTCTGGCTCTCACTCTTGCTCTCGCCCCGGTGCTGGCGAGCGTCGGCGCCCAGGCCGAAACGCTCAAGACCGTCAAGGATCGTGGCATGCTCGCCTGCGGCGTCAGCCAGGGCCTCCCTGGTTTCTCGTCGCCCGACGACAAGGGCAACTGGACCGGGATCGACGTCGACGTCTGCCGCGCCATCGCCGCCGCAATCTTCAATGATCCGACCAAGGTGAAGTTCGTCCCGCTGTCCGCCAAGGACCGCTTTACCGCACTGCAGTCGGGCGAAGTGGACGTGCTGTCGCGCAACACCACCTGGACCCTGTCGCGGGACACCTCGCTGGGCGCCAATTTCGCCGGCGTGACCTATTATGACGGCCAGGGCTTCATGGTGAAGAAGGCCCTCAAGGTCAATTCTGCGCTCGAGCTCAACAGCGCCTCGGTCTGCGTGCAGACCGGCACCACCACCGAGCAGAACCTCGCCGACTACTTCAAGGCCAACAAGATGAAGTACGAGGTGATCGCGTTCGCCGGCGCCGACGAGACTGTGAAGGCCTATGAATCCGGCCGCTGCGACGTGTTTACCACCGACGTCTCGGGCCTCTACGCCGAGAGGCTGAAGCTGTCCAATCCGGCCGATCACGTCGTGCTGCCGGAAGTGATCTCGAAGGAGCCGCTGGGCCCGATGGTGCGTCACGGTGACGATCAGTGGTTCGACATCGTCAAGTGGACGCTGTTCGGGCTGGTCACCGCCGAGGAGCTCGGCGTGACGCAGGCGAACGTCGACGAGATGGCCAAGTCGGACAAGCCCGAGTTCAAGCGCGCCTTCGGCACCGACGGCAATCTCGGCGAGCAGCTCGGCCTCACCAAGGACTGGTTCTCGCGCATCGTGAAAGCGGTCGGGAATTATGGCGAGATGTATGACCGCAACGTCGGCGCAGGGTCCAAGCTGCAGATTGCGCGCGGTCTGAACCAGCTCTGGAACAAGGGCGGTCTGCAGTACGCGCCGCCGATCCGCTGATCGCTGCACGAGATCGGGGCTGCGGCGAATGAGCATCGAAGCGAGGCTACCGCCTCCGCAATATGGGCTTCGGCTGAAGCGCATGCTCGGAGGAAAGGCAGGATGGAACGGCATCATCCTGCAGATCCTGTTCGTCGCAGTCCTGGTGTGGGTTGGCTACGAGATCGTGGCCAACGCACGCAGCAACCTCGCAGCCCAACGTATCACGTCGGGATTCGGCTTTCTCAACAACACGGCCGGCTTCGACGTCAACCAGACCCTGATCAGCTACTCCGGCTCCGACAGCTACAGCCGCGTGCTGATCGTCGGCGTGCTGAACACCCTGCTGGTCTCGGTCATCGGCATCGTGCTGGCGACCATCCTGGGCTTCCTGGTCGCTCTAGGCCGGCTATCACCGAATGTGCTGCTGTCGCGTGTCTCCGGCGCCTATGTCGAGCTGATCCGCAACCTGCCGCTCCTGTTCCAGATCCTGTTCTGGTATCTTGCGGTGTTGGCGGCTCTGCCCGGACCGCGACAGAGCATCTCTCTTTTCTCGACGTTCTTTCTCAACAATCGTGGCTTCATCGTTCCGCGACCGATCGAGGAGCCCGGCCTGATGCCGTTCCTGGTCGCGCTCGGTGCCGCGATCGTCGGCTCGGCCGGTCTGCACTATTACGCGCGGCGAGAGCTGTTCGTACGCGGCCATGCGATGCGGATCTGGCCCTACGTGCTGGGGCTGCTGATCGGCCTGCCGCTGATTGCAACGCTCGTGTTCGGCGTGCCGATTTCGTTCGAGGTGCCGGCGCTCAAGGGATTCAACTTCGCCGGCGGTTCGCGCATCATTCCCGAGCTCGTCGCGCTGACCCTGGCGCTGACCATGTACACGGCGTCGTTCATCGCCGAGGTGGTGCGTGCCGGCATCCTCTCCGTCCACAAGGGGCAGATGGAAGCGGGGCTCTCGCTCGGACTGAGCCGCGGCACCGTGCTGCGCCTGATCGTCGTGCCGCAGGCGCTCCGCGTCATCCTGCCGCCGCTGACGAACCAGTATTTGAACCTGACCAAGAACTCCTCGCTCGCGGTCGCCATCGGTTATCCCGATCTCGTTTCGGTGTTCGCGGGCACGACGATGAGCCAGACGGGTCAGGCCATCGAGATCATCGGAATCACGATGGGCGTCTATCTGGCGCTGTCGCTGATCACCAGCGCGATGATGAGCTTCTACAGCTGGCGGCTTGGGAAGAGACTTGGCGCATGACCGACATCACGGCCTCAACCTTCATCCGTCAGGACATGGCCGGAGAACGTCCGGCGCCCATCAAGACGACGGGGTTCGTCGGCTTCGTCCGCACGAGGCTGTTGAACTCGCCGACCAATATCCTGCTCACCCTGGTGAGCGCGCTGTTGATCTGGTTCACCGTGATCCCGGCGGTCAAGTTCCTGCTGGTCGACGCGGTGTGGGTCGGCAAGGACCGCGAAGCTTGTCTGGCGCAGAACGCGGGCCATCCGGTCGGCGCCTGTTGGCCCTACATTTCGGCGAAGTTCGGCCAGTTCATGTACGGCTTCTATCCGGAGGCCGACCGGTGGCGGGTCAATCTGACCTACGGGCTCGCGGTGGTGCTGCTGGCGCCGCTGCTGATCCCGCGCCTGCCGGCCAAAGGATTGAACGCGGGCCTGTTCTTCTTCGCGCTTCCGGTGGTCGCATTCTTCCTGCTCTATGGCGGTGGGCTGGAGAGCTTCGGCGTGAGCTGGACCACAGGCGCGCTCCAGCTGTTCGTCGAGAGCATCGATACGGCCGGTAACGCGCTGGTTCGCGCCGGCGACAATTTGCCGGTGGTCGGCATGCTGCTGTGGCTGCTCGGCAAGCTGGTCGTGCTGATCGGTACGCTTGCATCGCTCGTGATCTGGCCGCTGGTCTGGATCCGCAATGAGCTGCAGCAATCTCACCAGCCCGTGTGGAATGATCTCGTGCTCTCCGCGATCATTGTCACCGCGCTGGTCTTCATCGTCGGTGGCGGGAGCAGGGCGCTGCGCAGCGTGATCGCCACGGCCGCGGCCTTCGCCGGCATCGCCATCGTCATTGCGATCATGGGCCTCGATCGCGGCGGCCTTCCCATCGTCGATACAAGGCTGTGGGGCGGAATGCTGGTGACGCTGGTCGTCTCGGTGATCGGCATCGTCGCGTCGATGCCGATCGGCATTGCGCTTGCGCTCGGCCGCCGTTCGACCATTCCATTGATCCGCATCTTTTCGATTGCCTTCATCGAACTGGTTCGCGGCGTGCCGCTGATCACGGTGCTGTTCTTCGCCACCTACATGCTGCCGCTGTTCCTGCCCGGCAATGTCAGGGTCGACGGCCTGGTTCGGGCGCTGATCGGCGTCGCGCTGTTCTCGGGCGCCTACATGGCCGAGGTCATCCGTGGCGGCCTGCAGGCTATACCGCGTGGTCAGGCGGAGGCATCGAGCGCGCTCGGGCTATCCTGGTGGAAGACGACCAGCTTCATCGTGCTGCCGCAGGCATTGCGCCACGTCATCCCCGGCATCGTCAACAGCTTCATCTCGCTGTTCAAGGACACCTCGCTGGTATCGATCGTGGCGCTGTTCGACCTGCTCGGCAGCCTCAAGGCCTCGTTTGCCGATCCGGTATGGGCGACGCCGACCACGGCCTTCACCGGCTTTGCCTTCACCGGGCTGATCTACTTCGCCTTCTGCTTCGGCATGTCACGCTACTCCATGCTGGTCGAGCGCCGCGTCAACGCGCACAGGCGCCATTGAGCCAGAGATCATCGAGAGACCCATGACTGCAAATTCGATCGTCAGCATTTCCGCCCTCAACAAATGGTACGGCGAATTCCACGTCCTGCGCGACATCAACCTCTCCGTCGGGAAGGGTGAGCGCATCGTGATCTGCGGGCCCTCGGGCTCGGGCAAGTCGACCCTGATCCGCTGCATCAACGCGCTCGAGGAATTCCAGGAGGGCGAGATCAATGTCGACGGCATCGATCTCGGGCCCAACCTCAAGCGCGTCGACGAGGTCCGCCGCGAGGTCGGCATGGTGTTCCAGAGCTTCAACCTGTTTCCGCACCTGACCGTGCTGGAGAACTGTACCCTGGCGCCGATCTGGGTGCGCAACATCCCCCAGAAGGAAGCCGAGGCGACTGCGATGAAGTTCCTGGAGCGGGTCAAGATCCCGCATCAGGCGCAGAAATACCCGGGCCAGATGTCGGGCGGTCAGCAGCAGCGCGTCGCCATCGCGCGCGCGCTGGCGATGAACCCGAAGGTCATGCTGTTCGACGAGCCGACATCGGCGCTCGATCCGGAGATGGTGAAGGAGGTGCTCGACACCATGGTCGATCTCGCCAAGGAGGGCATGACCATGCTGGTCGTGACCCACGAGATGGGCTTCGCGCGCGAGGTCGCCAACCGCGTCGTGTTCATGGACGCCGGCCAGATCATCGAATCGAACACGCCGCAGGAATTCTTCGCCAACCCGCAGCATGCGCGCAGCAAGCTGTTCCTGAGCCAGATTTTGCGGCATTGATGAGGAAGCGAATAGGGACTTGCGAATAGCGAATAGGGCGAAAAGTTCTACTCGCTACTCGCTACTCGCTACTCGCTACTCGCTACTCGCCCTCAAACGAAAGGCGGCTTGATGCCGCTGCGCCGCTCCAGCCAGGCCGGCACCGGCAGGTTCTTCGAACGCATGAATTCGGGATTGTACAGCTTCGACTGATAGCGCGTGCCCGAGTCGCACAGGATGGTCACGATGGTGTGGCCGGGGCCGAGCTTCCGCGCGAGTTGCACCGCGCCGGCGACGTTGACGCCGGTCGAGCCGCCCAGGCATAAGCCTTCATGCTGTACGAGGTCGTAGATCGTGTTGACGGCGTCCTCGTCGGACACCAGGAACGCGTCGTCGACCTTGGCGGTCTCGATCACGGGCGTCACACGACCGATGCCGATGCCTTCGGTGATGGAATCGCCGGGCGTCGATTTGACGACGCCGTTCTTGAACCATTCGTACATCGCGAAGCCGTGCGGATCGGCGCAGGCGGTGACGATATTCTTGTTTCTGTCCTTCAAATAGCGGCTCGTGCCGGCGATCGTGCCGCCGGTGCCGACCGCGCAGATGAAGCCGTCGACCTTGCCGCCGGTCTGCTCCCAGATCTCGGGTCCCGTGGACTCATAATGCGCCTTGGCGTTGTCGAGGTTGTTCCACTGGTCGGCGAACAGCACGCCGTTCGGTTCGGTCTTGCGCAATTCGTCGGCGAGCCTGCGCCCGACATGCTGATAGTTGTTGGGATTGCTGAACGGCAACGCCGGCACCTCGACCAGCTCCGCACCGCACAGCCGCAGCATGTCCTTCTTTTCCTGGCTCTGCGTCTCCGGGATCACGATCAGCGTGCGATAGCCGCGCGCGCTGGCGACCACGGCCAGACCGATGCCGGTGTTGCCGGCTGTGGCCTCCACCACGAGGCCGCCGGGCTTGAGATCGCCGCGCCTCTCGGCCTCCAGGATCATCCACTTGCCGGCACGGTCCTTGACCGACTGGCCCGGGTTCATGAACTCGGCCTTGCCGAGAATGGTGCAGCCCGTCGCCTCCGAGGCGCGATTGAGCTTGATCAGGGGCGTGTTGCCGATCGCCGCGACGACGTCGTTGTGAATGGTCATTTTGCAGATACCGTAGGAGTTTCCTCGAGCACACTTAAGAGGACCCTAGCCTGATATCCAGGGCAGCGTAAGCCGGCCGGATCAGCCCCCTGATTTCGCAAAGACGACCTGGCGAACATCGATGTTCCCAGAGAGGAAACCTGCTTCGCAGTAGGACAGATAATATTCCCAGAGCCGCCTGAAGCGCTCATCGAATCCTGCGGGCGTGAGGTCCGGCCAGGCCTCCCGGAAGTTCTTTCGCCAGATCGCGAGCGTCCTGGCATAATCTTCCCCGAAGATGCGCTCGCGGATGACGGGTATGCCAAAGCGGTCGCCGAGCGACTTCAGGATCTGCGGCGTCGGCAACATGCCTCCCGGGAAGACGTAGCGTTGGATGAAGTCGACCTCGCGGCGGTAGTGCTGGAACAGGCTGTCCTGGATGGTAATTGCCTGGACACCGGCCAGTCCGCCCGGCAGCAGACGGTCTCGCAGTTGCGAGAAATATTTCGGCCAGAACTGTTCGCCGACCGCCTCGATCATCTCGATCGAGGCGATGCGATCGTAGCGGTCACGCTCGTCGCGGTAATCCTGCAGGCGGATTTCGACTTTCTCGGCGAGCCCGGCCTCGTGGATGCGGCGCTGCGCGAAGTCGCGCTGCTGTTGGCTGATCGTCAGCCCAACGACCTGGGCGCCGAACGTCTTGGCGGCATATTCGGCAAAGCCGCCCCAGCCGCAGCCGATCTCGAGCAGCTTCTGCCCGGGCTTGAGATCGATCGCCTCGGCCAGCCGCTTGTACTTGTTGGTCTGCGCGGCGGTGAGGTCGGTGGTGTCCTCCTCGAACAGGGCCGAGGAGTAGGTCATGCTCGGATCGAGCCACGCCGAGTAGAACGAATTCCCGATGTCATAATGGGCGTAGATGTTGCGCTTTGCCTGACGCTTGGTGTTGCGGTTGAACCAGTGCCGGACCAGCTGGGCAAACCGGATCAGCGGCTTGTCTTCCAGCATCGACTGCAGCAGGTGCTGGTTGACGCAGAACAGATAGAGAAACTGCGTCAGGTCCGGCGTGTCCCAGTCGCCGTTCAGATAGGCCTCGGCGATGCCGATGTCGCCACCATTGAGAAGGCGCGATGCGAAGCCGTAATTGGCCAGGATCATTGCGGCGGCCGGCCCGGGCTCAACGCCGCCGAGCCGGATCACCCGTCCGTCCGGCAGGGTCACGTCGAGCGTGCCTTTCCGCAAGCGCGAGCCGAAGCCGAGGGCAAGGCGGGGCAGGCGGGGAAGATCGGCAAGCACCTTGTCGATGGTGTCAGGGGTGACTGGGATGACGTTCTGCATGGCAGGTCCATTCACGCAAACGGCTCGAGCCCACGTCCCCCGTCGGCTGGCCGGTGTGGCACCTGTGCGGGCAGGGAATCACGGACGCAGAGCGCGCCGGCCGTTTCCGGTCAGCGTCGTGAAATATAAGCGTGGCTGCCGTTCCCCGCCAAGCCGGTATTGGTTCCAGGGCTTGCGCTGATTTCGCCGCGCGGGACGAGGCGGACGCCTTTGGCCCACAGCCGCAGCGCCTCCCAATGGATCGCGGCAAAGATTTTGACAGTCACCAGCGGGAGCGAGACGAAGGCGGCGAGCAGGGAGCCAGAGGTCAGCGTGCGACGGCGGCCGGAGAAGGTTGCGGCAAGCAGGGGGCCGTCGGCCCCAGTTTCGAGAATCCGCAGCTTGACATTGTCGCCCGGCGGCATAACCCGGAAATGGTAACGCATCGCCATGTCGATGAAGGGCGAGACGTAGAAGGTCTTGTCCTGCGCCTGGCGCAGCCCTGCTGCCGACAGCTCATCCGGCCTGACCGGCAGCACATAGGGCTTGATCTCACCGAAGGTGTTGCGGACCTCGTAGATCATCAGCGCCAGGGTGCCGTCGCTGCGATAGCAGAAATAGACCGACAGCGGATTGAACACGTAGCCGAGCAGCCGCGGATAGCACAGCAGCAGCACGCGCCCACCGCTGAGATCGATCCCCTGATCCGCCGCACAGGTCTGCGCATAGGCCAGTAGCGACGAGCCGTCGCCCGGACCGTGGTCGGCCTCGTGGAAGCTGTAGAGCGCGCGCCGATTGACCCCGAACAGCGAAGCCTGCCGGTCCGCCTGGTCGAGCCGACCGAGATCGATCAGCAGGCTCATCACGCGATAGCGGAAGCGATGCGTGGTCGGGCGCATGCGGGCATGCATGACCTGTCCGACATAGAGCGCGGCCGCTTCCGTTCTGTCATCCGGTCCCGAGTGATCCATGTCCATATCGCGCCTATTCCGCAGCCTCGGCGAGCGCGATGGGAAGCCCGCGCCACGGCACGCTCGCGCCGAGCGCCTCTGCCACGGCGAGACCCGAGCGCAGCCCGTCCTCATGAAAGCCATAGCCGGTCCAGGCGCCACAGAACCAGGTATGGCGCTGCCCCTGAATCGCTGCCAGACGCTTCTGCGCCGCAAAGGCGGCAGCCGTGTATTGCGGGTGCTCACAGATATACTTGCCAAAGGTTAGCTCCGGAGCCGGAGCGAAGGGTGGGTTGAGGCTGACGAACAGCGGCTTGGCGTTGTCGATGTCCTGGAGGTTGTTCATCCAATAGGTGACGGCGACGTCGTTCATGGGAACGCCCTCACGCTGCCAGCGCAGGAAATTCCACGAAGCCCAGGCGCGGCGACGCTTCGGCATCAGCCTGCTGTCACGGTGCAGATAGATCGTGTTGGGCGAATATTTGATCGCCCCGAGGATGCTGCGCTCCCACTCGTCCGCATCGGTGAGCATCGACAACGCCTGGTCGCTGTGTGCGGCGATCACGACATGATCGTAGGTGTCGCGACGGCCGCTGCTGTCCTGAACGACGACGCCGTGGGCAGTGCGTTCGATGCTGGTCACGGCGCTGCCGAGCCGGATATGCTTGCGGAAGCTCGACGTCAGCTTCTCCACATAGCGGCGGCTGCCGCCCTTGACGGTGCGCCAGACCGGACGGTCATATTGCAGCAACCTGTGATTGCTGAAGAACGCGACGAAGTTCTCGGCCGGAAAGTCCAGCATCTCGGACGCCGGGGCTGACCAGATCGCGGCACCCATTGGCGCCAGATAGTCGGTGAGCAGTCGCGGGGCGAAATGGTTGCGCCGGAAATAGTCCCGGAGCGTAAGGCCATGCAGGCGCCCGGCCTTGAAGTCGGCTGTACTCTGCTCGTTGAAGGTCAGGATGTCCCTGAGCATCCAGAGATAGGATGTCGACAGCAGATTGCTCGGCTGCGCGAACAGCCCCTTGGCGGTGTCGAGCCAGGTGTTGCCGCCCCCCTTCCATTCGAAGCGGCCGGCATCCGCGGTGACGGCAAAGCTCATGCTGCTGTCGACCGTCTCGACCCCCAGATGGTCGAACAAGGCGGTGAGCTCAGGATAGTTCAGCTCGTTGTAGACGATGAAGCCGATGTCGACAGAGACCGGAGCGCCGTCATAGTCGATCGTCACGGTGTGGCTGTGGCCGCCCGGACGGAGATCGCGCTCGTAGACGGTGATCGGATAACGCTTCGCCAGGGACCAGGCCGCGGCATTACCCGCAATACCCGTTCCGACCACCGCAACTCGCATGAATGCCCCCTGAAGTTCACGTGCAAGTTACGGAGTCGCCGCCAAAGGGTTTCACCGGCGCGCTCCCCGCGTCACACCCCGCCCAAAACGGCATTCGACAGATGAAATCTTGGTAAGGCGGCAGCCGGTGGCCCGTGGCCCTGCCTGCACGAAACTCCGCTGATTTGCTGGAGATTCGTCGATTCAGTGGACTTTATCGGCACCATCGCTGTTGGGGGACGGGGGGCTGCAGGGCTGTCCGGCGCCGTGGGCTGCGGCTAGAATGATTCCCAAGACTACAGGGAAGCATCACGCCAGTGTCCATCGTGCCGATCGCCGTCGACGAGCCTTGCCGCGCGTCCGCTGACCCGCGGATCGTCGCCGGGATGCGGGAGCGCCGTGTGCCGGCTACCCTGCGGCGATTTGTCCACTGGCTGGCGGCGATCGGATTGGCGGCGAACTCGGCCGGCTGCCTGCTGACCCAGGATATTCCCGATCCGGCCCTCGACTTGCCCCAGCGCTACAAGGCGGCGTCCGGTTCCGATATGGCGGCGCCGCCGCCGCTGGATTGGTGGCGCGGCTTCGGATCACGCGAGCTGACCCAGCTGATGGAGGAGGCGCAGAGCGTCAACCTTGATATTGCCGCTGCTGTGGCAAGGTTCCGGCAGGCCGATGCGCTGGCGCGGCAGGCCGGCGCGGCGCTGCTGCCGAGCCTGTCCGCCACCGGCCAGGAGACCTATTCGCGCACGTCCGGGTCGAGCTCCAGCGGGCTCACCAATGGCGGCCGCGAGGTCGTCAATTACCAGGCGTCGCTCTCTGCGAGCTACCAGCTCGACTTCTTCGGCCAGAATCGCGACGCGCTGCAGGCGGCCGAGGAAACCGCGGTGGCCAACCGCTTCGACCGCGACGTCACGCAGTTGACGACGCTCGCCACCGTCGCCAATGCCTATTTCCAGGTGCTGGCCGCGCAGGATCGGATTCGGACGGCTGAGCGCAACATCGCCAGCGCCACGCGTGTGCTCGATGCCATCCGCGAGCGGCAGAAGGCGGGCACCGGCAATGATCTCGACGTCGCGCAGCAGGAGAGCGTGCTTGCCAACCAGAAGGCGGCGGTGCCGCCGCTGCGCCAGACGCTCGATCAGAACGTCAACGCGCTGGCCGTGCTGGTCGCGCGATCGCCCGAGGGCATTCGCATTGCCGGCGGCTCGCTGGACCGGATCAGGACGCCGCGGGTCACGCCCGGGCTGCCGTCCGAACTCTTGACGCAACGGCCGGACATCCGCCGGCAGGAAGCGCAGCTGGCGTCGGCCACCGCCAATGTCGGCAGCGCGCGGGCGCAGTTCTTTCCCAGCATCCAGCTGACCGGCAATGGCGGCTACCAGAGCGCAGCACTGGTGTCGCTGTTTCAGCCGCATGCGGCGTTCTTCAGCCTCGCCGGCAGCCTGACCCAGCCGATCTTCGATGGTGGCAGAATCCTGGGCAATTTCGAGAACGCCAAGGCGCGACAGGACGAGCTGCTGCAAACCTACCGCAAGACGGTCATCCAGTCTTTCACCGACGTC
The DNA here is from genome assembly GCF_032489615.1 of Bradyrhizobium sp. SZCCHNR1051. Taxonomy (NCBI): domain Bacteria; kingdom Pseudomonadati; phylum Pseudomonadota; class Alphaproteobacteria; order Hyphomicrobiales; family Nitrobacteraceae; genus Bradyrhizobium; species Bradyrhizobium sp. SZCCHNR1051. The sequence continues at coordinate 101,846 of NZ_JAUEYJ010000001.1, read as the reverse complement.
AACAATGCGCTGTTCTCCATCAAGCAGACCACGATCAAGTTGCAATTGCAGCGAGAAGTCGTTGCCGCCTCCCGCCGTGCCTTCCAGCTCTCCGAGCAGCAACTGCGCGCGGGAACTGCCGACATCGTGACAGTCTTGAATACGCAATTGACGCTGTTCCAGGCCGAGGACGCGCTATGGCAGGCGCAACTGGCGCGCCTGCAGGCGTTCGTGAGCCTCTATCAGGCGCTCGGCGGCGGCTGGGAGCCGCGCATGGAGAAGTCGGCCGATGCTCTTTAAACCGGACGAGAAGGGAGCAGCGGCAGTGAAGCGCGCGCGGTCCAGCGTGGCACGGCGGCTGGTGTCGATCGCGATCACGCTGCTGATCCTGGGCGGCCTCGGCTATATCGGCTGGTCGGCGATGCAGCAGAAGCAGCAGGCCAACAACCGCTTCGCGCGGCCCGACCTTCCGGTTCCGGTCCTGGCCGCCTCGCCTGTCATCAAGGACGTGCCGGTGTATCTCGACGGCGTCGGCTCCGTCCGCGCGCTCAACACCGTCACGGTGCGCCCCCAGGTCGACGGCAAGCTGATCGCGGTCAATTTCGTCGAGGGGCAGGACGTCAAGAAGGGCGACGTGCTCGCCGAGATCGATCCGGCGATCTACCAGGCGCAGTACGACCAGGCCGTCGCCAAGAAGGCGCAGGACGAGGCGCAGCTCGCCAACCAGAAGCTCGACCTCGCCCGCTACGAGCAACTCGCCGCCAGCAATGCCGGCTCCAAGCAGCAGGCCGACACGCAGCGCGCGGTGGTGGCGCAGCAGCAGGCGCTGATCAAGGCGGATCAGGCCGCGATCGATAATGCGGCGACGACCTTGAGCTACACCAAGATCGTGGCGCCGCTCTCCGGCCGCGCCGGCCTGCGCCAAGTCGACCAGGGCAACATCGTTCATGCGTCCGACGCGACCGGTCTCGTCGTCATCACGCAGCTTCAGCCGATTGCGGTGCAGTTCAGCCTGCCGCAGCAGCAGATCATGCGCGTCAATGCGGCCGCTGCCAAGGGGCCGCTCGCTGTCGACGTGTTCGGCAATGACGGCGTCACCGTCATCGACACCGGCACGTTGCGGGGTATCGACAACCAGGTCGATCAGACGACGGGCACGCTGAAACTGAAAGCAGAATTCCCCAACGGCAAATTCCAGCTCTGGCCCGGACAGTTCGTCAATGTCCGCCTCAAGGTCGAGACCTTGTCGCAGGCGATCACGGTGCCGACCTCGGCCGTGCAGCGCGGGCCGGCAGGCACGTTCAGCTACGTGATCGGCGAGGGCGACATCGCCTCGGCGCATCCGGTGACGGTCGTGCAGCAGAACGAGAGCGAGGCCGTGATCGCCAGCGGCTTGAGCCCGTCGGACCGCGTGGTGACGACCGGCTTTGCCAATCTGGCCGACGGCGTCAAAGTCGTGGTCGGACGCGCCGAGCAGACGCCGCAGGCCGATCTGGCGCCGCGCAAGCGCAGCCGCAATCCGCAAGGAAAAGAGCAGGCGAAGGAGGGCGCAGCGCCACCCGAAGGCGCGCCGAAGGACGGCGAGCGGCGCCGCAGGCCTGAGGCTGGGGGTCAGACCGACGCCGGCAGTGCAGCGCCCCAGGGAGGGAGTGAAGCAGGTCGCGGTGCGAAGGCACAGCCATGACGCAACCGCAAGAGTGACGAGCAGTCGCGATGAGCGTCTCCGAACCCTTCATCCGCCGTCCCATCGCGACCTCGCTGCTCGGCGTCGCCCTGCTGATCGGCGGCCTGCTCGGCTATCTCGCGCTGCCGGTCTCGGCGCTGCCGCAGGTCGACTTCCCGACTGTCCAGGTGACAACGCAACTGCCGGGCGCCAGCCCTGATGTGATCGCCTCGCTGATCACGGCCCCACTGGAGCGCCAGCTCGGCCAGATCCCGTCGTTGTCCGCGATGAACTCGACGAGCTCGTTCGGCGTCAGCCAGATCTCGCTGCAGTTCGATCTCGGACGCGACATCGACGGCGCCACGCAGGACGTCCAGGCGGCAATCAATGCCGCCGCCGGCGTCTTGCCAAAGTCGCTGCCCTATCCGCCGACCTACGCCAAGGTCAATCCGGCCGACGCGCCGGTCATGACGCTCGCGCTGACCTCGGACACGATCTCTTTGCGCGCGATGAGCGACATGGCCGACACGATCCTGGCGCAGCGGCTGAGCCAGGTCTCCGGCGTCGGCCGCGTCTCGGTGCTCGGCGGACTGAAGCCCGCGGTGCGCGTGCAGGCCGACCTGGCGCGGCTCGCGGCCTATGGCATCTCGATGGAGGACCTGCGCGCCGCCATCGCAGGCGCCAACGTCTCCGGACCCAAGGGATCGCTGGACGGGGCGCAGCAGGCCTATCTGATCACGGCCAACGACCAGATCGGGGCCGCCGACGCCTACAAGCCGATCATCATCGCCTACCGCAACGGCTCGCCGGTCACGATCGGCGATGTCGCAACGATCATCGACGGTTTGGAGAACGATCGGACCGGCGGCTGGTACCAGGGCGTCCCTGCGGTCATCCTCGACATCCAGCGCCAGCCGGGTGCCAACGTCATCGAGGTCGTTAGGCAGATCCGTGCCGAGATCCCGAAGCTGCAGCGCATGATTCCGGCCGGGGTGAAGCTCGCTATCGTCAGCGATCGTACCGTGACCATCCGCGCCTCGGTGCACGACGTGCAGTTCACGCTGCTGCTCAGCGTGGTGCTGGTGACGCTGGTCGTGCTGCTGTTCCTGCGCTCGTTGCGGGCCACGATCATCGCCGGCGTCGCGCTGCCGCTGTCGCTGATCACGAGCTTCGGCGTGATGTACTTCGCCGGCTTCAGCCTCGACAATCTCTCGCTGATGGCACTCACCATCGGCACCGGCTTCGTCGTCGACGACGCCATCGTGATGATCGAGAACATCGTGCGCCACATGGAGAATGGCGAGAGCGCGATGAACGCCTCGCTGCGCGGCGCGCGCGAGATCGGCTTCACCGTCATCTCGCTGACTGTCTCGCTGATCGCAGTGTTCATTCCGCTCTTGTTCATGTCCGGTCTGGTCGGCCGCATGTTTCGGGAATTTGCGCTTACGCTGACGATTGCAGTGGTGACATCGGCGGTGGTGTCGTTGACCTTGACGCCGATGATGTGCTCGCGGCTGTTGAAGCACGCCAGCGAGGAGTGGGTGCTGCCGGGGCTGAACGCTGTCAGCCGCTTCATCGACCGCACCGTGGCCGTCTATCATCGCAGCCTGCTGTGGGTGCTGGATCGCCAGACCGAGACGCTGGTCGTGACCTTCGCGACCTTGGCGGCGACCTTGGCGCTCTACGTCGTCGCGCCCAAGGGCTTTCTGCCGCTGCAGGATACCGGCTCGATCACTGCGGTGACCGAGGCCGGCCCCGACGTGTCGTTCGCCGAAATGACGAAACGCCAGGCGGACGTCGCCGCCGCGATCCAGGCTGACCCCGACGTCGTCGGCGTCGTCTCGGTGATCGGCGCCGGATCGGTCAACCCGACCACCAATGTCGGCCGTCTCGTCATGACCTTGAAGCCGCTCGGCGAGCGGCAAGACGGCGTCGCTGAGGTGATCAACCGGCTGAAGCAGAAGACCTCGGGCGTGCCCGGCATGACCGTGTACTTTCAGCCGGTCCAGGACGTGCAAATCTCGACCCAGGCGAGCCGCTCGCAATATCAGTACACGTTGACCGGTGCCGATGCCACCGAGGTGTCGAAATGGGCGAGGCAGCTTGTCGGAGAAATGCGCCGCGACCCTTTATTTCGCGACGTCTCCTCCGAAGCCCAGGAGGGCGGCCTGCGCGCGGAGCTGACCATTGACCGCCAGCGCGCCGGCCAGCTCGGCGTCAGTCTGCAGGGCGTCACCGACACGCTCAACGACGCCTTCGCGCAGCGGCAGATCTCGACGATCTATGGTCAGGCCAATCAGTACCGCGTCGTGCTGGAGGCGCTGCCGATGTATCAGCGCGATCCCTCGATCCTATCGAAGCTCTATCTGCCTGGCGCCGGCGGCCAAGTGCCGCTCTCGGCGGTGGCGAGCCTGAAGCGCACCACCGCGCCGCTCGCCATCTCGCACCAGGCGCAGTTTCCGGCGGTGTCGCTGAGCTTCAATCTCGCGCCCGGCGCTGCGCTGAGCGAGGCGGTCGAGGCGCTCCATGCGACTGAGAACCGCATCGGCATGCCCGGCAGCATCATCGGTGTCTATTCGGGCGATGCCGCCGAGTTCGCCAAGTCGCTGGCCGGCCAGCCCTGGTTGCTGCTGGCGGCCGTGGTCACGATCTACATCGTGCTCGGCGTGCTCTATGAGAGCTACATCCATCCGATCACGATCCTGTCGACCTTGCCGTCGGCGGGCGTCGGCGCCATCTTGGCCTTGATGCTGTTCGGCCAGGATCTCTCGGTCATCGGCTTGATCGGCATCATTCTGCTGATGGGCATCGTCAAGAAGAACGCGATCATGATGATCGACTTCGCGCTCGAAGCGGAGCGTCACGAAAACCGCACACCCTACGACGCGATCGTGCAGGCGTGTCTCCTGCGCTTCCGCCCGATCATGATGACGACCCTGGCCGCGCTGTTCGGCGCGCTGCCGCTGGCGATCGAGAGCGGCACCGGCTCGGAGCTGCGCTTTCCGCTCGGCATCTCCATCATTGGCGGCCTGCTGCTCAGCCAATTGCTGACGCTGTACACGACGCCGGTCATCTATCTCGCGCTCGACCGCATCAATCGTCGCTTCGAGCGCGCGCTGCCGCCGGCGCCGAACCTGCCGTCGCCGCCGATCGCAGGTGCGACCGAAGGCATCCAGTGATGGCCTCGATCTCCGAGCCGTTCATTCGCCGGCCGGTCGGCACCACGCTGCTCTCGATCGGCTTGTTCCTGGTCGGGATCGTCGCCTATATCTTCCTTCCCGTCGCGCCCGTGCCGAACGTCGATTTCCCCGCGATCTTCGTCAGCGCGTCGCGCCCGGGTGCGGACCCGTCCGTCATGGCGGGGACGGTCGCGGCGCCGTTGGAGCGGCGGCTCGGCGAAATCGCAGGTGTCGACCAGATCACATCGACGAGCTCGCTCGGCACCACCAACATCCAGATCCAGTTCTCGATCGGCCGCGACATCGACAAGGCCGCGCGTGACGTCCAGGCGGCCATCAACGCCTCGCTGTCGGACCTTCCGAGCGACCTGCCGGCGCTGCCGCGCTTCCGCAAGGCGAACACGGCCGCGGCTCCCGTATTCGTTCTGGCCCTGACCTCGAAGACGATGACGCCGAGCGCGATGTACGACGTCGCCGACACCGTTCTGGCGCAGCGTCTGTTCCAGGTGCCCGGCGTCGGCAACGTCACGGTCAGCGGCGCCGATCAACCCGCCGTGCGCATCGCACTCAATCCGGTCTCGCTCGCCAATGCCGGGATTTCGACCGACGATGTCCGGACGGCGATCATCAATGCCAATCCGATCGGGCCGGTCGGCATCTTCGAGGGCGCGCGGCAGAGCGAGACCATTGCCATCAACAGGCAGATGCGCAGCGCGGCCGAATTCCGCGACATCCTGATCAAGAGCAGCAATGGCAGCTTCGTGCGGCTGTCGGATGTCGCCGACGTCGAGGATTCCGTACGCAACGTGCGTTCGATCGCCTGGTTCAACAAGCAGCCGGCGGTGCTGATCCAGATCGCGAAACAGGGCGACGCCAACGTGATCGAGACCGTCGACCGCGTGAAGGCGCTGATCCCCGAGCTCAAGCAATGGCTGCCGGCCGGCATCGAGATCTCCACTCTGGTCGACCGCACCGGGACCATTCGCGCCTCGGTCGAGGACATGCAGTGGACCTTGCTCGCGACCGCCGTGCTGGTGATGGTCGTCGTGTTCCTGTTCCTGCGCCGCCTGGTGCCGACGGTGGCGGCCGGCGTCTCGGTTCCGCTGGCGCTGGCCGGCACCTGCGCGGCGATGTGGCTCGCAGGATTCTCGATCGACAATCTCTCGCTGATGGCGCTCGCGATCTCCGTCGGATTCGTCGTCGACGACGCCATCGTCATGATCGAGAACATGTACCGCAATCTCGAGCATGGCCTGTCGCCGATGCGCGCCGCGCTCGATGGCGCCCGCCAGATCGGCTTTACCGTGTTGTCGATCAGCCTTTCTTTGATTGCAGCCTTCGTGCCCTTGATCTTCATGGACGGCGTCGTCGGCCGTCTCCTGCGTGAGTTCTCGCTGACGCTGACCTTCGCAATCGTCGTGTCGACGTTGGTATCGCTGACGGTGACGCCGATGATCTGCGCGCATTACATCAAGGAGACGCTGTCCGATCGTGCCACCTGGTTCGACCGTATCGTCGAAGGCGCGCTGTCCGGCATGGTCCGCTTCTATGCCTGGACGCTGCGCGGCGTGCTGGTTTATCCGTTCCTCACCTTGATCGTGTTCTTCGCCACCATCGCGCTCACGGTGACGCTCTACATCAAGGTGCCCAAGGGCTATTTCCCGACCGACGATTCCGGCTTCGTCATCGGTGCGACGCGCGCCTCGGCCGACATTTCGTTCCAGTCCATGCTGGGCCTGCAGCAGCGGCTCGCCGACATCGTGATGGCCGATCCGGCCGTGGCCGGGATTGGCTCGACCATCGGTGGCGGCGGCGGGCCGGGCGGGGCGACCTCGAACCGCGGCACCATGTTCATCAACCTCAAGCCCCCGGCGGAGCGCGAGGGCGTCTCGACTGAGCTCGTGATCAACCGCCTCAGGCGGAGCCTCGCGATGGTCCCCGGCATTCGGCTCTTCATGTTCGCCGCGCAGGACGTGCGCACCGGCGGTCGCCAGAGCGATTCCGACTACCAGTACACGTTGAGCAGCCCCGATCTCGACCTTCTGCAGAAATGGGCGCCGATCGTCGCCAAGCGCCTGGAGACGGTCGACGGCATCACCGACATTTCCAGCGACCGCGATCCCGGTGGCCTGCAGCTCGCGCTGCGGATCGACCGACAGAAGGCGGCGAGCCTCGGCGTCCGCGTCCAGGACATCGACAACGCGCTCAACAACGCCTTCGCGCAACGCCAGATCTCGATCGTCTACAGCCAGCGCAACCAGTACATGGTCGTGCTGGAGATCGACCCGAAATTCCAGACCGATCCCTCCAATCTCGACCGCATCTATGTGGCCGGGGCAGGGGACGCGCAGGTGCCGCTGTCGGCGCTGGTCAAGGCCGAGCGCGGCCTGTCACCGCTGGCGGTGTATCACTCACAATCGTTCCCTTCGACCACCGTGTCGTTCAACCTGCTGCCGGACGTGCCCTTGCAGACCGCGACGGCCAACATTCAGCGCGCCGTCGATGAGCTGCACATGCCGGAGGGCATCCGCGGCAGCTTCGACGGCAATGCCGGAGACTTCAACAAGAGCAGCGGCCGCCAGCCGCTCTTGATCCTGTTCGCCCTGGCCGCGATGTATATCGTGCTGGGCGTGCTCTATGAGAGCCTGGCGCATCCGCTGACCATCATCTCGACGCTACCGTCGGCGGGGCTCGGCGCGCTGCTCGCGCTGCAGATCACCAATACGCCGCTGACCGTAATCGCCTTCGTCGGCATCATCCTGCTGATCGGCATCGTCAAGAAGAACGGCATCATGCTGGTCGATTTCGCGCTCGAGGCCGAGCGCCAGCGCGGCATGTCCTCGGCCGACGCGATCTTCGAGGCCTGCCGGGTGCGCTTTCGCCCGATCCTGATGACGACCCTCGCGGCGCTGTTCGCCGGCCTGCCGCTGGTGATCGCGACCGGTCCCGGCACCGAGCTGCGCCGCCCCCTCGGCATCACCATCATTGGCGGCCTCCTGGTGTCGCAGATCCTCACCCTCTACACCACGCCGGTGATCTACCTGCTGATCGACCGGCTACGCCGCCGGCCTGCGCCGGAGCCGCTTGCCGCGCCCGCCGAATGAGCCGTTGTGGCGCTGTCCGCGGGCGCGTATAGCCGCCGCATGCCAGAACCACACGACCATCCGCCGCTCGCCACCGAGGCGCCGCCCGATTGCCCGCGTTGCCAGAAGCCGCTGCCGCTGTGCGTCTGCGACAGCGTCACACCGCTGGAAAGCCGGCTGGGGCTCCTGATCCTGCAGCACCCGCAGGAGCAGGATCGCGCCCTCGGCACCGCGCGGCTCGCCGCGCTGCATTTCAAGAACGCGGTGGTCAAGGTCGGGTTATCCTGGCCGAGCCTCGCCAAGGCACTGGGACGGCCGGTCGCCGATCCCGCGCGCTGGGCCATTCTCTATCTCGGCTCGGCGAAGGCGGCCGAGCTCGATCCCGAGAGCGAGGTGGTCGCGGTGACCCGCAAGGGTGAGGTGGCCGACAACCAGCGCGCCATCCTCAAGTCGATCGAGGGCGTGATCCTGCTCGACGGCACCTGGAGCCAGGCCAAGGCGCTGTGGTGGCGCAATCCGTGGATGCTGAAGTGCCAGCGTGTGATCCTCGGGCCGCGGCAGCCGTCGCGCTACGGTCGGCTGCGCCGCGAACCGCGCCGCGACGGGCTGTCGACCATCGAGGCGGCCGGGATGCTGATGGCCGCGCTGGAACGGCGGCCTGAGATCGCCACGGTCCTCGACGCGAGCTTCGAGCGCATGCTTGCGCGGTATCGAGAGGTGGAGAAAGAGCATCCGGAGCTCACGCCCCGCCCAAAGGCCCGCAAGCCGGATTGGCGCAGCCGCAAACGGCGGGTTTAGGAACCAAGGGTACGCTTCTTGCATTGCAGCATGGAACGAGGATGAGAGCCATGCAGGAAGCAGAAAAGTCCAATGTGGTGCAGTTCCGGGATTACGCGCCCCGGCTGTCCGGCAGGTCCGGCTCGGATCGGGGCGGTGTCTCGGCCGGTGAACGGAGGGCAATTCTGACCTGGCCGCGCGCGCAGGTCAGCTATCCCGGCGGCATCGACGATCTGCCCATCTAGGGCCGGTTCGCGGCCCCAATGGGTAGTCCAACCGCTTGATTTTGATTGAGTGGAGGCCACGACCAGAATTGAACTGGTGTAAACGGTTTTGCAGACCGCTGCGTAACCACTCCGCCACGTGGCCCCTGTGGGCGGAGCAATATAGGCAATCTCGCGCTTAGGCAACCACTCTCGTCGCGAAGCCGACTCCATCGATCCGGACCGTTAGCCAAGTGGAAGTTCGATGCCCCGAGCCGCGTTTCGAGCTGGTCGGCATCGGGCCACGGCAGCGCATAGGGGTGTTGTCGCGCCGCGCTCATCGCGACCCTGCTCCACATCTCGCTTTGTCGCAATTCCAGACGGCGCTGGCGACACCGTCGGTCTCGATCGCGAGGACCTTTCGCCGAACCGCTTCACCGGCAATGACGCGCAGCAGCGACGATAGTCGAAAACATCGTGGCGAAATCGCGCAGCGCGCCTTGATTTTTTCAGGTTGTGTTGTTCTAATTGTTCTATGTTGGGCTGTGTTGCGGGACGCCGGGCTGTAGAGCAGCACTCCCACGACTCACACACGACTTCACACGCAAAGATCTGTCATGGATGATCACCCGACGCGCCGCTCGGTGGTTTTCGGCACGCTTGCCGCATGCGCAACAGTCACCAGCGCAGCGGCCGATGACGACGATCCGCGCAAGGAGAAGCGGCCGCAAAAAGGCGACCTGATCGTGTTCTCGGAAGGGGAGCGCGAAGGGCAGACGATCACGCCTGACGACTTGAAGATCGGCGAGCCACCGGTTCATGGGTGGCCGAAGGATCCAGCGAATGCGATCGTGCGTGACGGATCGCGATTGAACGAGGTGCTGCTCGTCAGGCTCGATCCAACCGAACTCGACGAAGACACGCGTCAGCGCACGGCCGAGGGCATCGTCGCCTACTCGGCTATCTGCTCGCATGCGGGATGCCCGGTCACGGCCTGGATCAAGGCGACCGAGGGCAACGACGATGTCTTCAAATGCATGTGCCACAATTCCGAGTACGACCCGAGGCGCGGGGCGCAGGTCGTGTTCGGCCCCGCGCCGCGGCGGCTTGCCGCGCTTCCCCTCGTGATCAAGGACGGCGCGCTCATGATCGCTGCGCCCTTCATTGGAAAGGTAGGTGGCCAACAGGGCTGATGAGATCCCGTGTGCCGATCGGAACTCGCATCGTCTCGACACCCGTCACGACAACAAGTGAATCGAAAAACGAAGGAGGGGAGGTTTGTCCATGTCCATCACGTCCACCGCGATCAAGCAATGGCTGCTATCGAGCACCGTGGCGTTCACCTGTCTCGCCGCACCTGCAGCCGTGGCCGGCCCCATCGACAACTACAGTCCCGTCACGCCCGCACGGCTCGAAAATCCCGAGCCAGGCAACTGGATGCTCTATCGTCGGACCTATGATGGCCAAGGCTATAGTCCGCTCGACCAGATCAACACCACGAACGTCAAGGACATGGTGCCGGTCTGGACCTTTGCCACCGGCGTCGTCGAAGGGCACGAGGCGCCGCCTCTGGTCAACAACGGCGTCATGTTCATCACGACGCCGATGGGACAGGTGATCGCGCTGAACGCCAAGACGGGCGACCAGTACTGGCGCTACAAGCGCGAGCTCCCCGAGGATCTGTTCCAGCTGCATCCGACCAATCGCGGCGTCGGCCTCTGGCAGGACAAGCTCTACCTCGCCACGACGGACGATCATCTGGTCGCGCTCGACGCCAAGACCGGCAAGGTGCTTTGGGACAAGAAGGTCCAGGACTACAAGAAGGGACAATATCTCACGCTGATGCCGCTGATCGTCGACGGCAAGGTGATGGTCGGTGGCTCCGGCGGCGAGTTCGGCGTCCGCGGTTATGTTGCCGCTTATGACGCAGAGGACGGCAAGGAGCTCTGGCGCACCTTCACGATTCCAGCCGAAGGCGAGGCCGGGCATGACACCTGGAGCGGCGACGACTGGAAGAACGGCGGCGGGTCCGCCTGGATGACAGGCACCTACGACAAGGACACCCAGACGGTGTATTGGGGCGTCGGCAACGCCGCGCCCTGGCCGGGGGGCTTGCACCCCGGCGACAATCTCTACACCAGCTCGGTGATCGCGCTGGATCCTGCGACCGGAAAGGTCAAGACGCATTTCCAGTATCACCAGAACGACTCGTGGGACTGGGATGAGGTCGATGCACCGATGCTTGTCGACCTGCAGCGCGACGGCCGCAGCTTCAAGAGCCTGATCCATCCCGGACGCGACGCCATCTTCTGGGTGCTCGAGCGCACGCCGGAGCGCATCAACTACGTCAACGGCTGGAACTTCGTCCACACCGATGTCTGGAAGGGGATCGAGCCCGAGACGGGACGGCCGATCGTCGATCCCGCGCACAAGCCGACGCTCGGCAAGCGGGTGGACTTCTGTCCCTCGTTGTGGGGCGGCAAGGACTGGCCGTCCGCGGCCTACAGCCAGAAGACGCGCTTCGTCTACGTGCCGGCGAACGAGAATTTCTGCGGCGGCTTCACCGGGGAAAAGCTGTCGCTCGTTCCCGGCCAGCTCTGGCTCGGCACCAAGGCCGAGGACATCGGGCTCACGGTGCGGCCCGGTGCCGACCATTTCGGGGAGCTGCAGGCCTGGGATCCAGCGACAGGCAAGAAGGTCTGGTCGCACAATTTCCCGAAATCCCAGCTGTTCGGGTCGGTGACCGCGACGGCGGGCGATCTCGTCCTGGTCGGCGGCACCAATGACCGGATGTTCCGGGCTTTCCATGCCAACACCGGCGAACTGCTGTGGGAGCAGAAGACGAATTCGGGCATCATGGGCATGCCGGTCGCCTATGAGGTCGATGGCACCCAGTACATCGCCGTGCAGTCCGGCTGGGGCGTCGACGCGCAGCGCATCCAGGATGCGCTCTCGAAAGGCAACATCGGTCTCGAAGACAACGTCCCGCAAGGCGGCGTCGTCTGGGTGTTCGCAGTCAGGAGGTAGCGCCGGTGATCTGAATGGCGGCGGCCTCGGCCGTCGCCATTCTAGGGAACGAAGACCGCAGCAGTGTTCCGGCCAAGACGTGCCGATCGCCTGGCCTGCATGGCGACAGAAGATCGCGCGTCAGCAGGCCGCGAACCAGCCGTCTGGAAACGGGATCAGCGGCCAGGCGCCCTGGTTGTCGTTGGCTGCCGTGGGGAAATGCAGGATCGAAAACAAGCGGGCCATGGAATCGGTCTCGGTCTCGGGCGCAATAGCCGTTCTCACAACGTCCATCAACAACTCGTATTCGGCTTCGCTCATCTTGCCCTCGCGCAAACTGCGAGCCACGATGGCAAAATTCCACTTTGTTCAAATTGAGCGGATCGCTCAAATTCTAACGATCGGGCGCAAAGGACCTAATCGTTACCGGTGCCCGTTGTTCCAAAAGGTACCGCGGTCCGCGCTGTTCCGGTGTGAACAGGCTCACACCCCTCGAGACTTCTCATCTTCCCTTGACCCGTCTCCCTGAGCGCCAAGTGATGTCGTACAGCGACGACGAGCCGGTCTGTAGCCGACCGTGAGCAAGAGATCGACGCGCCTGCCGCGAGTCGCAGGCTGCTTCTCCGGCAAAGGTCGATGAGGCGATCGGCTCCCGGCTCGACGCGTGCGACCGAATCGCTGGCGGTCAGACCGCGACGGCGAGAGGTTCGGTGTCCTGCGCCAGAATGTCACGCATCAGCTGCGACAGGTCTTTCGGCTTGAACGGCTTCGCCAAACGATGAAGGCCGACCACTCTGGCGGAGGGGCCGAGCAAATCAGCCGTGCCGCGTCCTGATTCCAGCACCATGCCCGACATCATCACGATCGGCATCGTGGGCCGAGCCGCGCGTGCAGCCCGGATCACGTCGTTGCCGTCCATGTCGGCCAAGTTGAGATCGATCAGAGCCGCGGCGAAGTCACCGCGGGTCACCGCATCCATCGCCAGCCGACCGTCGGTGACGGCAGTGACCGCGTAGCCCTCGCGAACCAGAAGGTGCTGGATGACACAGCAAACACCGACTTCGTCATCAACGACCAGGATGTTCATCATGAGGCCTTCCTGACAGATGTGAGCGAGGAGCCACGTGCCGCGCCTCGGTCAGAAGTCGTTGACGCACCTCGATCGAACGATCGACCGCTTCGAGCAGATCGCGGATGTCGAACGGCTTCTGCAACGCAGCCGTCGCTCCGAGCTTGATTGCCATACCGAGGAAGTCCGGAGCGCCCTGTTTCTTGTCGGTGAATGCGTAGCCGGAGATCGCGATGAACGGCACCGTGGGATCGATCTTGATGAGCTCACGAATGGTTGCGATCCCATCCATACCCGGCATGAACATGTCGATCACGACGGCATCGAAGGACACGCTGCCGATCAATCGAATGCCGGTCGGACCGTCCGGCGCGAGAAACACGCAGAACCGCTTCTTCTTCAATGATGCTTCCAGCGCAGCGCGCGTAGCATAGTCATCGTCAATAATGAGGACAGTAGGCATGGGCCACCTCAGTATCAGCGGGACTGAAGGACTCTCACGCTACAAGGACAATGGGTTGAAGCTCGAAAATGACAAAGTGGTTAACACTGAATTAGTTGTTACGATTCTGCAACGAGGAGTTTTACGGAACTTCCCGGCCGCGGGCCGGCGTATGTTGAAGCGACGAAGATGGAACCATGCTTTCCGGACCAATCGCTTCGGCAGTTTGGAGAAGCTCAGCCCGGCTTGAGCAAGGCGATGGCGACCAGCCCGGCTGCGATCAGTGCGGCGCAGCAGAGCCGCCGCGGCGTCGCATGCTCCTTCAAGAACAGCACGCCGATCAGCGTCGCAAACAAGACGCTGCATTCGCGGAAGGCCACCACATTGGCGATCGGATTGCGGCTCAAGGCCCAAAGGAATACCACGAATGACGCCAGCCCCAGGGTTCCTGCGATCAGCACCGGAATCCAGGCGTCGCGGATCTCCCACACCAGCGCAGGCCCTCGCAGCATCATCGCGACGAGGAAGAACGCGACACTGTCGAGCACGATCATCCAGACCGTGAACGAAGCCCAGCCTTCGATCTGCCGGGTGCCTGCCGCATCGACGACCGAATAGCCCGCGACCAGTGCGGCGGCGCAAATCGCAGCCCAGAACGCACGGCGATCGACGGGACCGTGGATGCGGTCGCGCGCCAGGCCGGTGATGCCGAGGACGATGACGGCAATCCCGATCAACTGCCCGCTCCGTGGCGGTTGCTGTAGACCCAGCGAGGCAAACAGCGTTGCGAACAGCGGAACGGCGCCGCGCGCGATCGGGTAGGAGCGTCCAAGCTCGGCCGAGCGGTAGGCCGTTGCGAGGCTCGCCTTGTAGCCTGCGTGCAAGACGAGCGAAGCGACGATGAGCGGCCAAGTCGAGGGGGCCGGAACGGGAACGAGAAACATGAAGGGCAGGATCAGGATGCTGCTCACCAGCCCCATGCCAGCCAGGAGAGAGAGGCTGCTGCCGGTCTTGACGATGGCATGCCAAGTCGCGTGAAGCAGACCGGCCATCAGCATGAGGCTTGCGGCGACAGGATCCAACGTCTTGTGTCCGGATCAGCTCTCGGGCCGCCAGCTCGCGGCAGCGAAGTAGGGGACGGGGTCGTGCTGGAGCGCCTGCCGCGAGATGATTCGGCTCGATGGCGACACCGCGAGCTGTTCCCATTCCGCGCGATCGACAAATCGCAGGCTCGCCATCTCCTCGCCGTCGGGCGCAAGCGCGCCGCCTTCGATGACGGCCTCGAACGCGATGACCGTATAGTAGGTCAGATCACCGTTGGGATAGCGGATGAGGAACTCCGGGCCGCCGAACACCCCGAGCAGACGTTTTGGCCGGACCACCAGTCCGGTCTCCTCGAAGCATTCGCGGGTGGCCGCGTCGGCTGGGTGCTCATTCGGATCGATGGCGCCGCCAGGCAACGTCCAGAGGCCCGTCTCCGCGTCGCGTCCGAGTAGAATGCGTCCTTGGTCGTCGAACACGGAGATGGAAACTGCCGTGGTCGCCAACAGATCATGGCCGATCTTGCTGCGGACGGCTCTCAGATGATCGGAAATCGGCATCGCTGGTCGCCACTTGCAAGAGATCCGTCCCGCTTGCCCGACGCCCCATGCGCCGTCAAGGCGGACAGCCACGCCGCCCAGCCAGATGACGGTCAGGAGGCGCGCGTTCGCCGCGAATCGGCGGGTGCCCAGCGTCACAAGAAAGAGGGAATGTGAGGATAAAGAACCATTCGGCTTGGCCAGAATGGCTCCCCGGGCTGGATTCGAACCAGCGACCATTCGATTAACAGTCGAATGCTCTACCGCTGAGCTACCGAGGAACAGGCGAAGCAATGTTCGCGAATGCGGCTGCGTATAACAAAGCCGTTTCGCCTTGCATAGAACGAAATCGCATCTTTGCGACGATTGCGGGTTCAGGAATAAAATACCGAAGTTTCAGATGGTTAGATTGATTTTGAACGCTTGCTGGGCAGCGGTCGCCCACAGTTCGATGACAGGAAATTCACTTGGAGGGGAGCAAACCGGCCCCGATAGTTTGCTGGAACCGGCCAGTGCCCGCGGTCATGGAGTGTCGTAGATGCCAAACACCGTCATCCCATTCGCTGAAGCAGTCTCCGCGCCCTCGTTGATTCCCGACCAGGTCGAGCGTCTCAGCGACGACGAATGCCTCACGCGGCTGGCCGACATGGTGACGCGCGGTGATTCCGAACATATTGACGAGATCGTGCAGTTGCTCGGACGACTCGCCGTGGTGATCGAGTAGCCGGCGACCGCCCTCGCAGACGCGGCTTCCCAGCGGATCCGTTCAAACCCGCATGTTGCCTTTTCGGGGACCTTGTACCAAAAGATTGCGCAGATCGTCTGCGGTCCATCCACTTTGCTTGCAGGTCTGCTCATGTCTTCATTCGCGACGGCGCGCCAGAAAATGGTCGATGGTCAGGTTCGGACCAGCGACGTCACCGATCACCGCGTGCTGGATGCGTTGTTGACCGTGCCGCGGGAAGCCTACGTTCCCGCAGATCGGCAGGCGCTGGCCTATCTCGACTTGGATCTCGACGTCTCCGAATCCGCTTCCGCCAAGCGGTATCTGATCAAGCCGATGCTGACCGGAAAACTGCTGCAGGCTGCCGAGATCAAGCCGACCGACAACGTGCTGGTGGTTGGATGTGCGACGGGCTATCTCGCCGCGCTGACCGCCCGACTCGCGGGCAGCGTGACGGCGACCGAGGTCGATTCTGCGGTCGAAGGGCGCGCCAAGCAGCTGCTTGCCGCCGTCGATGGCTGCCCGGTCACGATTCGGGTCGCGCCGGCCGCGCAGGGTGATCCGGCGGACGGCCGCTTCGACGTGATTCTCCTCAATGGGGCCACCGAGGTCCCTGTCGACGGTCTTTGCCGTCAATTGAAGGAGGGCGGCCGCCTGGTCGGTGTCTTCGCCACCGTACGTCCCGCCCGCGCCATGATCTTTACGCGATCGCATGGTGATATCGGCAGCAGGGTCCTGTTCGATGCCGCGGCACCGGTCATTCCCGGTCTCGAACAGCTCCCGGAATTCGTGTTTTAAATCGCCCAACGAAGTTCTTCGCGGCTTCTCTGAACTGGCGGGCCATCCCGTGGCGAGCAGGGTTTGCTGCGTCGTTTTCGCGCCCTCTGGCGGGCGAAATTCTGTTTTAAATCAGAAGTGTGGCCCGGATGCTGCACGTTGACAGTTTTCGGCACAGGTTCCAGGCTTGGGTAGTTCCGTTGCGCATGCATGGGGAATAAGGTGCGAGGTGCGCGGGAGTCTCTTCAACAGGTTACGGCCCGGCTCTGGCGTTCGAGCCGGTAACAAATGAATGGAACAGGGATGTTTGGGGTGAAGCTCGTCACTGCAGCGGCGGCTGCGGTCCTCGTGATGGCTTGTGCGGGCCCGGCGCCAGCGCTGGCCGACACGATCGAGGCTGCGCTGGTGCGCGCCTATCAGAACAATCCTCAGCTCAATGCCCAGCGCGCCTTTGTTCGCGCGACCGACGAAGGTGTCCCCCAGGCGCTCTCGGGGTATCGGCCGAAAGTAAATCTGTCGGCGACGGGCGGGGTGTCGTACACGGATCTGCAGGCTGCTCCCGGTGCCCCCGCTGCCAACGGCCTGCAGCGGCCGCGCAGTGTCGGTTTGACGGTGAACCAGACTCTCTACAACGGTCAGCAGACGGCCAATGGTGTCCGGAAGGCTGAAGCAAGTGTCTCTGGTGAGCGGGAAGGTCTGCGCGTTCTGGAGCAGAACGTGCTGTTGTCGGCGGCCACCATCTACATGGACTACCTGCGCGATGCGGCGATCGTCGAGGTTCAGCGCAGCAATACACGGGTGCTGGAGCAGACGCTCAAACAGACGCGCGACCGCTTCAATGTCGGCGAAGTCACCCGCACGGACGTTGCGCAGTCCGAGGCGCAGCTGGCGGCAGGCCGCACGCAGCAGCTCACGGCCGAAGCGAATCTGACTGCGACACGGTCGAATTTCCGACGCATCATCGGCAGCGAGCCCGTCAATCTCATGCCGGGCTCGCCTGTTGATCGGTACTTGCCACCGACGCTTCAGCAAGCGATCGAGACGGCTTTGACCCAAAGCCCGAGCGTGACGTCCGCGATGTACGGCATCGACGTTCAATTCCTGCTGCTGAAAATCAACGAAGGTGCTTTGCTGCCGACCGTCACGCTTCAGGCCTCGGCGTCCGAATCGTACGAAACGTCGGTTCAGGCCTATAAGACGTTCAATGCCGGTGCGACGGCAACGCTGAACGTGCCGATCTTTCAGGGTGGCGGCGAATATGCATTGATCCGGCAGTCGAAGGAGACGCTGGCTCAACGGCGTCTTACCCTTGAGCAGACGCGCGATCAGGCTCGCTCCGACGTAGTATCTGCCTGGGGCAAGCTGCTTGCGGGCAAGGCACAGGTGCAGTCGGCACAGGCCCAGGTCTCAGCCTCCGAGATCGCCCTCAATGGTGTCCGCGAAGAGGCCAAGGCCGGGCAGCGCACCACCCTCGACGTGCTCAACGCTCAGCAGGCGCTGGTCAACGCGCGGAATTCGCTGGTGAACGCCCAGCATGACCGCGTGGTGGCATCCTATACGGTGCTTCAGACCGTGGGGCGGCTGTCACCGCAGGTGCTGAACCTGCCGACCACCACCTACGATCCCAGCGTGCACTACCAGCAGGTCCGGGATAACTGGGCAGGTGTACGGACGCCGGATGGTCGTTAGTACATTCTTAATATCGACCCTAATCCCTCGGTCCTTGGCCGGGGGATTTTTTTGTGGCACATGCTGTGGTTGTGACGAATGGGCGACGCTTGACGGGCGACCTCCGTGCTCCACCGGGTTCGCGGCCAGCGTTGCTTGCATTCATTTGTTGCCATGACATAGCCTCAAAATGGCCGCCGAACGATTCGGACTGCGTCGGAAGTTCTTCCAAGAATAGACTCCGACATGGGCAGTATCGTTCTGTTGTTTTGCATCGATCAGGCCTTGTCCGGAGACAAGTTGGCATGTCCGTTGAGAAGTCCAAGCCACTTGGGGCCGGCGCCCGGGACTTTTGCGCTGAGCCGGTTCGTACGGCAGCGTTGCTGATTTGGAGTCGGAAATGACGCAGCCTGCGAAGGTCCAAGAACCCTCCATGGAGGAGATTCTGGCGTCGATCCGGCGTATCATTGCCGACGACGAGGGTAAGCCGCCGGCGGCAGACAAGGCCGCAGCGCCGGAGCCGGTCAAGGCCGAGAAGCCGGCGGCCCCGGCAGCGAAGTCGGCGATGAACGACATCCCACCTTCGAAGATCGCCGCTGCGGCTCCCGCCAAGCCCGCACCGCCGCCGCCAGCGCCTGCGGCCGCCGCGAGCAACAACCAGGACGACATTGACGCATTGCTGGCGGGTTTGGATGAAACGACTCCGGTCGCAGAGGTTCGGCCGGTAGCACCCGAGCCCGATCCCGAACCTGAAGTACTCGAGTTGACGGACGACATGGCAGTGGCCCCACCGACTCCCGCTCCAGCGCCAGCCCCCGCCGCGGCATCCTTCCGAAAGGTGGATCCGCGGGACGATATCGAGTTCATCGAGGCCGGGCGGCTCAATCAGAAGGCTGCCAGCTTCGAGTCCGCGTTCGAGCAAGTCACGCCGAAGCAGCCGATCCTGGCCCCATCGACGGTGAACGCCGTCGAATCGGCGTTCAACGCGCTGGCCAATACGGTGCTGAGCAACAACGCCCGGACGCTTGAGGACCTCGTCAAGGAGATGCTGCGTCCGATGCTGAAATCGTGGCTGGATGACAATCTTCCGGCCCTGGTGGAGCGCATCGTCAAGGCGGAGATCGAGCGCGTCTCGCGCGGCCGCTGACGCCAAGACGGCACGATCTCCCGTTCCGTTCTGGAGTGAGCCGCGGCAGGCGGTAGACGCTATCCGTCAATGTTCGCCGCTGCTGTTGACTTGGCGCGCCGCGGCGGCTTTCTAGCCCTGTCAAGCTGATCCCTGCCGGACGGATCGAGAGGGCTCTTCCGGGAGCGCGGTCCGCGGTCGGACATCAGTCCGAAAACAGCCCAAGCACCAACAGCTTGCGCGAGCTTTTTCAGGTCGTGTCACAAAAGGCCCGGACGAGTTCCGCGACATCCCGAATTGGACAGCCGGCCCCGCGCCGCTGGAAATGCCATGATCGATAAGAATTATCAGCCCACCGATCTCGAAGGTCGCATGTCCCTGGTCTGGGAGGATGCCCGCGCGTTCTCCGCCGGTCGCCCCGATCGGCGCAATGCGGATCCCTTCACCATCGTGATCCCGCCGCCGAACGTGACCGGCTCGCTGCACATGGGGCACGCGCTCAACAACACGCTGCAGGACATCCTGTGCCGTTTCGAGCGCATGCGCGGCCGCGACGTGCTGTGGCAGCCGGGCACCGACCATGCGGGCATCGCGACCCAGATGGTGGTCGAGCGTCAGCTGATGGAGCGCCAGCAGCCCGGCCGCCGCGAGATGGGCCGCGAAAAGTTCCTCGCGCGCGTCTGGCAGTGGAAGGACGAGAGCGGCGGCACCATCATCAACCAGCTCAAGCGCCTAGGCGCCTCCTGCGACTGGGGCCGCGAGCGCTTCACCATGGACGAGGGCCTGTCCAAGGCCGTCGTGAAGGTGTTCGTCGAGCTGCACCGCGCCGGCCTGATCTACAAGGACAAACGGCTGGTCAACTGGGACCCGAAGCTCCTGACCGCGATCTCCGACCTCGAGGTGCAGCAGATCGAGGTCAAGGGCAATCTCTGGTACCTGCGCTATCCGATCGAGGGCACGACGTTCAGCCCCGAGGATCCCACGAGCTTCATCGTGGTCGCCACCACGCGTCCCGAGACCATGCTCGGCGACAGCGCGGTCGCGGTGCATCCGGACGACGAACGCTATCAGCATCTCGTCGGCAAGCGCGTGATCCTGCCGCTGGTCGGGCGTGAGATCCCGATCGTCGCCGATACCTATTCCGATCCTGAGAAGGGCACCGGCGCGGTCAAGATCACGCCGGCGCACGACTTCAACGACTTCGAGGTCGGCCGCCGCCACGGCCTGCCGCAGATCAGCATTCTCGATCGCGAAGGCTGCATCGCGCTGGTCGACAACGAGGACTATCTGCGCGGCTTGCCTGAGGGCTCCGAGGAGTTTGCCAGGGAGTTCCACGGCATCGAGCGTTTTGCTGCGCGCAAGAAGATCCTGGAGCGGCTGGAGTCCTTCGGCTTCCTCGAGCGCGTCGAGCCGAACACGCACATGGTGCCGCATGGCGACCGCTCCGGTGTCGTCATCGAGCCGTACCTCACGGACCAGTGGTACGTCGACGCAAAGACCCTGGCGCAGCCGGCGATCGCAGCCGTCAGGTCGGGCGCGACGACGTTCGTGCCACGCAACTGGGAGAAGACCTATTTCGACTGGATGGAGAACATCCAGCCGTGGTGCATCTCGCGCCAGCTGTGGTGGGGCCACCAGATCCCGGCCTGGTACGGGCCCGACGGCAAGGTGTTCGTCGCCGAGACCGAGGAAGAGGCGGTGTCCAACGCACTCGGCTACTACGTCGAGCAGGAGGTCATCACGGCGGAGCAGGGCCGCGAGATGGCGCTCGACCGCAACAAGCGCGACGGCTTCATCACACGTGACGAGGACGTGCTCGACACCTGGTTCTCCTCGGCGCTGTGGCCGTTCTCGACGCTCGGCTGGCCCGACGCCACGCCGGAGGTGAAGCGCTACTACCCGACCAACGTGCTGGTCACTGGCTTCGACATCATCTTCTTCTGGGTCGCCCGCATGATGATGATGGGCATCCATTTCATGAAGGAGGTGCCGTTCTCGACCGTCTACATCCATGCGCTCGTCCGCGACGAGAAGGGCGCCAAGATGTCGAAGTCGAAAGGCAACGTCATCGATCCGCTCGCGCTGATCGACGAGCACGGCGCCGATGCGCTGCGCTTCACGCTGGCCGCGATGGCGGCGCAGGGCCGCGACATCAAGCTGTCGACCCAGCGCGTCGACGGCTACCGCAAGTTCGCCAACAAGCTCTGGAACGCGAGCCGCTTCGCCGAGATGAACGGCTGCACCGTGCCGGACGGCTTCGATCCGGCCGCTGCGAAGGAGACGCTGAACCGCTGGATCGCCCACGAGGCCGCCGCCGCGACGCGCGAGGTCACCGAGGCGCTGGAGGCGTATCGCTTCAACGACGCGGCCAACGCGATCTACCGCTTCGTCTGGGACGTCTATTGCGACTGGTATGTCGAGCTCTCCAAGCCGACGTTGCTCGGCGAGAACGGCCCGGCCAAAGCCGAGACCCGCGCCATGGTCGCCTGGGCGCGCGACGAGATCCTCAAGCTCCTGCATCCCTTCATGCCCTTCATCACCGAGGCTCTTTGGGAGTCGACCGCCAAGCGCGACAGTCTGCTGACCCTGTCACCCTGGCCACACCGCACCGACAGGCCGACGGTCGCCGAGATCGCCGCGCTGTCGGCCGCCAGCTTCGGCGATCCCCTGGTGCCGCCGCTGCTGGTCTCGTTCGACGCCGCCAGCTTCAAGGACGAGGCGGCCGAGGCCGAGATCGGCTGGGTGGTCGATCTCGTCACGTCCATCCGCTCGGTCCGCGCCGAGATGAACATCCCGCCGGCGACTCTGATGACGCTCGCGCTCGTCGCTGCCTCCGCCGAGACGAGGGAGCGCGCGCCGCGCTGGAGCGAGGTGATCAAGCGCCTTGCGCGTCTCTCCGACATCTCCTTCGCCGATACGGCGCCCGAAGGCTCCGCCCAGCTCGTCGTGCGCGGCGAGGTCGCGGCGCTGCCGCTCAAGGGCGTGGTCGATCTCGCCGCCGAGCGCACCCGCCTGGGCAAGGAGATCGCCAAGGCCGAGGCCGACATCGAGCGCGTCGACAAGAAGCTCGGCAACGAGAAGTTCGTCGCTAACGCGCCCGAGGAACTCGTCGAGGAGGAGAAGGAGAAGCGCGAGGCGGCACTGGCCCGCAAGGCCAAGCTCCAAGACGCGTTGTCGCGGCTTCAGGGCGCGTGACGTAGTCCTCTCTCCTTCGTCATTCCGGGGCGATGCGAAGCATCGAACCCGGAATCTCGAGATTCCGGGTCTGGTGCTTCGGACCATCCCGGAATGACTGCCATGGGCTTAGCGCGCGAACGGCTTGCTCAAAAACCGCGAGCCCTTCAGTCCGAACCGCCAGGGCAGCTCGACGGCCTTGGTGATGCCGATGCGCACGCCGGTGACGACGTCGACATCACCCGCTCGTGCGAACAGCTCGATCGGTAGAGCATCCAGCGCCAGGCCATTATGCGCGATCGTGATCCCCATCGCCTCGGTCAGCTTGCCCGGCCCCGAGCACAGTGTCCTGACATCCTCCAGCCCGCGCCGCTGCCGCATCTCGTCGATCCCGAACGTCGGCTCGATCGCGCGGATCAGGACCGCGCTCGCCGAGCCCTCCGCCTCGCAGACGAAATTCACGCACCAGTGAATGCCGTAGGAGCGGTAGACATAGGCGAAGCCGGGCGGACCAAACATCACCTGGTTGCGCGGCGTCGGGCCGCGGAACGAATGCGCCGCCGGGTCGGTGTGATGATAGGCCTCGACCTCGACGATGGTTCCGCCGACGCCGTCGACCAGAAAGGTCGCCCCGATCAGCTCCGGCGCCACCGCGAGCACCTCGCGGGCGAAGAACGCCCGCGTCAGCCGTTTGGCCGCGCCATGCCGCCGGGGCCGTGAAACCCCGGGGGCTTTTGCCGGTTTTTGCGCCATTCTTGAGGAAATCCGCCGTGATGAGCGCTGTTCCGCGCTGCCCATATCTGCCATGCCCTGGTATCGTCGGCCAGCCGGTTGCGGCGCGCCGCGGCACGGAATAGCTAGGGCGCAACAGAGGTTTGTGCGAATCCCATGGTCACCATCGTCGACATCAACGCGAACACGCCGCTGCGCCCCCGCCACCCCGAAAAGGCGAACCGGCCGGACTCGATCTCGCCGGCCAAGCCTGCCTGGATCCGCGTCAAGGCGCCGACCACCCGCGGCTATGCCGACACCCGCAACATCGTGCGCGAGAACGGCCTCGTCACCGTCTGCGAGGAGGCCGGCTGCCCCAACATCGGCGAGTGCTGGGACAAGAAGCACGCCACCTTCATGATCATGGGCGACACCTGCACGCGGGCCTGCGCCTTCTGCAACGTCAAGACCGGCCTTCCCGCCGCGCTCGACGCCGGTGAGCCCGAACATGTCGCGGAGGCGACCTTCAAGCTCGGCCTGGCCCACGTCGTCGTCACCTCGGTCGACCGCGACGATCTCGCCGACGGCGGAGCCGGCCATATCGCCGCGACCATCCGTGCCATCCGCGCGAAATGTCCGACCACCACGATCGAGGTGCTGACGCCCGACTTCCTGCGCAAGGACGGCGCGCTTGAGCAGGTCGTCGCCGCCAAGCCCGACGTCTTCAACCACAATCTCGAGACCGTGCCGTCGCGCTACCTCTCGGTCCGTCCCGGCGCGCGCTACTTTCACTCGATCCGGCTGCTGCAGCGGGTCAAGGAGATCGATCCGACCATCTTCACCAAGTCCGGCATCATGGTCGGCCTGGGCGAGGAGCGCCACGAGGTGCTGCAGGTGATGGACGACCTGCGCTCGGCGGAGGTCGATTTCCTCACCATCGGCCAGTATCTGCAGCCGACCAGGAAGCACCACGCCGTGATGCGCTTCGTCACGCCGGAGGAATTCTCCGGCTACGAGACCGTCGCCTATACCAAGGGCTTCCTGATGGTGTCGGCGAGCCCGCTCACGCGCTCCTCGCACCATGCCGGCGAGGACTTCGCCAAGCTCAAGGCCGCGCGCGCCGCCATCGCGCGCTGATCGAGACCAGATGCCGAGATTTTCCAACAAGCGCCGCGTCGCGCATACGGCCGAGCAGATGTTCGACCTCGTCGCCGATGTCGAGCGCTATCCCGAATTCGTGCCGCTGTGCGAGAAGCTGGTGGTGCGCCAGCGTAGCCAGAAGCCCGATGGCACCGAGGTCGTCGTCGCCGACATGACGGTGTCGTTCAAGCTGGTGAAGGAGACCTTCACCAGCCGCGTCACGCTCGACCGCGCCGGGCGCAAGATCCTGGTCGAATATGTCAGCGGGCCGTTCTCCAGCCTGGAGAACCGCTGGAGCTTTGAGCCGCGCGAGCAGGGTGCCTGCGAGGTGACGTTCTTCATCGCCTACGAGTTCAAGAGCCGCATGCTGGCGATGCTGATGGGCTCGATGTTCGACACCATCTTCGCGCGCATGTCGGCGGCGTTCGAGAAGCGCGCGGATGCGATCTACGGCCGCAAGCCGGCGGTGTCGTCGACGTAAGTCCTTGCCAATCCCTGCCGATGGTAGACCACGGCCGGCGCCCCAACCTCAGCTGTCATCCCCGCGAACGCGGGGATCCATAGCCACAGGATGCGGTGTGGCGGCACCCGCGTAGTTCCGATCTCGTCTCACCATAGCCGCCGCGGAGTATGGGTCCCGGGTCGGCGCCTCCGCGACGCTCTGGCTTGCCCGGGACGACAGCGAAGGGTGAGGACGCTCCTCGTCATCTCACCCCGCGCGTTCCGAGTGCGAAGCCCGAGCGCTTTCCTTCCTATCCACGTCTTCAAACAGCCGCTCCGCGACATCGTCGCGGAGTCGTTCTGATCGCGGACACGTCGAGCCGCGATCGAAACTACGCCGCCTGCACGGCGCTCAAAAAGTCCTTCACCTTGCCGCGCAGCTCGTCCGCGTGCTTGGCGAGTTGGCCGGCCGCGCCCAGCATCTGCCGCGCGGCGCCGCCAGCTGATTCCACGGTCTGGCTGACCGAGCCGATGTTGGTGGCGACCTCGCGGGTGCCGCTGGCGGCCTGGCTGACCGAGCGGGCGATCTCCTGCGTCGCGTGGCCCTGCTGGTCGACCGCGGTCGCAATGGTCTTGGCGATCTCGCTGATCTGGCCGATGGTGCCGCCGATGCCCTGGATCGCGGCCACCGTGTCGCTGGTGGCGCGCTGCATCGCGCTGATGTGGGCTGATATCTCGTCGGTCGCCTTTGCGGTCTGGCTCGACAGGCTCTTCACCTCCGAGGCCACGACGGCGAAGCCGCGGCCCGCATCGCCGGCGCGCGCCGCCTCGATGGTCGCGTTCAGCGCCAGCAGGTTGGTCTGGCTCGCGATCGCATTGATCATGTCGGTGACCGCGCCGATCTTGGCGGCCGCGTCCGCGAGGCTGTTGACGAGGTCGTTGGTGCGCGAGGACGCCTCGACCGCCTCGGCTGCGATGGTCGAGGAGGTCGCGACCTGGCGGTTGATCTCGCTGACCGAGGTCGACAGCTCCTCGGTGGCGCCGGCCACCGACTGCACGTTGGAGGAGGCGGAGTTCGACGCCGACGCGACCAGCGCCACGCGCTGCGCGGCCTGGTCCGCCGTGGTCGTCAGCGACGCGGCCGTCGTCTCGACTTCGCGCGAGGCGCCAGAGATCGCATTGGCGATGGCGCCGACGCTGGTCTCGAAATCCTTGGCGATCTGGTCCAGCGCGCGCTTCTTCTCCTCGCGTGCGGCGACGAGGTCGGAAAGATCGCGGCGGAAGCTCATGACGTAGGTCTGGCCCTCGACCTGGGTCGGCACCAGCGTGATCTGCACCAGGGCCGGGCTGCCGTCGGCGCGCTTGGTGGTCCACTCGAACGTCGCGTGGCCCTCGCGCCTGGCCTTGGCATCCATCTCCTTCACCACGTCGGCGGAGCGCTTGCCACTGGGCTGAAACTCCGGCGCCATGGTCGCCGGCGAACGCGACAGCAAGTCCTGCTTGCTGCGGAAGCCGCCGAAGCGAACCGCGGTCTCGTTGCAGGCGATGATCTTGCCGTCGGACATCACCAGGATGGCGTCGCGATGGCGTTCGAACAGCTCCGTCATCAGGAGGTTATGCGTGCGATCAGCCGACTTGCCGGAGAAGAAAGCCATGGGGTCCCGAATCCACTGTCAGAGAAGAATGCACGAGACGTAGCAGGACAAAATTAACCAAAACCTTTAGGCCGTGGAGGGGCGAGCGATAATGGTCGGCGATCGCGGTCCGGACGGTGAGGGACGGCATCCAGCGGGCACGCAGCCGCATCCTCCGCGGCGCAATCACGCCCGGGCTGTGCATCTCGATCGACCCTCTGAAATCACGAGGGCGCAGGGAATGCCGGGTGCTGGCCGCAACCCATGGCCCGCCTGCAACAAAAAGCAGGCGGCAGTCACCACAGGTCCAGCCGACATCCGGCATTCCCTGCGCGATGGTCTTCACGTTTATACGCAGTCTCCCCGGGGACCGGGCTGTCTTGCCCCCGTGACCGGCGGATCATCATCTCCACCGGCGTGACACCAGCATCGGGGTGCCAGGACGCTGCGACTTCACGTCCGCCAAGAGCCGTTCGTCCGCACGTCATCAGACGTGCTGCGGCCCATCGGCGGCCATCGCCTCCCCACCTCGCGTGTCGTGACGATCGCGATACGCCCCTCGTGTCGAGGCGGGATGACGAGAGGGAAGCATGAATTCTGGAAAATAGAAACGAGAATATTTTCGTCGGCAGGACTGGACAGTGAGTCGGACATTGAACGGATTGAGGAAATCAGTGTCTTGGCGCACGCCCTCGCGATGCGCTTCGATCGCAGCAAGGCACCGGAGGCGGGCTCTCCGCTATTCCGCACGCCAGCTGATTCGCCCGACGGGTCGGCTAGGATGATGCTCGACGTGGTGCCCAATGATTGGAACAATGCCGACAATCCCCAATGACGAACCATCGGTCTGACCCTGCGTCAGCCAGAGAAGAAAGCAAGCAATGTTACTCTCCCATCTCTACGACGAAGTGCTCGTCTATGCGACAAGGCTGCACCGGACCCAATTGAGAAAGGGCAGCAACGTGCCCTACATCGCGCATCTGCTGAGCGTCTCCAGCCGCGTGCTGTCGGCGGGCGGCAGCGAGGTGCAGGCTATCGCGGGACTGTTGCATGACGCCGCCGAGGACCAGGGCGGGCAGGCCACGCTGGATGAGATCCGCCGGCGTTTTGGCGATCGCGTCGCCGGGATCGTCGCGGACTGCACGGATTCCTGGGGCGATCCGAGGCCGGCCTGGCGCCCGCGGAAGGAAGCCTATCTCGCCCGGCTGCCGCTCAAGCCGGCGTCATCGCTGCTGGTCTCGCTCGCTGACAAGGTTGACAACGCGGAAGCGATCGCGAGCGACCTTGATGAGGTGGGCGACGTCGTGTGGCAACGCTTCACCGGTGGAAGGGATGGGACGATCTGGTATTACCGCACGCTGAGCCGGATTTTCGATGAGGCTCTGCCCGGACCGTTGGCGCGGCAACTTGCGCGGACCGTCGGTGCTTTTCCCTCCTGACCAGATCGGGCAAGGCGCTTGCCCGCCTCGCACCGGATTCGATGATGACAACCTCAGGGCGATCAGCTATAGAGCCGGCCATGATCACCGTCGCTTCCCATCGTTTTGGTCGCATCACGCACCGTAGCTCGCTGGCGGCGGGAGGATCGCGCTCAATCTGACGATTTGCAGCAAATGATCCGATCAGCCGCCAGAACCTGGCGGCTTTTTTTGTTGCCGGCAGGTTCTTCATTTGAAGGGGGAGCCCGCGATGCCGAGCACGACCGACGATCCGAGGGGCAGCGCCATCGAGGAGCGAACTCCGCTCCATCATATGCTGCGTTTCCAGGAACTCGACGAGCGGCGCCGTGGTCCCTCGGCGAGCCATCCCATCTCGCCCAAGCCCGGCGCTGAGATCTACTACTTGGCGCGACCGGCGCCTGATCAAAGCTGCGCCGAGCTGCAGCCAGTGTCATTGCTGCGGCTCTGGTGGGAGCGCTGGCGCGAGCGCGGTCGCTTCGCCCGGGAGTTGCCGTGGATCGCCGACGAGGTGCTGCAGGACTACGGCCTGACACGCGACGAGGCGCGGCGGCTGTGCCGGCGCCCGTTCTGGCGCGCTTGAGAGCGACGCGGCGGAACCCAGGTTCTGCCACGGATCCTACTTGCCCAGCTTCTCGGAGAAGAACCTGACGACCTGGGCGTCAAACTCTCGGTGAAACGCCGCGCGGTCGAAATCCGCAGGCGTATCAGCACAGATGCGCGGAACGGCGGCCGCGAGCTCCGCGGAGCACGGCGCGAGGAAAGCAAAATGCGCGGCGGGCACGGTGTGGACCTCGGGCGTGCCGGGAAGGCTCGCGGTTACGCGGGCGGTCCCTTCCGGATCGACCCCGTTGCCGCCGAGCTCCGAGCGCCAGACCTGGAGGGGAATCTTGATGCTCGCGAGATTTGCTCGCGTGAATCCGACCGTGTGGGCGGCGTCGGCCAGCACGGCCGCCTTGATCCTCTCGTCGTGCGGCCAGCTTCTGGGAAACTCGCCATTGCGGACCTGCTCGCAGAACGGGTTCTGTTGCGTGCAGTAGTGCGCCACCCTTTGAAAGTCCGGGTCGACGCCGGCGAGAACGGTTCCGGTGTAGCCACCGCGCGAAAAGCCGAAGAAGCCGATCCGGTCCGGATCAATCGCGGCTCTGCTTGTCCAATCGTTCAACATGAAATCGATCAGATGCATGATGTCCTGCGGCCGTGAGAGCCAGACCGACAGGCTGTCGCGCTGCGCCAGGTCACCGACACTGTCGCCGGGATGGTTGATCGCCGCGACGATGAATCCCGCGTCCGCCAGCGCTTCCGCAACATCGTGGTTTCCACCGATCCAGCCGCCGCGCCCGTGGGACATCACGACCAATGGCAGCTTCGCGCCCTTGATTGGACAATTCTTTATCCCGGGCAGTGTCTCCAGCCCTGGGATCGCGAGGCTTCCAACCGGCACGCTACCGGCGTCTTCGGCGCACGGCGTCCAGATGATGCCGTGAAATCCATGATCGACCTCTAAGAGCTGCAAGCCAGCGGCGTGGGCGGAGGAGGTCAGGAGGAGGAGCGGCAGCGCGAGAGTGGCGAAGGTCCGATGAAGCAAGACGGTCTCCTCACGTTGAACTACGAAATAGCGTGTACCCGCGAAAGTTGTGCCAACTGGACCGCCCGTTCCGCCCAATGACCGGCCGTCGAACCGGAGTGGACAATCCATCGGCAGATCACCTCGGGTGCCATAGGGTCTGTCGTGCCGACCATCTTTGCGTTCACCACCAGCTCGTGCCTCCGATGACAAGATGATTTGATCAAGCCGTCGAGGTTCTGCGGTAACTCCCAAACGTTAGAACACTTCCCGGCGGAGGCTCGTCAGTATATATTGCCTGCATGACAACATTGCTTGACAGGGCTTTTGACGTCGCACGCCAGCTTCCGGCCGAAGAGCAGGATGAGCTGGCGCGGGTACTGTTACGGTTGACCGGATACGACGAAGCTTGCGTTGAGCTGACTCCTGCCGACCTTGCTTCGCTGGAAGAATCGCTGCGCCAAGCAGATCAAGGGCGGTCGCGACCGAAGACGAAATCAAGGCCATATGGGCCAAGCACGGTCTCTGAAGCTTCGCTTCACGACTCGCGCAGCGAACGAGCTTGAGAGCGTACTCGATTATGTCGCGTCGCATTCGCAAGGCGCGTTCACATGCGGATCAAGTCCGTCTTTGACATGTTGGTTTATTATCCTAAGGCAGGTGCTCAATCGACCCATCCGCGCCTGCGCAGATTGATTATCAATCCTTATCCTTACCTCATCTACTACGAAGTTACTGCCGACGAGGTGGTCATTCACAGTGTGCGTCACGCGGCGCGCAATCCGGATGAGATCGGTTAGGGGCGGAATGAAGATTGAACATCTGGTCATTGCGAGGCGCTGTCGCGCCGAAGCAATCCAGTGTCTTGAAGCGCGAAAGTCTTGGATCGCGTCCCGGCGCTCGTACAGACATCGTCTGTCGATCGATTTGATTTGCCGCGTAGAATTGTCGGGCGTCGAGCAGGGCCCGCCGCTCGTCCACCGTCAATCGACCCGCGTCGGGGTCTTTGGACGTGCGGCAGCGTCGATCGTAGCCGAGCAAAGTATCGCCGATGCTGTCTGAAAGCGGTGCGACCGAGTCGATCGTGCAGACGGCGCCGTCGGCTTCCAAAGTGATGCTCGTGCCGCTCCTTCGGCCGAAGCGGAATATTTCCTGGGTCGTCAGCGCCCGTGCCGTTAGGGTGCCGTCATCCAGCGCCGTCACGATGCAAATGCGGACGGCGTCGTTCGAAAACGCTGCATGGAAGAGATCGTTGACCGCCAGGTTGGAGACGGATGTCTGGCGCTGTTTCGCTGATATGCCGGTACGTTCATCTGATTGAAATTCACGACTCCATCCACGTCATTGCGAGGCGCCCTTGCGCCGAAGCAATCCAGAGTCTTGAAGCGAGAAAAGTCCTGGATCGCGTCGCTGCGCTCGCGATGACGATGGGGCGAGAGCTGCGCGCGTCACAAGCGACTACGTCCGCGGCCGCCGTGGCCGTTTCACCGGATGCAGCCGCGGCGCGCGGGCGACGCGCGGACGGAGGCGGGTGGCGGCGGCGCGCTTGGGCTTGGCAGCAACCTGTGGCCGGGCCAGCTCCATCAGCAGGCGCAGGGCTTCCAGCACCGAGCGCGTGCGCACGGCGCTGCGGCCGATGGCGCCGAAGCGGTGCTCGCGGTGGGTGATGCGGCCGTCGCGGGCGGCGACGGCGAAATGGACGAGGCCGACCGGCTTGCCGGGGGTGGCGCCGCCGGGGCCGGCAATGCCGGTAATGGCCACCGCGAGGTCGACGTCGGCGCGCTCCAGGGCGCCGACCGCCATCTGAATCGCGGTCTCCTTGGAGACGGCGCCGAAGGTCTGCAAGGTGGAGGCCTCGACGCCGAGCATCGCGCGCTTGGCCTCGTTGGAGTAGGTGACGAAGCCGCGGTCGATGACGTCGGACGAGCCGGGGATGTCGGTCAGCGCTGCGGCGACCAGGCCGCCGGTGCAGGACTCGGCGGTCGCGATCATCAGCTTGCGCGACCGGCAGAGGTCGAGCAGCGAGCGGGCCAGCGCGCTGGTAGAGCCGATTTGACGTTCGCTGGCCATGGCTGCGTTGTCCTCATCCGACCGTCAGATCGAAAGCTCCACGAGCGGTGACAGGGTGGTGCGCCTCTAGGCGCTCCACGGCAGACGGATCGTCGCGCTCGCCGTCGCTGCGATGCCTTCCTCGCGGCCGGTGAAGCCGAGCCGCTCGCTGGTGGTGGCCTTCACCGCGATGCGCGAGATGTCTACGCCGGTGATCTCGGCGATGCGGGCGCGCATCTGGTCGCGCAGGGGGCCGATCTTCGGGCGTTCGCAGATCATCGTGACCTCGAGATTGGCGACGCGGCCGCCACGCGCGGTCACGCGCTCGATGGCGTATTTCAGGAACTGGTCGGAGGAGGCGCCTTTCCACTTCATGTCGGAGGGCGGGAAGTGCGAGCCGATGTCGCCATCGGCCAGGGCGCCCAAAATTGCATCAACCAGAGCGTGCAGACCGACGTCACCGTCGGAGTGGGCAAGGAACCCCTTGCTATGCGGCACACGCAGGCCGCACAGCCAGACATGGTCGCCTTCGCCGAAGGCGTGGACGTCGTAGCCGGTGCCAGTCCGGATGTCGCCGAGCTGCGCGGCAAGGCGCGCTTCCTCGCGCACGAAATCTTCCGGTGTGGTGAGCTTCATGTTGGCAACATCGCCCTCAAAGGTCGCGACGGTCAATCCCGCCCATTCGGCGATCGCCGCATCATCTGTGAACTCGGTGAGGCCGTCGCGCGCGGCGCGGCGGTGTGCCTCCAGGATCGTGTCGAACTTGAAGGTCTGCGGCGTCTGCGCGATGCGCAGCTTCGCGCGCTCCGGTGTCGCGGTGATGTCGCCGCCCGTGCCGACTTCCTTGATGGTGTCGGTGACCGGCACCACGGGAATCGCCGCACCGGTCTTGCCGGCCGCTCGAATCGCGCGCGAGATCACGGCGGGCGTGACGAACGGACGCGCGGCATCGTGGATCAGCACGATGTCGGGCTTGTGCGGCGCCAGCGCTTCCAGGCCTGCGAGCACCGAGGCCTGGCGCGTCACACCGCCGTGCGCTGGGACCTCGTGGCGCAGGCCGAAGACGGCTGCGTTGAAGATGTCGATGTCGTCGGGGTTCACCACCGGCTGGACCACCGCCACCTCGGGGTGATCGGCGAAGGCGGCGAGCGCGCGATGGATGACCGAGCGGCCGCCGATCATGCGGTATTGCTTCGGACCGCCGGCGCCGGCGCGCAGGCCACGTCCGGCCGCGACGAGAATGGCTGCAGTCCGCTGAGAAGTCGTCATGGGAACAGGGTATCGATGCAAAGGGAGATGATGGGTTCGCGGCTTCTTACATCTGCAGAACATGTTAAGCGAGCAGGATCACACGTTGCCTGAGCGGCGACTGCGATCGCGATGCATGTGCCGGGAGGCGCCGTGGCCTCGAGCGGGCCGATCGCCCGCCGCCTGTGGGCATCCTCGCTGAGCCATGCAAAAATCCGGCGGCTCACGGGTTTACCATGACTGCCGAACAAGCATATTTTGCTGCACTGCACTTGAAATGCTGATTGTCTTGGCTAAAGTGTAGGCATGACGCTTGACTGCCCAAGATTTGTGCTTGAGAGTACAGCGCAGACGCGATGATGCGTCCAAAGAGCTTTAAGAGTCGTTCGTGACCGGTCCGGCCAATACACACGCCAAAGCCTTGAAGATAGGCGACGTTTCACTCGCCAACCGGGCCATTCTCGCGCCGATGTCGGGCATCACCGACGCGCCGTTCCGCCGACTCGCGGCCGAGCTCGGCGCCGGGCTGGTGGTGTCCGAGATGACCGCGAGCGACGATCTCGTGCGCGGGCGGTGGATATCCCGGTTGCGCTGCGAGGCGAGCGGCGTCGGGCCGCATGTGGTGCAGCTCGCCGGCTGCGAGGCGCATTGGATGGCCGAGGGCGCGAGGGTCGCCGAGGAGGGCGGCGCTGATATCATCGACATCAACATGGGCTGCCCGGCGCGGCACGTGACCGGCGGCCAGTCCGGCTCGGCCCTGATGCGTGATCTCGATCATGCGCTGACCCTGATCGAGGCGACGGTCGAGGCCGTCGATGTGCCCGTGACGCTGAAGATGCGGCTCGGCTGGGACGAGCGCAGCCTCAATGCACCGGAGCTGGCGCGCCGCGCCGAAGCCGCGGGCGTGCGGCTGATCACCGTGCACGGCCGCACGCGGCAGCAGTTCTACAAGGGCGAGGCCGACTGGAGCGCGGTGCGCGCGGTGAAGGATGCCGTCGATCTGCCGGTCGTCGTCAACGGCGACATCACCACCTACGAAGACGCGCGCGAGGCGCTCGATACGTCCGGCGCCGATGCCGTGATGATCGGGCGCGGCGCGCAAGGACAGCCGTGGCTTCCCGGCCAGATCGGCCGCCAGCTCGACGGCGGTGCGGAAGAGGGCGCGCCCGAACTGGCTCAGCAGCTCAGTCTTCTCGCAGCGCTCCATGACGAGATCTGCCGTCACTATGGCGCGCGTGTCGGCCTGCGCCACGCCCGCAAGCATCTCAGCTGGGGGCTCGACGTCGCCGCCCAGCACGCCCAGGCGCCGGCCGAAAAACTGAAGGCGTGGCGCGACCGTATCCTGACGTCCGAGCAGCCGTCCTTGGTGCATCGGGCGCTGCGTGAGGCTTTCGACGATTTTGCCTGGAGTGCAGCCGCATGAGCTCAGCCGCAGAACAGCGCAAGCGACTTCCGTCGGATGGCGACGCCATCCTCAACGCTTTGCCGAATCCGGTCCTCGTCATCGGCCCGGATGGCATGATCATGGACGCCAACATGGCGGCGGAATCGTTCTTCGATTCCTCGACGCAGTTTTTGCAGCGGCAGTCGCTGAAGAAGCTGGTGCCGTTCGGCAGCCCCTTGCTGGCGCTGATCGACCAGGTCCGTACCACCAGCGCGCCGGTCAACGAGTACAAGGTCGATCTGGGCACGCCGCGCACCGGCGCCGATCGGCTCGTCGACCTGCACGTCGCGCCGCTGCCGGAGCGCCCCGGCCATATCGTGGTGATGCTGCAGGAGCGCACCATCGCCGACAAGATGGACCGCCAGCTCACGCATCGCAGCGCCGCGCGCTCGGTGATCGCGCTGGCCGCGATGCTCGCGCACGAGATCAAGAACCCGCTGTCGGGCATCCGCGGCGCCGCGCAGCTTTTGGAGCAGCAGGCCTCCTCCGAGGACCGCATGCTGACCCGCCTGATCTGCGACGAGGCCGACCGCATCGTCACTTTGGTCGACCGCATGGAGGTGTTCGGCGACGACCGCCCGGTGGCGCGCGGGCCCGTGAACATCCATTCCGTGCTCGATCACGTGAAGCGGCTGGCGCAGTCGGGCTTTGCCCGCAACATCCGCTTCGTCGAGGATTACGATCCGTCGCTGCCGCCGGTGCTCGCCAACCAGGATCAACTGATCCAGGTGTTCCTGAACCTGGTCAAGAATGCCGCGGAAGCGGTCGTCGATCTCGGCTCGGATGCCGAGATCCAGCTCACCACGGCCTTCCGCCCGGGCGTGCGTCTGTCGGTGCCCGGCAAGAAATCGCGGGTGTCGCTGCCGCTGGAGTTCTGCGTCAGGGACAACGGCCCCGGCGTGCCGGAAGACCTGATGCCCAATCTGTTCGATCCGTTCGTGACCACCAAGCCGACCGGAAGCGGCCTCGGACTTGCATTGGTCGCGAAGATCGTCGGCGACCATGGCGGGATCATCGAGTGCGAGTCGCAGCCGCGCAAGACGACCTTCCGGGTGCTGATGCCGATGTACAGCGCAACCAGACAACCAGACCACGGCCATCGCGATGACGTTTCGGGGACGCCGTTGCATGCCTCACAGGGATCAAATTGAGGACCACCTATGCCTGCAGGTAGCATTCTCGTTGCCGACGACGATACGGCCATCCGCACGGTCCTGAACCAGGCGCTGTCACGCGCCGGCTATGAGGTGCGGCTGACCGGCAACGCCGCCACGCTGTGGCGCTGGGTGAGCCAGGGCGAGGGCGATCTCGTCATCACCGACGTGGTGATGCCGGACGAGAACGCGTTCGACCTGCTGCCGCGGATCAAGAAGATGCGGCCGAACCTGCCGGTCATCGTGATGAGCGCGCAGAACACCTTCATGACCGCCATCAAGGCGTCGGAGCGCGGCGCCTATGAGTATCTGCCGAAGCCGTTCGACCTGAAGGAGCTGATTGCGATCGTCGGCCGTGCCTTGGCCGAGCCGAAGGAGCGTGCGGCGAGCCAGCCCGACGACGGCGAGTTCGAATCGATCCCTCTGGTCGGCCGCTCGCCGGCGATGCAGGACATCTACCGCGTGCTGGCGCGACTGATGCAGACCGACCTCACGGTGATGATCTCCGGCGAGAGCGGCACCGGCAAGGAGCTGGTCGCGCGCGCGCTGCACGATTACGGCAAACGGCGGAACGGCCCGTTCGTCGCGGTCAACATGGCGGCGATCCCGCGCGACCTGATCGAGTCGGAACTGTTCGGGCACGAGCGCGGCGCCTTCACTGGCGCCAACACCCGAGCGTCCGGCCGTTTCGAGCAGGCTGAGGGCGGCACGCTGTTCCTGGACGAGATCGGCGACATGCCGATGGAGGCGCAGACGCGGCTCTTACGCGTGCTGCAGCAGGGCGAGTACACCACCGTCGGCGGCCGCACCCCGATCAAGACCGACGTGCGCATCGTCGCCGCCTCCAACAAGGACCTGCGCATCCTGATCCAGCAGGGGCTGTTCCGCGAGGATCTGTTCTTCCGCCTCAACGTCGTGCCGCTGCGGCTGCCTCCCTTGCGCGAGCGCATCGAGGACCTGCCGGATCTCGTCCGGCATTTCTTCGCGCTGGCCGAGAAGGACGGGCTGCCGCCGAAGAAGCTCGATGCCGCGGCGCTGGAGCGGCTCAAGCAGCACCGCTGGCCGGGCAACGTCCGCGAGCTGGAGAATCTCGCCCGGCGTTTGGCCGCGCTGTATCCGCAGGACGTGATCACTGCCTCGGTGATCGATGGCGAGCTGGCGCCGCCGGCAGTGACGACCGGCTCGAACACGCCGACCTCGATCGACAATCTCGGCGGTGCCGTGGAGGCCTATCTGTCGTCGCACTTCCAGGGGTTTCCCAACGGCGTGCCGCCGCCGGGGCTGTACCACCGCATCCTCAAGGAGATCGAGATTCCGCTGCTGACGGCGGCGCTGGCGGCAACCCGCGGCAACCAGATCCGCGCGGCCGATCTGCTCGGCCTCAACCGCAACACGCTGCGGAAGAAGATTCGCGACCTCGACATTCAGGTGTACCGCAGCGGCGCTTGATGGTGATTTGATACCTTTCCGGCGGGCTCAGGCCCGCCTCAGGTGAGAATTAATGTAGACAAATCCGCGACGCGCTCCGGCGCCGCGGATTTGTCGCAATTTGGCAACAGCGTGGTAGGAATGCATCAGTCCGATTCCCGGACATGCCGCGTTCAGCATCACCCACCTTGCCGGAATGACCAGCGCAGAGACCTCGGCCACCCCCTTCGATTCGTCGTCCACCGACGGCCGGCGCTGGACCTGGCGCACCTGGCTGGCGCCGGTGGCGGTGGCGCTCGCGCTGCTGTCGGCCTTCCTCACCTTCATCGTGCTGGTCGGGCTGACCCCGGTCGAGCCGACGACGGACGTCGTCAAGACCTTCTACCTGATCGACGCCGGAACGATCCTGGTCCTGGTCGGGATCATCATCCGCGAGGTCTGGCAGGTGGTGCAGGCCCGCCGGCGCGGCCGGGCGGCGGCGCGGCTGCACGTGCAGATCGTCAGCCTGTTCTCGGTGATCGCGGTATTGCCGGCGGTGCTGGTCGCCGTGGCGGCCAACGTCACCATCGATCGCGGCCTCGACCGGCTGTTCTCCGGACCGGCCAAGGTCGCGATCCAGAACTCGCTGACCATCGCGCGCGCCTACATGCAGGAGCACGCGCAATTCATCCGCGGTGACATCATCGGCATGGCGACCGACATCGCACGCGCGCGGCCGCTGTTCGACCAGGACCGCGCCAGCTTCCGCGAGCTGCTCACCACCAGCGCCGCCTCGCGCAACCTGCCGGGCGCGATGATCATCGACAAGAACACCAATCCGATCGTCTGGGCCGAGACCGGTGGGGTGCAACTGGCCTATTCGCCGCCAGCGCCCGAGTTCCTCAACAATGTCCGGGAGGAGGAGCCCGAGATCGCGGTCCTGCCGGAATCGAACTACGTCGCCGCGGTGATCCGGCTGCGCGCGTTCAACGACACCTTCCTCTACGTCGCGCGCCCGCTCGATCCGCAGGTCGTCGAGCAGCTCAAGCAGACCGAGCTGTCGGTCGCCGAATACGCCCAGGTCGAAGCGCGGCGCTTCGGCATCCAGATCGCCTTCGCGCTGATGTTCGCGGTGATCGCGCTGACCATCCTGATGGCCTCGGTGCTGATCGGGCTGAACTTCGCCAACTGGCTGGTGGCGCCGATCCGGCAATTGATGAATGCCGCCAACACCGTGTCGACCGGCGATCTCAACGTCCAGGTCCCGGTGCATCGCTCGGAGGGCGATCTCGCCCAGCTCGGCCAGACCTTCAACAAGATGACGCAGGAGCTGCGCACGCAGCGCGACGAGCTGGTCAGCGCCAGCGAATTGATCGACAGCCGGCGCCGCTTCATCGAGGCGGTGCTGTCGTCGGCCTCCGCCGGCATCATCGGCGTCGATGCCTCGGGCAGCGTCGGCATCCTCAACCGCTCGGCCGAGAAGCTGATCGGACATGCCGAGCAGGAGGTGCTGGATCATCCGCTCTCCGACGTGCTGCCCGAGCTCGACGACATGATGAAGACGGCGCGCGAGGGCAAGCAGCGGCTGGTGCAGGGGCAGATCACGATCCAGCGCGACGGCCACGAGCGCAATCTGTCGGTGCGCGTCACCGCCGAGCAGACCAACCAGGCGCGCGACAGCTACATCATCACGCTGGACGACATCACCGAGCTGGTCTCGGCGCAGCGCACGTCCGCCTGGGGCGACGTCGCGCGCCGCATCGCGCACGAGATCAAGAATCCGCTGACGCCGATTCAACTCTCGGCTGAGCGCATCCGCCGCAAATTCGGCAAGGTCATCACCGAGGACAAGGCGGTATTTGAGCAATGTACCGAGACGATCGTGCGGCAGGTCGACGACATCAGGCGAATGGTCGACGAGTTCTCGCGATTCGCGCGGATGCCGAAGCCGGTGATGGAAGGCGAGGACGTCGCCGACACCGTGCGGCAGGCCGTGTTCCTGATGAAGGTCGCGCATCCCGAGATCGACATCGAGACCGAGATCAAGCAGGACCCGTTGCGCGCGCAGTTCGACCGCCGCCTGATCTCGCAGGCGCTGACCAACATCATCAAGAACGCCACCGAGGCGATCGAGGTGGTGCCCGAGGCGGAGCTCGGCAAGGGCCGAATCGATGTCGTCGCCTCGCGCGAGGGTGAGGACGTGCTGATCGACGTCATCGACAACGGCATCGGTCTGCCGAAGGTGGCGCGGCAGCGGCTGCTCGAGCCCTACGTCACGACGCGCGCCAAGGGCACCGGCCTCGGGCTCGCCATCGTCGGCCGCGTGCTGGAAGACCATGGCGGCAAGCTCGAGCTGAAGGACGCGTCCGATTTCCGTCCCGGCCAGCGCGGCGCCTGGATGCGGCTGCGCTTTGCCGTCTCCGGCCAGGCCGCGAAGACGGGAGCGAAGGAGCAGGCGGGGGCGTCTGACAATGCGCAGAAGACCGAGGCCGGCGGCGAAACCGCTGACACGGTTCAAACGACCAATGATGAACCAAAAATCCAAGCCGCAACCGGCAGCTGACGAGACAGGCGTGACCCATGGCGAGTGATATTCTGATTGTCGACGATGAAGCCGATATCCGGGAGCTGGTCGCCGGCATCCTGGATGACGAAGGCTTCACGACGCGAACCGCGCGCGACAGCGATTCGGCGCTCGCGGAGATCACGAGCCGCCGTCCCAACCTGGTGTTCCTGGACATCTGGCTGCAGGGCTCCAAGCTCGACGGTCTGCAGCTCCTCGAGCAGATCAAGAAGGACCATCCCGACCTTCCGGTCGTGATGATCTCCGGCCACGGCAACATCGAAACGGCGGTCGCCGCGATCAAGCGCGGCGCCTATGACTTCATCGAGAAGCCGTTCAAGTCCGACCGCCTGATTCTGGTTGCCACGCGTGCGCTAGAGAATTCCCGGCTGAAGCGCGAGGTTCGTGAGCTCAAGCAGCTGGCGCCGACCGCGAGCAGCATGACCGGCCGCTCGCCATCGATGAACCAGTTGCGCCAGACCATCGAGCGCGCCGCCAAGGCCAACAGCCGCATCCTGATCGTCGGCCCGCCGGGCTCGGGCAAGGAGCTTGCCGCGCGTTCGCTGCACGCTCAATCGCCGCGCTCCGAGGGCCCGTTCGTCGTCATCAACGCCGCCGCGATCACGCCGGAGCGGATGGAGGAGGAGCTGTTCGGCATCGAGCAGTCGAACGGCGAGCAGTCGCGCAAGACCGGCGCGCTGGAAGAGGCCCATGGCGGCACGCTGTTCGTCGACGAGATCGCCGACATGCCGCGCGAGACGCAGAACAAGATCTTGCGCGTGCTGGTCGATCAGACGTTCCAGCGTGCGGGCGGGACCACCAAGGTGCACGTCGACGTGCGCATCATCTCCTCGACCGCACGGAATCTCGAGGAGGAAATTGCCGCCGGGCGTTTCCGCGAGGACCTCTATCACCGTCTGTCGGTGGTGCCGATCCGGGTTCCGCCGCTGTCGGAGCGCCGCGAGGACATTCCCGAGCTGATCGACTATTTCATGGAGCAGATTTCGGCCACGACCGGCCTGCCAAAGCGGCAGATCGGCCAGGACGCCATGGCCGTGCTGCAGTCGCATGTGTGGCCCGGCAACGTCCGTCAGCTTCGCAACAACGTCGAGCGTGTCATGATTCTGGCCGCCGGTGGACCGGAGGTGATCATCACCGCCGACATGCTGCCGCCGGATGTGGGATCGA
Organism: Bradyrhizobium sp. SZCCHNR1051; assembly: GCF_032489615.1. Taxonomy (NCBI): domain Bacteria; kingdom Pseudomonadati; phylum Pseudomonadota; class Alphaproteobacteria; order Hyphomicrobiales; family Nitrobacteraceae; genus Bradyrhizobium; species Bradyrhizobium sp. SZCCHNR1051. The sequence continues at coordinate 61,393 of NZ_JAUEYJ010000001.1, read as the reverse complement.
TGGTGCCGGCGATGCCGACCAGCAACAATGGCGAGCACATCATGGGCCTGCCGCTGCGCGAGGCACGCGAGGTGTTCGAGCGCGACTATCTGATCGCCCAGATCAGCCGCTTCTCGGGCAACATCTCGCGCACGGCCGAGTTCGTGGGCATGGAGCGGTCGGCCCTGCATCGCAAGCTGAAGGCGCTCGGCGTCGGCTGAGGCTCCAGCTCGGCCAAACCTGCCGACTGGACGAATTTACATTGGAAAATTCGTCCATTTCCGGAATTTTACGGATGAATCCGGTTGTTTTGGAACCGGCTTCCTTGCAAGCGGCTTGCCTAATATGCTCGCCTGTCTTCTAATCCGGCATCCCGTGGTCCCTCGAGGGGGATCTCAATGGACCATGGGCCACCTCGATGAATCCGGGGCCTGCGATCGGGACATCGAAGGTTCAATAAGAAAAAGCACAAGACTGCGAGACAATAACAATGGCGGCAGACCGCGCACAAAACCTACAAGACACCTTTCTAAACCATGTCCGCAAAACCAAGACGCCGCTCACGATCTTTCTGGTCAATGGCGTGAAGCTGCAGGGGATTGTCACATGGTTCGACAATTTCTGCCTGCTGCTCCGGCGCGACGGTCACTCGCAGCTCGTCTACAAGCATGCGATCTCCACCATCATGCCAGGCGCGCCGATCCAGTTGTTCGAAGGCGGCGAGGACGCGTCTGCGTGAGTGTGACCTGACGTGAGAGTGACCTGATTGGAACCCCGCGATCGCGAAGGGACCATCGGCCTGTCGAGGCCGGATGACAATAAGGGGACCGGGCTCGTCATCGTGGTCGGCCCCTACTTGCGAGCGCGCCGCGGCGACGATGGCGCGCAAGCAGGCCAATCTGACATGCGTGATTTCGAGGCGAGGATCGACGAGGCGGCGGGCCTCGCGCGGGCCATCGACCTGACCGTGGCCGAGGCCATTCCCGCGCCGATCGGGCAGATCCGCCCCGCGACCTATCTCGGCAAGGGCAAGGTCGAAGAGATTGCCGGCGTGATCGCCGGCCATGGCGTCGAGCTGGTGGTGATGGATTGCGCGCTCTCGCCGATCCAGCAGCGAAACCTCGAGAAGGCCTGGAACACCAAGGTGCTCGACCGCACCGGCTTGATCCTGGAGATCTTCGGCCGCCGCGCCAAGACGAAGGAGGGTGCGCTGCAGGTCGAGCTCGCGCATCTCAACTATCAGCGCAGCCGCCTGGTGCGGTCCTGGACCCATCTCGAACGCCAGCGCGGCGGTTTCGGCTTCATGGGCGGTCCCGGCGAGACCCAGATCGAGGCCGACCGCCGGCTGATCGGCGACCGCATCACGCGGCTCGAGAACGAGCTGAAGAAGGTCCAGGCGACGCGGCGGCTGCATCGCGCCGGACGCCAGCGCGTGCCGTATCGCGTTGTGGCGCTGGTCGGCTACACCAATGCCGGCAAGTCGACGCTGTTCAATCGCCTGACGCGCGCCGACGTCCAGGCCGCCGACATGCTGTTCGCGACGCTCGATCCGACCTTGCGCGCGATCACGCTGCCGCATGGCGGCAAGGCGATGCTGTCGGACACCGTGGGCTTCATCTCCAACCTGCCGACGCAGCTCGTCGCCGCCTTCCGCGCCACGCTCGAGGAGGTGCTGGAGGCCGACGTGATCCTGCACGTCCGCGACATGTCGCACGAGGATGCCGAGGCGCAGCAGCACGATGTCGAGCTGGTGCTCAGCCAGCTCGGCATCGATCCCGAGGCCACCGACACCATCATCGAGGTCTGGAACAAGATCGATCGCCTCGACGAGGCGGCGCGCGAGAACCTCGCCAACATCGCCGCACGGCGGCCACCGGAGCGCCCGTGCCTGCTGGTCTCGGCCCAGAGCGGGGAGGGCGTCGAGGCGCTCCTGCAGACGATCGAGGACCGGCTCGCGGCGGCGCGGACGACGCTCGATCTCACCATCGATGCGGCCGACGGCGCCGGCATCTCCTGGCTGCATCGCAACGCCGAAGTGCTGGCCAAGGAGCTGCACGAGGGCCACTACGACATGACCGTGCGCGTCGATGCCACCAAGCGCGACATCGTGGTCGAGCGCTATCACGGCGTGCCCCGCGTGGCGTGAGCCTCGCGCGACGTCGTTTGCCTCTCGTGCAGGATGACATGCATCGCTGCGCCTATCCATCGGGCTACAAGGGCGTGATGTCGACGTGCAGCACGGCGGCTCGGCCGTCACCGAGGGCGGCGAGGCAGCGCTCGATCGCCGCATCGAGCTTGTCGGGATCGTCGACCCGCTCGCCGTGGGCGCCGAATGCGCAGGCGATGTCGGCGAGACGACGCTGCTCGCCCTGGCGCCCGGTGCTGAGCCTAGAGAGGAAGGAGTCCGTGCGCTGTGCGGCGCCGTCCGGATAGACGCGCTGCACCGATGCCTTCACCGCCTGCCATCCGTTGTTGTCGAGGATCACGGTCAGGATCGGGAGCTGGCACTGCTGCGATACGGCGTAGACGGAGTCCGGCGCGGCGAAATGATAGGCACCGTCGCCGACGACCTGCACCACGCGCGCTGAGGGATTGGCTAGCTTGAGCCCGAGCGCCATGCCGCCGCTGAAGCCGAGGCCGCCGCCGGCCAGGCCCACATAGGTCATCGGCTTGGTGCGGCGAAGCTGCTGTTGCAGGATTGGCGCGTTGCGGACCGCCTCGTTGAGGACGATGTCGTCCTCCGACAGCAGCGCCTGCAACCGCGCAAACAAATAGGCCGGGTTGATCGCTCCGATCCGGCCCTTCTGTGCCGCTGCAGATATCCGTTTCGCCTGCGCGGCCTCGCGTGCCGGCTGCCAGCTCGCGATCCGGTCGCGCACTCTCGTGAGATAGGCGTCGTCGCCACGGGCAACGATGATCTCCAGTACCTGACGAAGAATGACGGCCGAATCGCCCTGAATACGGAGGTCGGTGGCAAATCCCCACATCGGGATGTCCGCCTTCAGGGCGTCGATATCGATGTGGATCCAGCGCAGCCGATCGGCGGCCTTCAGCATCTGCGGAATGAATGGCACGTCGATGTCGATGAGCAGCCCGAGATCGGCGCCGGCGACCAGCGCGGCCGGGTCGGAGCCGGCAAAGCAAGGGGAGTCCTGGCAGATGTTCATCGTGACGGGGTTGAACTCCGCGACACGGATTCCGCAGACCAGCGCCAGCCGCTCCAGCACAGAGACGGCCTCGGCGCTGCGTCCGAGATAAGCGGTCAGCGCGATCGGATTCTCCGCCTTCATCAGCGCGTCCGCGATGGCACGCGCGCGCTCCGGCTCGATCCCTCCCGCCTTGACGCTGCCATGGCGCGCGGGCGGGCAGGCCGGCATCGCCGCCTCGTCCCAGGTCTCGGCGAGGGTCTCGCGCGGCAGCATCATGTAGACCGGGCCGGGCGGATCGCTGTGCATGAACGCGGCAGCGCGGGCGACCGCCTCCTTGACGACGACACCCGACGGCAGCGTGTATTCCCATTTGACATAAGGACGCACGATGCTGCCCTGATCGAAACTCTCCTGCACGAAGTGGACGTAGGTGTCACGTCCTCCCGGCAGCTCGCCATGCATCGCGAACGGAGCCCGCCCTGCAAACAGCAGCACCGGCAGCCGGTAGCGAAAGGCGTTCTGAATCGCCATGCACGCATTCGCCGTGCCGGCATCGACATGGACGAACACGGCCTGGCCGCGGCCGGTCGCGCTCGCATAGCCCATTGCCATGTGCACCGCGACCACCTCGTGGGGACACAGGATCACCTCGGGGTGCCGTCGACCTTCGCTGTCCCAGCGTGCAATCTCCTCGATCAGCGAGACATGATCGGTGCCGAGATTGGCGAAGATGTAGTCGATGCCGATATCGACGAGCGCCTCGAGGAAGTAATGCGCGGTGGTGTGGCGGGTCATGGCGCGATGACACGAGTCAGGGCGACGACGGCATCGTCACGGCGCATGCTCTGACTTGCCTGTCCACGCAGGCGATCGAACAGGTCGTTGGGCTCGAGCGGTGCGGCCAAGCCGCGCCAGGCAATGTGCGAGTCCGGCCGCAGCACGAGCAGGCTGTCCGGGAAGCCATAGCCGGCCTTTGCGCGCTCGACGTCGACGAGCGTCAAGGGAACGCCCTGGCGGGCCGCGGCGTCGACCAGTGGCATGACATCGACGGCCGGATCGAACCGCACCAGCGTGTAGGCCGGGCCAAGCGCATCCAGCAGCGATCGGCCATCGGCCAGCCAGACGTGCGGCGCGCGTGCGCCGGGCACTGTGGACGCGCTGAAATGGCCCATGCCGTAGGGCGGCGGCGTCTCGCCATCGTATGAGATCGCCGGAGACCGGTCGTAGTAATAGCCGAAATTCAAGCCGGCGCAGCAATATTGCTGCACGTTGAGATCATAGGCGGCCTTGCCGACCTTGCTGCGCGCCGCGTCGCCGACGGGGCCATCGATCTCCACCTCCGCAGGCACGGCGCGTCTCTGGCTCATCACCGCGAGCGCGTGGTTCATCGCGAAGTGCGACACCTGCTCGGTGATCGGCTGCCGCTCCGCTTCGTACGCGTCGAGCAGGGCAGGGGTGGCCCAGCCGTGGAGGACGCCGGCAAGCATCCAGCACAGGTCGACCGCATCGGCGATCCCTGCATTCATGCCGTAGCCGGCATAGGGGATCCACAGATGCGCCGCATCACCGCAGATGAAGGCGCGGCGATCGCGGAAGCGATCCGCCACCAGGCGACGTCCGATCCAGTCCTCCTTGCTGATGATCTCATACTGGAAACGGTCGTCGACACCGAGAATGGTGCGCAGTGCCCAATCGCGATCGACACTGTCGAACTCGAGCTCCTCGGCCGCGAGGTGGTTGTGGATCAGCCAGTTGTCGCGGCCGTCGATGGAGACGGTGGTGCCGCAGCGCCGCGGGTTGAGCGACATCGTCATCCAGGCCGGCTTCTGGGTGATCAGCTCCTTCAGCGCGGGAGCGTGGATGTAGGTCGACTGCACCCGCTGCACGACATCGGTGCCGCTGAGCCGTGAGCCGATGAGCTTGCGCACCGTGGAGCGGCCGCCGTCGCAGCCAATCAGATAGTCGGCTGAGATGGTGATGTCCCGGCCGGCGTCGAGATCGCGCGCCCGCGCGATCACGCCGTTTTCATCCTGGTCGAACCGATCGACCTGGACGCGGTTGAGAATCGTGATGCCGCGTTGCGCCTCTGCGCAAGCGAACAGGATCGGCTCGAGATAGATCTGATTGATGCGATGCGGCGGCTCGGGCGTCGGCCAATCGGTGTCCGGCCCACCGGTTGCCGTGTAGCGGTCCTGGCGGCATGGGATCGGGATGCGCGTCAGCTCGCGGCCGACGACGGCGGTGCGATAGGCGCAGTCGTTTGGAAAATCAGCCGGCAGGCCGCCTTCGCGCACCTCGCGGACGATGCCGAGGCGGCGGAACACCTCCATCGAGCGCGCGGAGACGTGGTTGCATTTCACGTTGGGCGGCTCTCCGGCGCGCCTGATCTCCGCGACCACGACGTCGATGCCGCGCGAGGCGAGATCCATGGCGGCGGTCAGTCCGACCGGGCCGGCGCCCACGATGAGCACCTGGGTTCGTATCGTCTTCATGTCGGTTCTCTTGCTTTGATCTACGCGCGCTCGGGCGTGGAGAGCGCACTGCGTTGCGCATCGTCGGCGCTCGGAAGACTGCCGCGCATGCCGAGGACCGCGAGGCCGAGGATCACCAGCGCCGAGAACAGTTGCGGTACCGCGCTGGCCTGAAACAGCGAGGAGACGTCCCATTTCGCCGCGAGCATCAACCCGCCGATCGTGACGCCGAGGATCGAGCCGAAGCGGCCGATGCCCAGTGCCCAGCCGATGCCGGTGCCGCGGATGTAGGTCGGATAGATGCGCGCCGCATAGGCGTTGCAGCCGATCTGTCCGCCGATCACCGCGACGCCGGCAATGAAGACGGCCGGCACGAGAATCGGCAACGAGGCTCCCGCGATACCGATGGTGATGATCGAGAGGAAGCCGGCAACGTAGGTCGCGAACAGGACGCGATCGAAGCCGAACTTTTCGATCAGCAGGCCGAGCCCGACGGTGCCGAGCATGCCGCCGAGCTGGAAGGCGATGCCGACGGCGATCGCCGCCTGGACGTCGAGCCCGACACCATGTGTGAGCGTCGGCAGCCAGCTGTTGAGGAAATAGATGTCCATCATGTTCATGAAGAACATGACCCACAGCAGCAAGGTCGGCAGCAGACGCCGCTTGGTGAACAGCTGTGGCAGCAGAAAGCCCTTGCCGCTCTCCTCGATGATCGTAAAGCGCGCGTCGGCGGGGAGGCGGTCCGACGGATCGATCCGCGTCAGCAGCGCGCGCACGCGATCATTCTTGCTGTCGTCGAGGGCCAGCAGCGAGAGCGATTCCGGCAGCCAGATAATGAGGACCGGACAGAGGATGAGCGGCAGAATGCCGCCGATGAGAAAGATGATCTGCCAGCCATAGGCGGTGATGAGCTTGGCCGCGACCGCTCCCCCGATCGCCGATCCCAGCGACACCGTCATGAACATCAGCATGATCAACAGGGTCCTGCGACGCTGCGGCGAATATTCGCCGGTCAGAGCGATCGTGTTGGGCAGGACGCCGCCGAGCCCGAGGCCGGTGAGGAACCGAATGATGACGAGGTCGGATACGCTCGTGGCCTGGGTGGTCGCCAGCGATCCAAGCGCGAACACGAGAACGCCGGCGACGACGAGCCATTTGCGCCCGAGATAGTCGGCCAGCGCGCCGAACACCAGCGAGCCGATCATCACGCCGAACAGGGACGCACCGAACACGGGTCCCAACGCGCCCGGCGCCAGATGCAGGTCCTTGCTGAGGGCAGGGGCGACGAAGCCGAGCGCCTGGGCATCGAAGCCGTCGAGCCCGACGACCAGCGCGCACAGGCAGATCACCCTGATCTGGAATCCCGACAGCGGCCGCTCGTCGACGTAGCGCGTGAGATTGATCGCTTGCGTCAAATGTCCCTCCCCATGTGCTTGTTGTTGCCTGGCCGCTTCACCGCAGCCGCCGGCTGTTTGCAAATATGTTGCATGATCAAACTCTTTCGATTAGTCACAAAATTCTCATTCATTCATGAGGAAAGCTAATGCCCCCGACCTTGCGGCAATTGGAGGCCCTGGTCCTGGTGTATCGGCTCGGCAGCATCACCAAGGCGGCCGCCGAGCTGCGCGTCACGCAGTCGGCGATCAGCCTGCTGATCCGGCAGATCGAGGAGAACTTTCAGCTCAAGCTGTTCGATCGCACGACGCGGGCGCTGCACCCGACGGCGGCCTGCCGCGAGGCGATCACCGCGGCGGAACGCATCCTGGCGGGGACGCAGGGGCTGTCGCAGCGGATGCGCGACCTGGCCGAGATCAAGGCCGGCCGAATTTCCATCGCGGTCTCAGCGGGCGTCGCGTCGGCGCTGCTTCCACGCGTGTTTGCGACGTTTCGATCGCGCCATCCCGAGGTGCGCATCGATCTGCGTGATGTCGCGCCCGACGAGCTGCTCGCGATCGTGATGGCCGGGCATGCGGAGTTCGGCCTCGGCAGCGTGGAGGACGAGGGCGTACCGGAGGTCAGGATCGAGACGCTGATGCAAAGTCCGCTCTCGGCGATCGGCATCAAGGACGGGCGGTTCGAGAAGCACCGCCGTCTGACGTGGGACGGCATCATGAGCTCCGACCTGATCACGATGCGTCACGGCACGCGCATCCGCCGCCAGATCGACGAGGCGCTGGCGGAGACCGGGCGGTCGCTGAAGCCTGCCTGGGAAGTGTCGCTGATCACGACCGCGCTGGCGCTCACGGCGGAGGGCGCCGGCATCAGCATCCTGCCCGCGCACATGCTGCCCAAGGCACAATTTCCGACCTTGGCCGCGATCCCGCTGTCGCAGCCGACGATTCATCGGCACGTCTCGCTGCTGAGCCGCGCCGACTTTGGATTGTCGCCGGCCGCCCAGCGCTTCGTCGAGATCGCAAGGGCCGAGCTGTCGCGCAAGGGCGGCTGATCACGACCTCGGAGCCGGGGACGCTACTTCTCCAGCCGCTTCGCCTCGTTCCACAATTCGTCCATCTCGTCGAGCGACGCTTCTTCGAGTGTGCGGCCCTTCGCCATCAACGCCTGTTCGATGTGCGCGAAACGGCGCTCGAACTTGGCGTTGGTGCCGCGCAATGCGGTCTCCGGATCAACCTCGGCGTGGCGGGCAAGATTGACCAGCGCGAACAGGAGATCGCCGGTCTCTTCGGTCAGCTCGGTCGCATCCTTGTTGTCGAGCGCGGCCTCGATCTCGTCGGCCTCCTCGCGGATCTTCTGCAACACCGCGCGCGGATCGTTCCAATCGAAGCCGACGGTCGCGGCCTTGTGCTGCAGCTCCATGGCGCGAACCAGCGCCGGCTGTCCGGCCTTGATGCCTGATAGCAGCGAGGACTTGCTCGTCTGCGCCTCGGGCGGCCGCCGCGCGGCGCGCTCGGCCTTCTCCTCGGCCTTGATGCGGTCCCAGGTGCCTTTGGTGGGCTGGGTGACGTTGCCGTCCTTGTCCGGGAACACATGCGGATGGCGGCGGACCATCTTCGTCGTGATGCCCTCGACGACGTCGCCGAATGCAAACGCGCCTTGTTCCTCGGCGATGCGGGCGTGATAGACCACCTGCAGCAGGAGATCGCCGAGCTCCTCGCGCAGATCGTCGAGATCGTCGCGCGTGATCGCGTCGGCCACCTCATAGGCTTCCTCGATGGTGTAGGGCGCGATGGTCCGGAACGTCTGCTCGATATCCCACGGGCAGCCGGTGACCGGCGTGCGCAGCGCCGCCATGATCTCGATCAGGCGTGAGATGTCGCGGGAGGGGATCATGGGCAGGTCCTGACAGCATCGTTCGCTCGGGTCCTGTATGCCCCAAGCCGCGCGCGGCTCCCAGCGAAAAGGGCGACTGCACGGGATGCGCCCGGCGGGTTGGCCCGACCCGTCGATGATGCTAAGCGGGAGCCATGAGTGAGCAGGACACGACGGCCCTGGTGCTGTTCTCGGGCGGGCAGGATTCCACGACGTGCCTGGCCTGGGCGCTCGACCGCTTCGCGCGCGTCGAGACGATCGGTTTCGCCTACGGGCAGCGCCATGCGATCGAGCTCGCCTGCCGCGACCGGCTGGTCGAGGGCATCGCGCGCCTGCGCCCCGACTGGGCAGCCAAGCTCGGTGACAGCCACACGCTGGAAATTCCAACGCTGGCTGCGATCTCCGAGACCGCGCTGACGCGCGACGTCGCGATCGAGATGGGCGCCGACGGCCTGCCCAACACCTTCGTGCCGGGCCGCAACCTGGTGTTCCTGACCTTTGCGGCGGCGCTCGCCTATCGCCGCGGCATCCGCCACATCGTCGGCGGCATGTGCGAGACGGACTATTCGGGCTATCCGGACTGCCGCGACGAGACCATCAAGGCGCTACAGAATGCGCTGAGCCTGGGCATGGCGCGCGCGTTCGAGCTGCACACGCCGCTGATGTGGCTGTCGAAGGCCGCGACCTGGCAGCTGGCGCATGACCTCGGCGGCGCCGGTCTCGTCGACCTGATCCGCGACCAGTCGCACACCTGCTATCTCGGCGAGCGCGGCGCGCGGCATGACTGGGGTCACGGCTGCGGTCACTGTCCCGCCTGCGAGCTGCGCGCCAAAGGATGGCGCGCGTACGTCGCGGCGGGCGGGCCATCCTGAATCGGAAGCGGGGCCCTCGGGCCCCGCGGAGAGCTGCGCGACAGACGAGCGCTCAGGCGGCTTCGTTGTCCGACGGCTCACGCTGGCTGACGATGACGAGATCCGCATCGGCGAGGTCGTGGCCGTCATCGGCCTCATTGGCTGCAGCGGAGGCCGCCTGCGCGACGAGGCGCGCGGTGATGTCGTCCTTGGCGTCCTTGCCGCTCTTCTCCCAGGCAGGCGCGTTGAGCACGACGATGTCGTCGTCGTGGGCGGCACCGTCGTGATCGGCGGGCACGATCGACGGCGACTTCACTGGGGTGTCGACGATACGCAGGGTGGGGGCCTCGGCTTCGACCGGCTCCGCTGCGGCTGCGGCCGGTTCGTCCTCGGCCATTTCTGCCTGCTCCGGCTCGGGGGGCGCGGCCTCTTCGGCGGGGGCATCGGTGTCGGCGCTCGCAGCGCGGGCCACAGCCTCGGCGGCTTCGGCGGGCTGTTCGGCGGCCGCGGCAAGGCCCTCCTTGGCCGGCGCATCATCATGCGGCGCGAGGCCGAGATGCTGCGAGATTTCCTTGATCAGCCTGTCGATCGCCACCAGCACGCGATACTCCGGGATCGAGGCCATATGCTGCTCGAACCGGTTGCGCGCATATTGCAGCGAATCGATCACGTCGGTGGCGATGGAGGAGCCCGACGCCTCGGTGCCGTGCAGGGCACCGGCGGCCTTCTCGGTCGAGCTCTCGATCAGCAGGAAGGCCTCGTATTGCGGAATCGATTTGAGCTTCTCGTGATAGTCCTGACGCACGCCGGCGAGCGTGTCGACGATGGTGGCGAACTCTGGCGCGGGCATTTCGACGTCCCCCTCAACTTCAGCAAAGAAGATGCGCGGGACGCTACGGACGCACTGATGAACGTTCAATTTCGAACGAATACCGCTATTCGCGGCATGAATAGCCGGCCGTTAAGACCGGACCATCAAAAGCAGGATCGCTCGCTCACCGGGCATTAAGCATCCGTCGGACGCGCGCGAAGGGCTCAGCCGACAAAATCCTCGGGCCTGAGCTCGATCGGCTTGCCATGCGGGGTGCGATCGGCAGCGTGATCCCAGGCATTGCGGTAACGCGTCAGTGCGTCGGCGGAGGTGACGCCCTTCTCGGCGACGAGGCGCTCGAGCGTCGCGAGCCAGTGCCGGTAATAGGTATCGCCGCAATCGGGATCGCCAGACGCTTGCGCGCGCGAAATCTCGTCGGCGAGCGCAGCCGCCCATTCGGGCCAGGTAAAGAGGCCGCGGGCGTGCAGCGTGACGGCCATCGCGAAGGCGTGGGCTTCCCACGGCTCGCGAAACACGGGCCCGCTGTCGTCGACGGGAATGCCGGGCAGGGCGCGCGTCGCCGCGGCCGCCGCCTCGCGGTCCGGTTTCATCGGGCCGGCTCCAGATAGGGCTCGAAGGCGTCGACCGTGACCTCCAGCAGCGGATCGGGCGCATCGGCCCACAGCTCGGCGCCGCTGAACGACACCGTGTAGAGCCATTGCGGGTCTTCGCCGCCGCCATGGGCGTTGCTGTCCGGAAACACGTGCACGCCTCTGACCGCCTCGACGCGGCCGAGATGGCCGCGCACGTAGCGCGGCAGCCGCGTATGCGTCGTCGGATGGATGTCCTTGGCGCGGACGCGGTCGCCGACCGCGAACAGCGCCGGCTTCGTCGCCGCGCGCTCGGTCGGGCCGCCGCGACGCAAGGTCGGCGCGACGGCATCGGCGGTGAGGATCTTGGCGACGGGCTTGGCCGGATGCAGCACCTTGCCGGCGACGATCTCATCGGCGTCGACCAGATGCCGCTCCTGCATCAGCCGTTCGATGCCCGCGAGCCAGATCTGGTAGTAGCTCATGCCGAGGTAGTCGTCCGGCGGACGGTTCTCGCGCGCGAAGCGCGACATGTCGATGTTCCAGCCGCCGGGCGTCGCCATCGCCAGCGTCATGGCAAAGGCGCGACGCTCCCATTCGGCGTGGAACACCGGCTCGTTCGGCTCGGGGCGGACCGGACCAAAGCCGGCCACGCCGCCCATGTCATGCGCACCATCCATCAGCGGCCAACCTCGTGCGGTTGCTTCGGCAGGCCGGTGCCGATCATGCTGTCGCGCGTGACGAGCGCGGCGAGCTGATCCTCGCTCCAGCCATCGGTCCCGGCGGGGCGGATCGGCAGCACGAAGTAGCGGACCTCGGCCGTCGAATCCCACACCCGAATCTTCGTCGTCGGCGGCAGCTCGAAGCCGAAATCCTTCAGGACGCCGCGCGGATCCTTCACCGCCTTGGCGCGATAGGGCGCCGATTTGTACCAGACCGGCGGCAGGCCGAGCACGGGCCACGGATAGCAGGAGCACAGCGTGCACACGACCATGTTGTGCAGATCCGGCGTGTTCTCGACCGCCACGATGTGCTCGCCCTGGCGGCCGGCATAGCCGAGCTCGCCGATCGCAGGCGTGGCGTCGGCAAGAAGGCGCGCCCGATAGGCGGGATCGGTCCAGGCCCGCGCCACCACCTGCGCGCCGTTGCGGGGACCGACCTTGCTCTCATAGGTCTCGATGAGCACGTCGAGCGCGGCGGGGTCGATATACCCCTTCTCGGTCAGGATGCTTTCGAGCGCGCGGACGCGCAGATCGGTCTCGGACAGGTCCGAGTGATCGTGCTGATGGTCGTGATGGTGATCGTGATCCGTCATGACTCAACCATAGGCGTAATCGGGCACCACTGTCGAGCCGGGGCCACTACGAACCCACGGTGCGAGCAGCCGCGTTTCACTGCCGCCGCAGCCGTGCGGCGGTCACAATGCCGAGCGCGGCGTCCTCGGTCATTGACGCGCCGATTCCGGACGCAGATGTGATCGGGGCCGCTCCATTGCCGCCACCTCGGGCGGTTCAAATCGGAGCCCAGATATGGTTCGTAGTGCTTTCGCCGTCCCGATCGGGCACGATAGCAGCAGAGGTTTGAGGTTCATCAATGCCGAACGACGTTTCCCGCCGTGATCTTGCGAAGCTGGCCGGGCTGGCCGCCCTCGGGGCGGCCAATGGCCCGGCGCAAGCGGAGGAGGGCGCGGTGAAGGAGGACATCGGGCGGCGGTTTCCCGCCGATTTCGTGTGGGGGACGGCGACGTCGTCGTACCAGATCGAGGGCGGGGCTACGGCCGATGGCCGCGGGCCGTCGATCTGGGACGTGTTCACGCATTTGCAGGGCAACATCGAGGACGGCAGCACTGGCGACGTCGCCTGTGATCACTACAACCGCTACAAGGACGACGTGCGGCTGATCAAGGAGCTCGGCTGCCGGGCCTATCGGTTCTCGATCGCCTGGCCCCGGCTGTTTCCCGACGGCGGGCTGACGCCCAATCCGAAGGGCCTCGACTTCTACAACCGGCTCGTCGACGAGCTCCTGGCGAACGGCATCACGCCGTACGCAACGCTGTATCATTGGGATCTGCCGCAGGCGCTGCAGGACCGTGTCGGCGGCTGGCTCTCGGCCGACACGGCCAGGGCCTTTGCGCAATATGCGGGCTACGTCGCGCAGCATCTCGGCGACCGTGTCAAGACCATCTTCACCATCAACGAATGCGGCCGCTTCGTCCCGTTCGGCTATGGCCTCGGCGTCGACGCGCCCGGGCTGAAGCTGCCGCAGCAGCAGGTCAACCAGGCGCGCCATCACGTGGCGCTGGCGCACGGTCTCGCCGTCCAGGCCATCCGCTCCGGCGGGCGCGCCGGCATGCGCGTCGGCATGGCCGAGAACATCACGGCCTGCCTGCCGGCGATCGACACGCCGGAGAACATCCGCGCCGCCGAGATCGCGACGCGCGAATTGAATGCCGGCTTTCTCAACGTCATCCTCGAGGGGCGCTATACCGAAGGGTTCCTGGCGTGGTCCGGCAAGGACGCGCCGAAGTTTACCGCCGACGAACTGAAGATCATTTCGGCGCCGGTCGATTTCGTCGGCCTCAATATCTACGCGCCGCAAGCCTATGTCGTCGCGTCGGACCGCGCGGCCGGATTCGACGTGCTGCCGATGCCGTCCTCGTTCCCGCACATGAGCTCACCCTGGCTGCTGGTCGGTCCGGAGACGGCCTATTGGGTGCCGAAGCTCGCCGCCAAGATCTGGAATCTCCAGACCATCTACATCACCGAGAACGGCACCTCCTCGGACGACAAGCTGACCGCCGATGGCAAGGTCCACGACCTCGACCGCGTGATGTATCTGCGCAACTATCTCGCCCAGCTGCAGCGCGCTACGTCCGAGGGCGTGCCCGTGAAGGGCTACTTCCTGTGGAGCCTGCTGGACAATTTCGAGTGGGTGTTCGGCTACAAGCAGCGCTTCGGCATCTATCACGTCGACTTCGACACGCAGGTGCGCACGCCCAAGCTCAGCGCGTCGTACTACCATCACGTGATCAGCCGCAACGCCGTGAGCGCGTGAAGCGCCGCGACGCCACCCGGGGTCCAGCCGGACGCAGTCCGCGCCATTCAGGCGGCCAATGTGCCGTCGGCATCCGGCGCATTGAGTGTCGGCACGCCGGCCTTCACGCCGCGATTGCAAATTCATGATGCGGAAAGCACACCTTGTGCGACTCTTTTGCGCGCATGCCGTTTTCGTGGCGAAAGCTGGCTGCAGATGACGTAAACCGGCAATCTGCCGGCCCCTCAAGCGAGTTTTCCAGCATGCAAGTTTCCGTTGTTTGTCCGCCAGCCGTCCGCGCCGGCGTTCTGTTCTGCGTCCTCGGAGTGATCGCTGGCTCCAGCGCCTGGGCTCAGGGAGCCGCGAACGATGCGGCCAAGCCCGCCACGGAGCAGTCTGCCGCGCCGACGGCCGACAAGCCCGCAGAGTCCGAGCCGAAACCCGCGGTCGCTGAAACCAGGCCCGCCGAGCAGCCCTCGGATGCCGCCGGCAAGCCTGCGGCCGAGCCTGAGAAGACGGCCGAGAAGCCCGGCGAGCCAGCCGCTGCGGACACCAAGCCCGTTCAGGCCACAGACAGCGCGAGCCAGCCGCCGGCGGACAAGGCATCGACTGAAAAAACCGCGACGGATGCTGCGGCCGAGAGCAAGCCGGCCGAGGCCAAATCCGAGACCAAGGTCGAACCGAACTCCGGCACCGACGTCGGCCAGAAGCCGGCCGTGACCGAGTCGAAACCGGCAGAGCCCACTCTGGCCGTTCAGCCCGCTGCCGTCGCCAAGGACGCGCCCGCATCGGAGAAGGTCGAGGAGAAGGCCGCCGAGAGCAAGCCCGCGGCCACGCCGGAGAAGGCGGCTGCGAAGCAGAACACCGCAACCACGTCAGCCAAGCCCGAACGGCACGGCCAAGCGCATCACCATGCCGAGGACGACGCCAAGCCCGCCAAGCGCGAGCACCGCGCCCGCAAGCCCAAGAGCGAACCGAAGAGCGACATGAAGCGGGAGGCGAAGAGGCGGGGTGTGAACTGCAAGAGCTTCCGCACCTATGACGCGGAGAAGGGCACCTATCGGGGCTACGACGGGCGCGTTCACACCTGCTCGTAAGGACCGATCGGCGAGTGCGCTCATCGGCGGCGGCCAAGACCGCCACCGATCGCCGCTGCCGATCACACCATCAACGCGGCATCGGCGGCTGAATGCCCGAGGTGTTGCGGGTAAAGAGTGTCCCGAACGTCGAGCCCTGCGGCTGCGCCGGCTGCGGACGGGCCATTCCCGTCGTGGTCCGCTGCTGCGGCGTCACGATGATCTGCTGGGGCGGGCCCGGGGGGACCGCAGTGCCGCGTGCCTGCACCGCCTGGTTCGTCATCCGCGACACCAGTCGCATCAGCTGATCCTGGCCGGCCTGCAGTTGCTCGATGGCGCGGGTGTGATCGCGGCTGGCCTGATCCTGCGTCGACTTGATCTGCTCGATGCCCTGCTGCAGCTCGGCGATGTCGCGCGCCATCCTCTGCATCAACGTTCCCGGCTCACGGGCGCCGGTGGTGTCTTCCGCTCCCCTCAGTGAGGCATTCGACATCATGGCATCCTCGCTGCCCTGCTGGACCGACGCCTCATCCTGCGACGCTTCGCTGGCGCCCGGCATCCAGCGGTCCATCAGCGAGGTGCCGGCGTCGCGCTGCGACCAGGCGACGGAGCCACCGACCAGCACGACCAACAGAGCGAGACCAACGGCGTTGCGCCCGCGCAGCTTGCCGAGCGGCGCCTTCATCCGCGCCCAGCGGCCGGCCCCGCTGCCCGTCGCCTCGCTCGTGCTCGCCGCCGCAGCAGCATCCGCCGCCACACCCGGCTTCTCGATCGCCGCGAGCCGCGTATCGATCCGGGTCAGCACCTCGCGCAGCACCCGCCGGTACAGTTGATCGTAGCTTGCCTTCTCGGGCTTCTCCGGGGCGAGGCCGATCTCGCTCTGATCAATCTGTTGCACGTTCTGTGTGGACTGCATTGCTGATCCCCAAACCCTTTAGCCCGCCGCCGACGCCGCTGTTCTCTTTGAATTTTCAAACGTGACTCGACCCGCCGCTTTGGCCGAAAGCAAGACAGCGTCGTGACGAGGAGGGGGCCTTTTCGGACCATCTCTCCCTCGGTGCAGCGCCAGCAGATCGCTTCGAGAGGCCTGAATCCGCCCTTGGTTGCGCACCGCCGAGCCTTCGAGGTACTATCCGACCGATATTTTTGGGGGACTGGGGCCGGTGCAGAGCTTGATTGTCATTGCGCGCGCAGTGTTGTGCGCAGCGTTCGTAGTCCTTGCGGTTCACGTGCAGGCCGCGCCAGCGGATGAGGCCACGCGCAAGGCTGAATTGATGGCGGCTTGGCAGGCGGCGAGCCAGGCGGGCACCGACGGACCAAGCGACATCGTGCTGATCGATCAGGGCACGCTGAAGCTGCCGGCCGACTACTTCTACGTGCCGAAGAGCGAAGGCCTGCGGGTCCTACGCGCGCTCGGCAACGTCGTCAACGACGCGACCTTCGTCGGGCTGGTCGTCGGCAGACGCCAGAACGACGATTGGATGGTGGTCATCAAGCACATCAAGGACGGCTACATCAAAGACGACGACGCCAAGAACTGGAACGCGGACGATCTCCTGAGCAACCTTCGCGCCGGCGCCGAGGAGGCGAACAAGGACCGTGCGGCGCGCGGATTTCCGGAAATGGCCGTCGTCGGCTGGGTCGAGCCGCCGGCCTACGATGCCACGACGCATCGTCTCGTCTGGTCGCTGCTCGCGAAGGAGAAGGGCCAGCCCGACGATGCGCCGAAGAACGTCAACTACAACACCTACGCGCTCGGGCGTGACGGCTATTTCAGCCTGAACCTCCTGTCCGGCTCGGAGCGGATCGCGGGGGACAAGGCGGTGGCGCACGAGCTGCTGTCCGATCTCTCCTACAATGCCGGCAAGCGCTATGAGGATTTCAGCGCGAGCACGGATCGGATCGCCGAATATGGATTGCTTGCGCTGGTCGGCGGCGTTGCCGCCAAGAAGCTCGGACTGCTGGCGCTCGCCGGCGCCTTCGTCCTGAAGTTCGCCAAGATCATCATCTTCGCGGTCATCGGGTTCGGGGCTGCGGTCATGAACTTCTTCCGCCGCAAGTCGCGCAACGACAACGCCGGCGGAGCTGCGTGAAAGCCCTCCTGCTGATCCTGTTCTCCGGCCTGAAATGGGGCAAGCTCGCGATGAGCGGCGGCACCATGCTGCTGTCGCTGGTCGTGTATGCCGGCATCTGGGGCTGGCGCTATGCCGCCGGATTCATCGCGCTCCTGTTCGCCCATGAAATGGGGCACTACATCGCGGCGCGCCAGCGCGGCCTCAACGTCGGCGCTCCCGCCTTCATCCCCTTCGTGGGGGCGTGGATCGCGCTGAAGGAGCAGCCGGTCGACGTCGAGACGGAGGCCTATGTGGCGCTCGCCGGCCCGCTGGTCGGGACTGCTGCGGCGCTGGCGGTCTATCTGTGGGCGAGGTCGGACGACAGCGGCCTGCTGCTTGCGATTGCCTATTCCGGCCTGTTCCTCAACCTGTTCAACCTGCTGCCGATCTCGCCGCTGGACGGCGGCCGCGTCACCAGCGTGCTGAGTCCGCGCATCTGGCTGCTTGGCGTTCCCATGCTGCTGACCTTGATGCTCTATCGGCCGAGCCCGATGCTGATCATCATCGCCATCCTCGCAGCGCCACAACTGATGAAGGCCTGGCGCTACGATCCCGGCGCGCCCGAGAACGTCGCCTATTACGGCACGACGCTGCAGACGAAGCTCGAATATGCCGGGACTTATCTCGCGCTGGCGGCGCTTCTCGCCGTCATGACCTACGACGTGCACGAGATGCTTGGGCACTTGCGTCAGCTTGGCTGAGTGCTGTTGAGGTCGCCGCTTCAGTTGAGAAGCTTCATGTAGGTCAAGGCGCCGCCTCGTCGTGAGGACATGGGCCTTCCTCAGCGTCCGAGGTCGCCGACTTCTCCGACCTCATCCGCGACGTGCTGCTGGTCGATCACAACGTCAAGAGCGTGTCGGCGCTGGTCGATCGCGTGCTCGCGATGTATCTCGGCAAGAGGATCGCCGAGGGCAGGGCGACCGAGGGTGATGCAGGACGAGACCGTGCGCCGCGTCTATCTCGGCGGCGCGCTGGTCGCAGCCTTGCCGGCGGCCCGGCGGTGCAGATCGCGCGATCCGGCATCGTGCTGGATCATGCCAAGATCGTCTGGGAAGGCCCGCCTGAACGCTTCGAGGCGGAGGCTGCGGCGGACTATCTCTGAGGGACAGGAGCAGGGGTCCCAGCTCCCTGCCCGGATCTCATTCGTTCGGAGCTACGGGAAACGGGGCGGGCGCGCCTGGGGCGGCCGGGGCGCGAGGCGCGCCGCTGCGCCGACGGTCGTCGGTTCGGTCTTCGCAGCGCGGAACGCACGCGCGAGCTGGTCCTGGCTCGCCTGCAGCTGTTCGATCGCCCTGGCGTGATCGCGGTTGGCCTGCTCCTGACTGGCCTTGAGCTCCTGAAACCCGCTCTGCAGTTCGGCGACATCATGCGCGATCTTCTCGATCAGCGGCGCGACGTCCCGGTCGGGAGCGGGCGGCATGTCATGCTCCGGCGTTGCCTCCGCCATCGCGGAGGATGGATCGCTGGAGCGCGTTGATGCTGATGCCGTCTCGGGTGTCGGCGAAACGGATGGTGATGGCGAGGAAGGGGCCGTCTCTGCCGTCTCGGCCGCGCTCGATCCGCTCGCCGCCGTCTCCGGTGACCCGGCCGGATTCGCCGTCTGAGCGTTCTCACGCCGGATGGATTGAACCGCCGCTTCGATCCGGTCGGTGACGGAGGTGATGGTCTCAGTATGGTCCCGCGCCAGGGTGACGGCAGCGCCGACGAGCCCGGCTGACGCTATCAGCGTGATCATCGCCCGCAATACGGGCCGGCGCCGGGTCGGAGGAGGCGTTTCCACGGGCTCGCTGCCTACAGCGGGGTCGGCAGCCTCGACTGCATCAGCGGCGGCCTGGGCCTCGATGGCGGCGATCCGCTGGTCGATACGTGCGCGCACCTCGGCCAGCACCCGCTGATAGATCTCCTCGCAGATATCGTCGTCGGGCGGCAGCGCGACATCACCCGGATCAACTTCCTTCGGCGTCGACTGAACTGGCATGTCTTCGGGTCCCATTCGCGATACGCCCGTGCCCAATCCTGAAGGATGCGCTTTTGACCTCCGGGCTTTGACCAAACGAAGACTGCGGGGTGACAAGGCGGGGGCGATTTCGCACAGGCGCCGACGTGCGCTGGGCGGGCCGTTGTGCGGCTTCTCACGTCAGGAGCCGCCCATAAGCAATTCGCATAAGGTATATTATGGAATATTAATATGCTAGGGCAAATCAGAGACTTGCGGCCGACTCCTCAAACTCTGCCGTAGCACCGAGCCTGCAGCCCGCGTCGCGAGCACGACCATCGCCGCTCGCCATTGGCGCCTGAAACCCGCGCCAAGGCGCCCGCAGCGAACGCCGCATATTGCTGCTGCGGCTCATCGCTGCAATAAGCGCTGATGACGCTGCTAACGTCGCGGGATTCGGACCGCGCCATCATGCGGCGACTGGATGCAACAAGAAGAAGCTTCTCAGGGAGAAACGAGCATGAGCCTGTCACGACGCGCGCTGCTGAAGGCCTCCGCAGCGTCAGCCGTACTGGGTGGGATCGCGGCGCCGCATGTGGCGCGCGCCCAGAGCGCCGAATTCACCTACAAGTACGCCAACAACCTGCCCGACACCCATCCGCTCAACGTTCGTGCCAAGGAGATGGCGGCGGCGATCAAGGCCGAGACCAACGGCAAGTTCGACTTGCAGATCTTCCCGAACAACCAGCTCGGATCCGACACGGACATGCTGAGCCAGATCCGCTCCGGCGGCGTCGAGTTCTTCACGCTGTCCGGGCTGATCCTGGCGACCCTGGTGCCGGCGGCCTCGATCAACGGCATCGGCTTCGCGTTCCCGGACTACGACACGGTCTGGAAGGCCATGGACGGCGATCTCGGCGCTTACGTGCGCGGCCAGATCAACAAGGCCGGCCTGGTGGTCATGGACAAGATCTGGGACAACGGCTTCCGCCAGACGACGTCGTCGACCAAGCCGATCAATGGGCCCGACGACCTCAAGGGCTTCAAGATCCGCGTGCCGGTGTCGCCGCTGTGGACCTCGATGTTCAAGGCATTCGAGGCGGCGCCCGCCTCGATCAATTTCAGCGAGGTCTATTCGGCGCTGCAGACTAAGGTGGTCGAGGGCCAGGAAAACCCGCTGGCGATCATCTCGACCGCCAAGCTCTACGAGGTGCAGAAATACTGCTCGCTGACCAACCACATGTGGGACGGCTTCTGGTTCCTAGCGAACCGCCGCGCCTGGGAGGCCGTGCCGGCCGACATGCGCACGATCGTCGCCAAGCACATCAACGCGGCCGCCCTAAAGGAGCGTGAGGACGTCGCCAAGCTCAATGCCGGCCTGCAAGCAGAGCTCGCATCGAAGGGCCTGACCTTCAATCAGCCCAACGTCGCGCCGTTCCGCGACAAGCTGCGTACCGCCGGCTTCTATGCCGAGTGGAAGGGCAAGTATGGCGACGAGGCCTGGGCGCTGTTGGAAAAGGCCGTCGGCAAGCTGTCGTAACGTGTAGGGGCGTTCGGGTGACGTCATGGCGCATGCCGAGTTCACGGAAATCGCGATCAGCGAGGTGGTCATCGAGACCCCTCGCCGCCGGTCCTGGCTGGATGGACTGGAGGCCCTGCTCGGCCTCCTCGTCGAGATTCCAGCCGCGCTGCTCGTCGTGGCCGAGATCGTCATCCTCTTCGCGGGCGTGGTCGCGCGCTACGTGTTGCACCAGCCGCTGATCTGGTCGGACGAACTGGCCTCGATCCTGTTCCTGTGGCTCGCCATGCTCGGCGCCGTCGTTGCGTTCCGCCGGTCCGAGCACATGCGGATGACGGCGGCCGTTGCCATGGCAGGCCCTCGACTATGGGTCTTTCTGGACATCGCAGCGATCGCCGCGGCACTGGCATTCCTGCTGATGGTGGCTTGGCCGGCCTATGAATACGCCTATGAGGAAAGCTTCATCACCACGCCGGCGCTGCAGATCGCCAATATCTGGCGGGCGGCGGCACTGCCGATCGGCATTGGCCTGATGGCGGTGTTCGCGGTGCTGCGGTTGGCGCGGTGCGGCGAGCACCGGATAGTCGTGGGCGCGATCCTATCGGTTGCCCTCATTATCGGACTGTACTGGTATGCGCTCCCTCACCTGTGGGTGCTCCCGGTTCCGAAGCCGGAGAGCTGGCTCGGGGCGCTGGCTGTTGGTACCTGCTTGGCAGTGCTATTTGCCTTCCTGCTAGTAGCGCGCAGCAGCCAGAACAAGTTGGTCGTAGGCGCGATTATGTGTGTCGTCGCCGTGATCGCGCTGTTCTGGCTGGCGCAACCGCTGCTGAAGCCGCTCGGCAACATCAATCTCGTGATTTTCTTCGTCGGCGTGGTCGGCTTCTGCGTCTTCGCCGGCGTGCCGATCGCGTTCGCGTTCGGGTTGGCGATCTTCGGCTATCTCGCGCTGACCACCCGCACGCCGCTGATGGTGCTGGTCGGGCGCATGGACGAGGGCATGAGCCACTTGATCCTGCTGTCGGTGCCGCTGTTCGTCTTTCTCGGCCTGCTGATCGAGATGACCGGCATGGCGCGCGCCATGGTCGCGTTCCTGGCGAGCCTCTTGGGTCACGTCCGCGGCGGCCTGCACTACGTGCTGGTCGGCGCGATGTACCTGGTGTCCGGCATTTCCGGCGCCAAGGCGGCCGACATGGCCGCGGTCGCGCCGGTGCTGTTCCCGGAGATGAAGGCGCGCGGCGCCCGTCCCGGCGATCTCGTCGCCCTGCTCGCCGCCACCGGCGCACAGACCGAGACCATTCCGCCGAGCCTGGTTCTGATCACGATCGGCTCCGTCACCGGCGTGTCGATTGCGGCGCTGTTCACCGGCGGCCTGCTGCCGGGCGTCGTGCTGGCGATCACGCTGTGCGCGCTGGTGTGGTGGCGTTACCGCAACGAGGATATGAGCGGCGTCCGCCGCGCGACCGGAGCCGAGATCGGCAAGGCCTTCATCGTCTCGCTCCCTGCCCTGGCCCTGCCCTTCGTGATCCGCGCTGCCGTCGTCGAGGGCGTCGCGACGGCGACGGAGGTCTCTACCATCGGCATCGTCTATGGCGTGCTGGCGGGCCTGCTGGTCTATCGCCGCTTCGACTGGCGCCGCCTGATGCCGATGCTGATTGAGACGGCGGCGCTGTCCGGCGCCATCCTGCTGATCATCGGGACTGCGACCGGCATGGCCTGGGGCCTGACGCAGTCCGGCTTCTCACGCGCGCTGGCCTCCGCCATGACCGGGCTACCGGGCGGCCCGGCGACGTTCATCGCGGTCTCGATCGTCGCCTTCACGATCCTGGGCAGCGTGCTCGAGGGCATTCCGGCGATCGTGCTGTTCGGCCCGCTGCTGTTTCCGATCGCGCGTGCCGTCGGCGTGCACGAGGTGCACTATGCCATGGTGATCATCCTGGCGATGGGAATTGGCCTGTTCGCACCGCCGTTCGGAGTTGGATATTACGCCGCCTGCGCGATCGGCCGGGTCGATCCCGCCGAGGGCATCCGTCCGATCTGGGGCTACCTGCTGGCGCTTCTCATCGGCCTCATCATCGTTGCGATTTTTCCGTGGATTTCGATCGGGTTCCTGTAAACTCTTCAGATGACGAGGGAGGGTGGTGATGAGCACGAACCAGTATCAGCTCGGTCTGGACAAGACGCCGGCCAACTACGTGCCGCTGACCCCGCTCAGCTTCCTGGCGCGCAGCGCGGCCGTCTATCCCGACCACGTCAGCACGGTCTATGAAGGCCGCAGCTTCACCTGGCGCCAGACCTATGACCGCTGCCGGCGCTTCGCGTCGTACCTCGCGGGCCGCGGCATCGGCGTTGGCGACACGGTGGCGGCGATGCTGCCGAACATCCCGGCGATGAACGAGGCGCATTTTGCCGTGCCGATGGCCGGCGCCGTGCTCAACACGCTCAACATCCGCCTCGACGCGCCGTCGATCGCGTTCCAGCTCGATCACGGCCAGGCCAGGATCATCCTGGTCGATCCGGAGTTCTCAGGCGTGATCAGCGAAGCGCTGAAGCTGATGAGCGGCGCAAAGCCGTTCGTGATCGACGTCGACGACGCCTCCTATGCCGGCGGCAGCCGCATCGGCGAGATCGAGTACGAAGCCGCCGTCGCCTCGGGCGATCCGCTGTTCGAGCCGCGCCGTCCGGCGGACGAATGGGACGCGATCGCGATGAGCTACACCTCGGGCACCACAGGCAATCCCAAGGGCGTCGTCACCCATCACCGCGGTGCCTATCTGAACGCTGTCAGCAACATTCTCGCGGGCGGGCTCGGCCAGCATCCGGTCTATCTCTGGACCCTGCCGATGTTCCACTGCAACGGCTGGTGCTTCCCCTGGACCATGGCCGCCGCGGCCGGCGTCAATGTCTGCCTGCGCAAGGTGGAGCCGACGAAGATATTCGAGCTGATCGAGACCCACGGCGTCACCCACATGTGCGGCGCGCCGATCGTCTACAACGTGCTGATCAATGCGCCCGACGCGCCCAAGGGCAAGCGGGAGAAGCCCGTCGTCGGCCTGATCGCCGGCGCCGCGCCGCCGGTCGCGGTGCTCGAAGGTGCCGAGAGCATCGGCATCAAGCTGACGCATGTCTACGGCCTGACCGAGGTCTACGGCCCCGCCTCGGTCTGCGCCGAGCAGCCCGGCTGGGACGACCTGCCCGCGCCCGAGCGCGCGCGGCTGAAGCGGCGCCAGGGCGTGCCATATCCGTTGCAGGAAGCCGTCACCGTGCTCAATCCGGAGACGATGCAGGAGGTGCCGCGCGATGGCGAGACCATCGGCGAGGTCATGTTTCGCGGCAACATCGTCATGAAGGGCTATCTCAAGAACGAGAAGGCGACGCAGGAAGCTTTCGCCGGCGGCTGGTTTCACACCGGCGATCTCGGCGTGCTCGACGAGCACGGCTACGTCATCATCAAGGACCGCTCCAAGGACATCATCATCTCCGGCGGCGAGAACATCTCCTCCGTCGAGGTCGAGGACATCCTCTACAAGCACCCCGCCGTGCTGTTCGCCGCCGTCGTCGCCAAGCCCGATCCGAAATGGGGCGAAGTGCCCTGCGCCTTCGTCGAGCTGAAGGATGGCGCCGAGGCGACCGAAGCCGAGATCATCGCCTATTGCCGCAGCCACATGTCGGGCTTCAAGACGCCCAAGGTCGTGGTGTTCGGCCCGATCCCGAAGACGTCGACGGGCAAGATCCAGAAATTTCTGCTGCGCAATCAGATCGACTCGGCCAAGGCGATCTCGGCGTAAGCCAAGGACATGCGCATGAGCGAGGCGCGCGCGTGCGCCTCGCTCATGCGGTCTCCGGCGTGGTGGTGTCTTCGTTGCCTCTGCGATACTCGAGAATGTCACCGGGCTGGCAGCGCAGCACCTCACAGATCAGCGCAAGGGTGTCGAAACGCACGCCCTTCACCCGGCCCGATTTCAAGAGCGAGACGTTCTGCTCGGTGATACCGATGCGTTCGGCGAGCTCCTTGGATCGCATCTTGCGGCGCGCCAGCATGACGTCGAGATTGACGATGATCGGCATCACGTCTCACACGATGCTGGCGTTCTCTTCGGCGATCCGGGTCGCCTCAGCCATGACCCAGGCGACGGCGAGCAGCACGCTGCCAACGATCAGCGCGATGTAGTCGTTGACCGAGAGCGCGATACCGAGTTGCCGGCTGCCAGGCGGATTGCTGATGGTGAAGGCGATCAGCAGGGCCGTCGACGACAGCGGACCAAGCAAGGCCTGCGCCAGGACTGTGACGGCGAAATCGCGCAAGCGGCGCGCTGTCGCCAGCGTGAAAACCATCCCTTCCGCAAAATCCAGGAACAGGGCTCTCACCCGCCACAACCCGTACAGCATCACGCCGACCGGGATCGCAGTCACCGCCGCGCCCAAAAGCACGCGATCCGGCGTGGTTTGCAGCTCCGCGCCAGCCGTGCCGAGGCGCGCCAGGAGCAGACCTCTCGTCCACTCCGGAATCATAAAGACGAGACACGTCGCGGCGGCGATCAAGACGATGCCGAGTCCCGTGATCCAGGCCATTACCCGGGAGAAGTGGCGCAGGCGACGGGATTGATCCGCACGGTCCACCATAACGAGCCTCCTATTGACCAGTGAATAATTTATCGTATTACGATAATTAATGACTGTCAAACGAAGGCTCCTCCTCATGCCCATGCATCCCTTCCAGCGGCTCGTTCTGGCCATCGGACTAACGTTGAGCGCTGTTGGTTGTGGCCATATGCCGGTGACCTCAATGGTCAAGCTGGCCCGGGTCGATTTCCAGACCAGCGACCCCGCACAGCTGCGCGCGGCCGTGAGACTGCCCACGAGTCTGCGGCCGCTGCCAGGTGGCGTGGTGCTGAGGATTGCCGTGAAACGCGGGCGCGGCGCGGAACAGCAGCGGGACTTCGTGCTGCGGGAAATTCCGGATCCCCCGGCTCTGGCGCAGGAGGCCGGAGCCGGCACGCGCATCTACGCCTACCGCCTCGAGGAGGCCGACACGGCGCGTCTACAGTCTTTTCGCGCCGAGCTGATGGCGGAAAAGAACTCTGCCGGTGGCGGATCGATCACGATCTCGGTCGCGCCGAAGGCCTGCACCACCGTAGCGCTGCCGGCTGGCCCCATCAACTTCACGACCTATCTGAGGACATCGGAGACCATCGACTATGTGACGCTGGCACGTGACGCCGATCTGCGCTCGATTGCTCCTGATCAGGCCGTGGTCGATGGCATTCCGCGCTGCCCCACCTGAGCTCGCTACGCGTCTCGTGTCTTCTCCGCGTAATATTGCGGCGCCTCGCGGCGGTCGTACATGCCGTAGTCGCGGGTGACCTCGACGATACGGATGTTGTCGGCACCCGGCTCGGTGAGCAATTGTTTGCTCAGCGCAAGGCCGGTGGCCTCGTCCGGCAGCTCGACGAGATGCGCGAAGCGGCCCTCGCGATAGACGCTCGAGAAGCTCGCGACCGGCAGGTCGGTCACGCTGCCCAACTGCGGCCTCGCCGTCTCGACGGCCAGCACATACGTCGGCGCCCGCCGCTTCGGATCATTGTAGGTGCCGCGCCGCTCCGGCTGCCAGGCGGCCTGCCCTGGCTTCACCTCGTGGACCAACTCGGCGATACGCAGGCGATAGTCCGAGAACACCTTGTCGCGGCCGAGGGTCTGGATGTCGTGATGATGGGCGTGGACGCGCCAGGCGGTCATGGCGCCCTCGTCCTGCCAGATCTGATAGGACAGGATCAGATTGTCGCGCGACAGGCTCCGGAAGCGATCGAGGAACAGGCAGCCGCCGAGCGCATCCAGCTCGGGCCGCAGCGCCGCCGCGAGCTGCAGATACTGGTCGAGCCGGCCCGGCTTGACCTCGACCTCGAAGAACAGCGACAGCATGACGGTGCCTCCATCTATTCGGCTGCGGGGCTGTATGCACCAAGCCGGGTAGCCGGTGCACTCGCTATCCATGATCGTCATTGCGAGCGAAGCGAAGCAATCCAGGGTCATTCCGACGACTCTGGATTGCTTCGTCGCCTTCGGCTCCTCGCAATGACGGCCTTGGGTGGCCGACGCGCCCTAACCGACCTCCAACCGCATCCCGTCATACGCCGGCACCACGCCCGCCGGCAGGCTCTGGCGCAGCACCTCGTAGTCGAGATCGGCGGTCATGTTGGTGATGACGGCGCGCTTCGGCTTGAATCGTTCGATCCAGGCCAGCGCGTCGCTGACCGAGAAATGGCTCGGATGCGATGCGGGGCGCAGGCCGTCGACGATCCAGATGTCGAGATCCTCGAGCGCTCCCCAGCTCTCCTCCGGAATGTCGTTGAGATCCGGCGTGTAGGCGGCGTTGCCGATGCGATAGCCGAGCGCGGGGATGTTGCCGTGCTGGACCAGGAACGCCGTCAGCTTCAGCTCGCCGCCCTTGCCTTCCACCGCCTGGGTCTCGCCCGCCTCGATCGCGTGCTGGGTCAGGATCGGCGGATAGTCGCTTCCCGGTGGCGAGATGAAGCAATAGGAGAACCGGTGCATGATGTCCTTGGCGGTCGACTGGTTCAGGTAGACCGGAATCCGCCGCCGCTGATGCATCACCACCGAGCGCAGATCGTCGATGCCATGGGTCTGGTCGGCATGCTCGTGCGTGAGAAACACCGCGTCGATGTGATCGACTTGCGTATCGATCAACTGCTCGCGCAGATCCGGCGAGGTGTCGATGACCACGCGCGTCACGCCATGCGCTCCGCGGCGCTCAGCCAGAAGCGAGCAGCGCCTGCGGCGGTTCTTCGGGTTGTTGGGATCGCAGGCGCCCCACCCCAGCGCCGGGCGCGGCACGCCGGCCGAGGAGCCGCAGCCGAGGATGGTGAGCGTCAGCGTCATGCAGCCTCCTGTGGCCGCGGCACCTTCGAGAACAGCTTGAAGAAGGTCTCGGTGGTCTGGCGCGAGAACTCCTCGAGCGAGACGCCGCGCGCTTCTGCCAGCACCTTCGCGGTCTCGACGACGTAGGCGGGCTCGTTGCGCTTGCCGCGAAACTTGCCGGGCGCCAAATACGGCGCGTCGGTCTCGACCATGATGCGGTCGGCCGGCACCTCGGCGGCGAGCGCGCGCAATGCCTCGGACTTCTTGAACGTCACGATGCCCGTGAACGAGATGTGCAGTCCAAGATCGATCGCCTTCATCGCCAGCTCACGCCCGCCGGTGTAGCAATGCAGCACGGCCTGGAAAGGTCCGCGCGCCATCTCCTCCTCGAGGATACGGCTGCACTGCGCGTCGGCCTCGCGGGTGTGGATCACCAGCGGCAGGCCTGTTTCACGGGCGGCTGCAATATGCGCGCGGAACCCGCGCTCCTGGGCGTCCTTCGAGCCGTGATCGTAGAAATTGTCGAGCCCGGCCTCGCCGAGCGCGACCACCTTGGGATGACGGGTCAAGGCAATCAGCTCCGCGGCCGGGATGCCGTCCTCCTCATCCGCATTGTGCGGATGGGTGCCGACCGAACAATAGACATTCTCGAACCGCTCGGCGATGGCGAGCAGCTCAGGCAACCGCCGCACCCGCGTCGAGATCGTCACCAGGCGGCCGACGCCGGCGGCCGCGGCGCGCGCGACGATGCCATCCAGATCCTCGGCGAAATCTGGAAAGTCCAGATGGCAATGGCTGTCGACCAGCATCACGCCGCCGTCGGCTCGATGTAGCGCGGGAACACCGCCTGGGGCGCCGGCAGTTGCGTGCCGGCCGCAATCCTGACCTCGCCGCCGAGCTGCGCGAAATTCCGTTCGTCCTCGGGGATGCCGAGGCTGTCGAGCAGCTTTGCCGAAGCTGCCGGCATGACCGGCTGGGTCAGGATCGCGACCTGACGGATCACCTCGGCGGTGACATAGAGCACCGTGTGCTGGCGCGGCGGATCGGTCTTCGCCAGTGCCCAGGGCGCCTCACCCGCGAAATAGCGGTTGGCCTCGGCCACGACCGACCAGACCGCATTGAGCCATTGGTGGATCTGCTGCGTCGCCATGGCTTTCCGTGCGGCGCCGATCATCGCGTCGGCCTCCGCCAGGATCGCCTTGTCGTTGGCCGAGAACTCGCCGGGCTCCGGCAGCACGCCGCCGAGCTGCTTTGCGATCATCGACAGCGAGCGCTGCGCGAGGTTGCCGAGGTCGTTGGCGAGATCGGCGTTGATGCGCGCGACGATCGCCTCGTGATTGTAGTTGCCGTCCTGGCCGAACGGCACCTCGCGCAGGAAGAAGTAGCGGAGCTGGTCGACGCCATACTGGTCGGCGAGATTGAACGGGTCGACGACGTTGCCGACCGATTTCGACATCTTCTCGCCCCTGTTGAACAGGAAGCCGTGCGCATAGACCCGCTTCGGCACCGGCACGCCGGCCGACATCAGGAACGCCGGCCAGTACACCGCATGGAAGCGGATGATGTCCTTGCCGATGACGTGCACGTCGGCCGGCCAGTATTTCCAGTTCGCATCGCTCCCGTCGGGAAAGCCGACGCCGGTGATGTAGTTGGTCAGCGCGTCGACCCACACATACATCACGTGCTCGTCGTCATGCGGCACCCGGACGCCCCAATCGAACGTCGTGCGCGAGATCGACAGGTCCTTCAGCCCGCCCTTGACGAAGCTGATGATCTCGTTGCGCCGCGCGTCCGGCCCGATGAAATCGGGCTGGCTGTCATACAGCGCCAGCAGCTTCTCCTGATAGGCCGACAGGCGGAAGAAATAGCTCTTCTCCTCGACCCATTCGACCGGCGTGCCCTGCGGTCCGCGGCGGACGTTGTCCTCGCCGACGACGGTCTCATCCTCGGCGTAATAGGCCTCGTCGCGTACCGAGTACCAACCCGCATAGCTGTCGGCATAGATGTCGCCATTCTCGCGCATGCGGTTCCAGATCGCCTGGACGGAGCGATGATGCGCGGGCTCGGTGGTGCGGATGAAGCGGTCGAACGAGACGTTCAGTCGCTCGTCCATGTCGCGGAAGCGGCCGGCGTTGCGGGTCGCCAGCTCCGATGGCGTCAGCCCCTCGTTCTGCGCGGTCTGCACCATCTTCAGCCCGTGCTCGTCGGTGCCGGTCAGGAAGTACACGTCCTTGCCGTCGAGCCGCGCAAAGCGCGCGATGGCGTCGGTCGCGATCGCCTCATAGGCGTGGCCGATATGAGGGTTGCCGTTGGGATAGGCGATCGCTGTCGTGACGTAGAAGGTGTTCTTGTCGACGGGAGCTGCGGCGACCTGCGCTACGACCTCGTCGATCTCGACGACCACGACGGCATCGACCTTCGGCTTGCGCGGTGCCTTCGGCTTCGCGGCGCGTGGCGGCTTCGGCGCTTCAACGATGGCCGGCGCGGCCTTCCTCGGTGCGGTCGGCTGCTTCGGAGCGGCGGGCTGCTTCGCTGCCGATGGCTTGTTCGTTGCTGCCGCGGGCTTGGGCGCGGTCTTCTTGACCGGCGGTGTGGCAGGCTTTGCCGCGGCCTTCTTGGCTGGCGCCTTCACAGCTTTCTTGACAGCTTTCTTGGCCGCGCTCGCCGCCGGGGCTTTGCTCTTGGCTTTCGCGGGCGCCGTCTTGGATTTGGCGGTCTTTTTCTTGGCGCCCTTGTCCTTCGCTGCCTTCGCTTTGGACGCGCTGGTCTTGCCCTTCGCGGGCGCCTTGGCGGCAGCCTTCTTCGCGGCGCTCTTGCCCGCGGGCTTGCCCTTCTTCACGGTGGTCTTGCTGGCCTTCGCCACGGCAAATTCCTCTTTGACGACGTCGGTCGACGGATTGATCCTGATGATCCCGGGATGATGGTCGGCGCGGTTACCGCGTGGCTTCGGCGAGCATCCCGAACACCGAGAAAACCAGCGGTTTTCGCTCCAGATTATAGGATTCGGTGTCGCGCGCGGCGCGGACGATCTTTTCCCATACCTCCGCCAGCCGTGCAAGGCGCGGCAGTTCCGCGTTCGGATCTGCGGCCCGCAGCCGCTCCGCCACCCAGCGCTCGATGCTGTCGAGGAAGCTTGCCAGCGCGACGCGGTCGCTGGTGCCGAGCGCATCGCCCAGGGCATGCAGCTCGCCCGGGTCGATCCGGGGCAGGCTCGCGAGCAGCGCGGCGGTCCGGGTCTGCAGCTGCAGCCCGTCGCCGCCCAACAGCATCAGGGTCCGCGCGACGCTGCCCTCGGAAGCCCTGGCGGCCTCGCGCAGCGCCGGATCGGCTCCGTCCATTCCGGTGGCCTCGGCCGCGGCGCTGACGACGTCGTCGGTCGACAACGCCCGCAGCGCCAGCCGGCGGCAGCGCGATTTGATGGTGGCGAGCACCCGTGCCGGCGCGTGGCTGACCAGCAGGAACAGCGACTGCTGCGGCGGCTCCTCGAGGATCTTGAGGAGCGCGTTGGCCGCGTTGGGATTGAGTTCGTCGACGGTGTCGACGATGCACACCCGCCAGCCCTCGACCGCCGCCGTCGAGCCGAAGAACGAGATCGTCTCGCGGGTCTCGTCCACGGTGATGACGGTGCGCAGCACGCCCTTGTCGTTGGCCGAGCGCTCCAAGGTGAGCAGCCCGCCATGAGCCTCGGAGGCGATCAGGCGCGCGACGTGGTCCTCCGCATCGACGTACAACGAATCGGCAGCACGCACCTCGGCGGTGGTGGGATCGCGGTGGGCCAGCACGAAGCGCGCCATGCGGTAGGCCAAGGTGGCCTTGCCGATGCCTTGTGGGCCGCCGATCAGCCAGGCATGCGCCATCCGTCCGCTGCGGTAGGCGGAAAGCAGCGCCGCCTCGGCGTCGCGATGCCCGAACAAGGCGGTGGTTTCGCGTGGATGGCGGACCGCGATCTCCGGCTCGACCTTGCGTGCGCTCATGACGCCGCCGCCACTTCCGTGAACAGGCGCTCGCGCACGGCGTCCCAAACGAGCTGCGAGACCGTTTCCGCGCTCGCCGTCGCGTCGATCAGCACGCAGCGCCGGGGATCCTCGGCGGCGATCTTGTGAAAGGCGTCGCGCAGCCCCTTGTGGAACTTGATGTCTTCGCCTTCGAACCGGTCCGGGGTTCCGGCGCCGCGCCGCGCCCCGGCACGCTTGAGACCGATCTCGACGGGAACATCGAGGATGAGGGTCAGATCCGGCTTGAGGTCGCCGATCGTCACCCGCTGCATCGCATTGAGCACGTCCGGCGCGACCTTGCCTTGGCTGCCCTGGTAGGCCCGGGTCGAATCGAAGAAGCGATCGCACAGCACCCAGCTGCCCTGGTTCAGCGCCGGCAGAATCACGTTGCGGACATGGTCGTCGCGCGCGGCGGCAAACAGCAGCGTCTCGGCTTCCGGGCCCAGCAGCCTGCCCATGCCCGACAGCACGAGGTGGCGCATGATCTCCGCGCCCGGTGAGCCCCCGGGCTCGCGGGTCAGGACCAGGCGCACACCCTCTTTCTGCAGATGGTCCGCCAGCATCTTGATCTGCGTCGATTTTCCGGCGCCCTCGCCGCCCTCGAAGGTGACGAATCGGCCGCGGCCAGGACCACGTTTCAAAGCTGCTTCCGCCATGTCTCTAGAGCTTCTCGGCCCCGGCGCGGAACATCCCGATCACGAGCTCGCTGACCCCATCGATCGCACGCCGCATCGTGGACCCCTTGCCCACCGCTTCCGCAGCATAGACAGGGGCCTCCATGGCGATATTGGGGCCGCGCCAAACCCTGACAACCCCGACCTTCTGCCGGGGCTCGACGGGAGCCCTGACCGGGCCACTGTAGACGATGCGGGCGATCAGCTTGTCGCCGCCGTTCTTCTGCACCATGACCTTGACCGGCACCGGGCTCGACAGCTTGACCGAGCGGCTCTCGCCGCCGAACACCTTGGCGTAGCCGATCGGCTGCTCCGCGGCGAACAGGGTGCGGGTCTCGAAATTGCGGAAGCCCCATTCCAGCATCTTCTTGGCCTCGGTGGCGCGGTCCTCGGAATCCTCCAGGCCATTGACGACCACGATCAGCCGCGTGCCGTTCTGCACGGCCGAGCCGACCATGCCGTAGCCGCCTTCCTTGGTGTAGCCGGTCTTGAGGCCGTCGGCGCCCTCCATCGCGTTCAGCAGCGGGTTGCGGTTCTGCTGCCGGATCTTGTTCCAGGTGAACTCCTTCTCGCCGAAGATCTTATAGAACTCCGGGAAATCCAGGATGATGTGCCGGGCGAGCATGGCAAGCTCGCGAACCGTCATCTTGTTGCCGGGATCCGGCAGCCCGTTGGAATTGGCGAAGGTCGATTTGGTGAGGCCGAGCTCGCGCGCCCGCTTGGTCATGTAGTCGGCGGCGAAGATCTTCTCGTTGCCGGCCATGCCCTCGGCGAGCGCGATGCAGGCGTCGTTGCCGCTCTGGATGATGGCGCCGTGCAGGAGGTCGCTCACCGACACCTTGCTGTTGAGCGCGGCGAACATCGTCGAGGTGCCGGAGGGCGCCCCGCCCCGGCGCCAGGCATTCTCGCTGATGCGGTATTCGTCATTGAGCTTGATCGTGCCCTCCTTGACGGCGTTGAACACCACCTCGGCGGTCATCAGCTTCATCATGCTGGAGGGCGCCCGCAGCTCGTCCGCATTCTTCTCGAACAGCACGCTGCCGCTGTTGGCCTCGATCAGGATCGCGGTCGGCGCATCGCCGTCGAAGCCGCCATCCTCCTTGCGCGCGCCCTGGACGCTCTGGTTGGCAGCGAAAAGCGCACCGCTCCAGCCGACGGCAACCGCCACGGCCAAGGCGACGAGCGCACGCATCGTCCGTCCGGACGTGAAACCGGCGCGACGCAGCGGTAAGGTCATGAAATCCATCGGCTAAGCTCTGGAGCGCACTGGGAATCTAGCAGCTGCGGGGGGCGCAAACAACTCGGCAATCCCGCGGATCAGACCGCTCTCCCGTGGATTTGCACGGCCTTTCGCGCGGTGCGATACGTCCTGGGCCGGCAATCAAAGGTCGAGCAATCAAGGGGGAAACGGTGTCATCGACGCGGATCATCAAGGCCAACGGAATCGAGCTGTTCGTGCGCGAACAGGGCGAAGGTCCGCTTGTCGTGCTGTGCCACGGCTGGCCCGAACTGTCATATTCGTGGCGGCACCAGATCCCTGCCCTTGCCGCTGCGGGCTATCGGGTCGTGGCGCCCGACATGCGCGGGTTCGGCCGCTCGCAGGCGCCTGACCACATCGGCGCCTACACCATCTTCGACGCGGTCGGAGACGTGGTCGGACTGGTCGGGGCGCTCGGCGAGCGCCAGGCCGTCATCATTGGCCACGACTGGGGCGCGCCGGTCGCCTGGCATGCGGCGCTGTTCCGACCGGACCTGTTCAGGGCCGTTGCCGGACTGAGCGTGCCGCCGCCGTTCCGCGGCCGCAGCCGGCCGCTCGAGACGCTCCGCGCCGGCGGCATCGAGAATTTCTACTGGCAGTATTTTCAAACGCCCGGCGCGGCCGAGGCCGAGCTCGAGCGCGACGTGGCGCTGACGATGCGCACCATGCTGGCGCGCGGCTTCTCCGATCCGCAGTCGCTGTTCGTCGCACCGGACAAAGGCTTTCTCGGCGACGTGACGCCGGATCTCGCTCTGCCGGCGTGGCTGAGCGAGGCCGACCTCGCAGAGTTCGTCGCGGCCTATCGCGCCTCCGGCTTTCGCGGCGGCCTGAACTGGTACCGCAACATCGATCGCAACTGGGAGCTCACCGCGCCGTGGCAGGACGCGCAGATCCGCCAGCCGTCGCTGTTCATCGCCGGCAGCGAGGACGCGGTCGTGACCGGGATCATCGGTGCCAAGCGCGTTCAGGAGATGACGCGC
This sequence comes from Bradyrhizobium sp. SZCCHNR1051, assembly GCF_032489615.1. Taxonomy (NCBI): domain Bacteria; kingdom Pseudomonadati; phylum Pseudomonadota; class Alphaproteobacteria; order Hyphomicrobiales; family Nitrobacteraceae; genus Bradyrhizobium; species Bradyrhizobium sp. SZCCHNR1051. Next base: position 26,817 of record NZ_JAUEYJ010000001.1, on the reverse strand, counting down.
GTGCTGCCGGATCTCCGGCGCAAGCTGATCATCGACGGCGCCGGGCACTGGATCCAGCAGGAATGCGCTGCCGAGGTGAATGCGGCGCTGATTGCGTTCCTGCGCGAGGTGGCTCCTGCTCGCTAGCACGCGAGCGACCGCTCCATCGTGCGATGCGACGCCGTCGCCTCGTCCGCGACGTCGCGGAAGCCAAGCCGGACGTAGAACCTTATCGCGTCCTCATTCGTCGTCGCGACCGCGAGCGAGAGCACCTCGGCGCCCTGCTCCCGTGCCGCCGTGGCGACCGCCTGCATGATCTCGCGTCCGACACCCGCGTTGCGCGCGCCCGGCAGCAGCGCGAGATCGACCGCGTGCCATCTCTGCGCCGCGCGGTCGAGCAGCAGCCGCCCGACCGGCGCGCCGTCACGGAGGATGATCAGCGATTGCGCCGCAGGACACTGCGCCGCATGGCCCTCGACCTGTGCGCGATATTGCTGCGCCAGCACGAGGTCGAGCATAGCAGGCGGCAAGCCGGCTGCGGCAAGTTGCACGCCTTTGACGGATTTGAACAGATTGTGCAGGAACGGCTCGTCGGCGGCCTCGGCAAGCCGCAGCCGCAATCGGGCGTCGCGTGAGACTATCTCGGATTCGATCGTCGTCACGCCGACCGAGCTCACCGGTCAGGAGTTGTTGAACGACGGGTAGATGCCGGCATAGGCGATGCACCAGATCAGCGCCTGGGTCGGCTGCGTGTTGTCATGGGGAATGCCCTGCCCGGTCAACGTCATGGCGTTCGGTGCGAGCGTGGTGGTGCTCGGCAGCGGCACGAAACCATTGAAGATGGGATCGATGGCGGCCATGGTCCCGGCCGTTCCCGGACCAGGCGCCGCATTTGCGGCCGTCTTGCTCCCCAACTGCAGACCGTGGGTGTGCGCCGCCATCTCACTGGTGATCAGGCCGACCGTGCTGCTCCCGATCGATTCGCCGATCACGCGTGGCTGAAGGCCCGGGCCGTCGCCTTGACTGTTGGTGATGCAGCCGCTGAGGTTGGGCAGTTGAAAATTGCTGGTCCCATTGCCGCCGAAGGCGGTGCCGATCAACGCGAACAGGGGTGTGAATCGCTGGATCGGCACCAACTGGCCGAAGCATGGCAGCCAAGCCTGGTTGAAGCCCTGAGCAGCAAAGGTAAACGGGAAGGCCTGGATTTCGCCGATATACGGGTCCGACACGTGGTCTCTCCTCAAATCCAGTGAAGCGTGAAATCTGCCGACGCGCGTAGGACGAGGCGCGATCAGCCCGATGACGGAAAGATGCCGGCGAAGCAGATGCAGTAGTTGCCCACGACCGTTGGCATGATGTTGTTGTGCGGCAAACTGTTGCCTGCAAGCGCGACGCCGGCCGCCATCGTCTCATACGGCGCGGCGTCTGCTGCCGGCGCGTACAGATTTCCCGCTGACGCCGTCGCCAGGTGAACGGTCGCACCCGGCGTCTGCGTTTCCGCCGTGACGGTCGACGACATCAGCGCGTGGCTATGCGCGGGCATCTCGTTCTCGATCAGGACGTGTCCGTCCTCTCCGGCGATTTCGCCGAGCACATAGAGCGGCAGAGCCGGTCCCTGCCCCTGGCCAATCGGCACCCGGCCGCGCAGATCGGGCGCATTGAAGGTCTGCACGCCATCGCCGCCATAGGTGGTGCCGATGATGGCATAGAGCGTATCGTATTGTGCGATCGCCAGGCTTTGTCCATTGCAGGCCAGCCAGCCATCCGGCACCCGTGGAAACCCGAACAGCCGGATTTCGCCGATAAAGGGGTCTGACATCGCCGAAGTCCCTTTCAAGTATCGATTGCAAATCAATGTCGGGAACGTGTCGCCTCTCACGAAGCGCAGTTCGGGAAAGCTCAATCATGGAAGCGGTTTGCTGGAGCTGAACGCTTCGCGGTCGAAGTCTCAGTCGCGAGACGGAAAGACGCCGTTGAGCGCAATCATGTAGTTGATGACCAGGTACGGCTGCATGTTGTTATGAGCTTGATTGCCGCCTTCGTTGAGGACATTCGTGCCCGGCGCCAGCGGCACCTCGCCGCTGCCTGCGGTCACGAAAATAGACTTTGGGCCGGCTGGCGGAATGGTGTTGGTGCCGAACAGATTGTTGGTCGCCGAAGCGCCTCGTCCGGCTCCCTGCGCTGTCGATGCCAAAACGATGTGGTTATGGCTTGGAAGCTGCTGTGCGTTCAGGGTCACCGAAACCGTGCCGCTGGTCATGCCGGCAGGAAAGGTGCCGCTGCCGCCGGTGGATCCGAGAATCGCACGGCCGCGCAAGTCGGGCAGCGCGAACGTCCTGACGCCGTCACCACCGTAGTAGGTCCCGAGCAATGAAAACAGCGCCTGATTGGTCGGGATTGCCAGGAGCGCGCCGTTGCACAGCGCCCACCCTCTCGGCACCGTCGTGCCGGCAAAGGGCATGATCTGACCCAGGATGGGCTGTAGCGGCATGCTCCCCCCTCTTGCAGCAGGCGATGGATCGCCTTGTCATTGAAGCGCGGAATATCGACGCGCGGTGGATAAGAAAAACGCAGTGCGTCACGATGCATATGCTCGCAAAGATTGTTAGTGGGCGGAACCGGCGCCGTCAAGCCCGCACGCGCAGTCATCGAGAGCAACAACTTCTGGCAGTGTCGCTCGCAGCGAGCGGCGCTGAGTCGGCTGCCACGCAAGATGTGCTGCCGCGGGAGGGCGCGGCGGGCCCAGGCGGTTCCACCACACACTGCCCTGTTGCTGAGCTGCAACTGACGGTCGCAAAGTGCTCGCAATGGCTGGGTTTTGCCGGGAACAATCGTCTGCCTGCTTGCTCGCCGCGCACCGTCACGGCCTAATGCACGCAAACGACCTAATACACACAATAACAGTCGAATTTTTTATCAAAGAATTTGCAGCGGCATCGTCCAGCTCGAGGACGGGCCGCGAGGGGGCGTTGTGAATCTCACTGCCGGGATCTGGATGGTGGTCCGTGCCATGGGGTACGCATTCGCCCACGCTTTCGGCTTCTCGCTCGACAGACCGCCGGCACGCCCGTCCTCCCATGCGACAGCCTCTGCCTCCCGGCCCGGCAAAGCCGGCGCGCGGCGCTACGCCGTCGTCTCGGCAGTGGTCTCGGCAGTCGTGGGCCTCGTATCCTTTGCTGCAAGTGACGCCTGGGCTGCCAATTGCACGGCAGTGTCCGCATTGACGGTGTCGACGAGCATTCAGCTGAACTCGCAGATCACATTCAGCGTCAATGGCGCCACCGGTCCCGGCGCGACGCTCGTGCCGAAAACGGGCACACAATACAATCGAATCGCCAACAGCGGCCTGTACAATGCGTGCGGAACTGACACAAATACTGGTTTCCCGATTACAGGGGCCGGATCCGACACGTCCGCATCGATCGCTGGTTCGAATGGGGGCGTCTACACGATCACGCCGATAGAGACGATTGATCCCAATAACGGCAATGCCTACTACGTAACTTATAATCTGACGATGACGACGGCGCCGCCGACGACCTCCGACACGATCATTCTGAACTATTCGTCGACGACTGATGTTGGCACTGGCACGTTCGGCACCACCGATAGTGGCCTGACCATCTCGCTCTCGAACGTCACGCCCAGCCTCTCCGTCACCGCATTGTCACCGAGTTCCGGCCCGACCGCGGGCGGCAACTCGGTCGTCATCACCGGCACTGGATTCACGGGGACCACCGGCGCCGGCGGCGTGAAGTTCGGTTCGAACAATGCGACGAGCTACGTGGTCAACTCCAACACCCAGATCACGGCGGTCGCGCCGGCCGGGTCGGCGGGCACCGTCAATGTGACGGTCACCAATGGCGCCCCATCCCAGGCGGCGGCGGCGAATCAATACACCTATGTGGCCGCGCCCACGGTATCGTCGATCGCGCCGACATCGGGCCCCGGCTCCGGCGGTACATCTGTCGTCATCACCGGCACCGGCTTCACCGGCGCGACCGCGGTCAATTTCGGCGCCACGTCTGCGACCGGATTCACGGTCAACTCGGCCACCCAGATCACCGCGACGTCGCCGGCCGGCACCGGCACCGTCGATGTGACCGTCACCACTGTGGGCGGAACATCGGCCACGTCTGCCGCCGATCAGTTCACCTACATTCCCGCACCGACCGTGACCTCGATCTCGCCGACCTCGGGCCCCGGCGCCGGCGGCACCACGGTGACCATCACCGGCACGAACTTCACCGGCGCCACGGCAGTGAATTTCGGCGCCACGCCGGCGACCGGCTTCACGGTCGACTCGGCGACCTCGATCACCGCGACCTCGCCAGCGGGAACGGGCACAGTCGACGTCCGCATCACGACCGCCGGTGGCACCTCGGCCACTTCGGCTGCCGACCAGTTCACCTACATCCCCGCACCGACCGTCACCTCGATCTCGCCGACCTCGGGGCCGGTGGCCGGCGGCACGACGGTCACCATCACCGGCACGAACTTCACCGGCGCCACCGCGGTCAATTTCGGCGCCACGCCTGCCACCGGCTTCACGGTCAATTCCGCCACCTCGATCACCGCGACCTCGCCCGCTGGGACCGGTACGGTCGATGTCCGGGTGACGATTCCGATAGGCGGCACCTCGGCCACTTCGGCGTCGGATCAATTCACCTATGTTGCCGTGCCGACCGTGACCTCGATCTCGCCGACGGCAGGCCCGACGGCCGGCGCCACGACGGTGACGATCACCGGCACCGGCTTCACCGGCGTGACTGCAGTCAATTTCGGAGCGACGCCTGCGACCGGCTTCACGGTCAATTCCGCCACCTCGATGAGCGCAACATCGCCGGGCGGCACCGGCACTGTCGACGTGACCGTCACGACCGCTGGCGGAACGTCGGCCACCAGTGCCGCTGATCAATTCACCTACGTTGCCGCGCCGACGGTGACCTCAATCTCACCGACATCGGGGCCTGGTGCCGGCGGCACCTCGGTGACGATCACCGGCACCGGCTTCAGCGGGGCGACCGCGGTCAGTTTCGGCGCCACGCCGGCGACCGGCTTCACGGTCAACTCGGCCACCTCGATCAGCGCAATAGCGCCGGCCGGCACTGGGACCGTTGACATCAGGGTCACGACCGCCGGCGGCACCTCGGCGACCTCGGCAGCCGACCAGTTCACCTACATCCCCGCACCGACAGTCACCTCGATCTCGCCGACCTCGGGCCCCGGCGCCGGCGGCACCACGGTGACCATCACCGGCACCGGCTTCAGCGGGGTGACCGCGGTCAATTTCGGCGCCACGCCTGCAACCGGCTTCACGGTCAACTCGGCCACCTCGATCACCGCGACCTCGCCGGCCGGCACCGGCACCGCCGACATCAGGGTCACCACTGCAGGCGGGACCTCGGCGACTTCGGCGGCCGACCAGTTCACCTATATCGGCCCGCCGACCGTGACCTCGCTTTCGCCGACATCCGGGCCTGTCGCCGGCGGCACCTCGGTGACCATCACCGGCACCAGTTTCACAGGGGCGACCGCGGTCAATTTCGGCGCCACACCGGCGACCGGCTTCACGGTCAATTCCGCCACCTCGATCACGGCGACCTCACCGGCGGGGACCGGCACCGTCGACGTCCGCGTGACCACCCCGAGCGGCACCTCGGCGACGTCGGCCGCCGATCAGTTCACCTACTCGCCGGTACCGACCGTGACGTCGATCGCGCCGACTGCCGGGCCGTTGGCGGGGGGCACGTCGGTGACCATTACGGGCACCGGCTTCACGGGCACCACAGCGGTGAATTTCGGTGCGACGCCGGCGACAGGCTTTACGGTCAACTCGGCCACCTCGATCACCGCGACCGCACCCGCCGGCACGGGCACGATCGATGTGAGGGTGACCACCGCGGGCGGCACTTCGGCCACCTCTGCGGCCGATCAATTCACTTATATGACAGCTCCGACCGTCACCTCGGTCGCACCAACCTCCGGACCTGGGATCGGCGGCACCTCGGTCACCATCACCGGCACCGGCTTCACGGGGGCGACCGCGGTGAATTTCGGCGCCACCGCCGCGACCGGCTTCACGGTCAACTCGGCCACCTCGATCACCGCGACATCGCCAGCGGGGACCGGTACGGTCGACGTCAGGGTCACCACCGCCGGCGGCACCTCGCCGACCTCGGCGGCTGACCAGTTCACCTATATCGGCGCGCCCACCGTGACATCGATCTCGCCGACGTCAGGCCCCGCGGCCGGCGGCGCCACGGTCACCATCACCGGCACCGGCCTCGCCGGCACCACCGGTGCGGGAGGCGTGAAGTTCGGCGCCGTCAATGCGGCGAGCTACACCGTCAATTCCGCGACCTCGATTACGGCCACCTCGCCCCCCGGCACCGGGGCGGTCGATGTGACCGTGACCAACAACGGGCAGACGTCCGCGACCTCAGTCGCGGACCGGTTCACCTATTTGTCGGCGACGACGCGGACAACCCTGAGCTCGTCGCAGAACCCGAGCCAGGGCGGTCAACCCGTGACGTTCACGGCAACGGTCACAGGGTCGGGTGGAACGCCGACGGGCACGGTGACGTTCAGCGACAACGGCACACCGATCGGAACAGCGACGCTGAGCGGCGGCGTTGCGGCCTTCACCACATCCGCGCTGGCGGTCGGCAGCCACACCATCATCGCAAGCTATACCGGCAGCCCAACCTTTGCGGCGAGCACCTCACCCGGCCTTGCGCAGACCGTGAACGTTCCGCTCGACAGCGTCAGGCTTCGCGCGTTGCAGCTCAACGTCACCAAGATGGTGGCGCAGAACTCAGGCCAGGCCATTTCCGGGGCGATCGACGATGCCATCGCTGATGGCTTCAACGATGGCGGCGCGTTCGTGACGCCCAGCAACGGCCGCATGCGCTTCAATTTCTCGGCTGACCCGCGGGACCAGGACGACGCCGCGGCGGTCCCGAGCTCGGCCAATTCGGGCAGCAGCGCCTTTACAGACCGTGGCGGAAACCCCGGCCCGGGCGGCAGATCCGCCCGTGGCCGGTCGCGCATCGACAATGCCTTCGCAGCGATCGACCAGCAGACGCCGGAGAAGGCGTTGCCAAAGTGGCACGAGGACAAGCAGTGGCTGCTCTGGGCCGATGTGCGTGGCACCAACATCGACCGTTGGAGCACGACCAGCGCGTTCGGTGTCACTCAGGCAAGCCAAACCTCGCTCTACGGCCAGCAGCTCAACGCGCTGATGGGGTTGACCTACAAGGCGACGCCGAATGTCCTGATCGGCGTGCTCGGCGGGTATGAGACCTTCAGCTATACCGAGCAGGATATCAACGGGAAGCTCAAGGGAGACGGCTGGACGGTTGGCGCCTATCTCGGCTGGAAGATCTTGCCGACACTCCGCTACGATGCGACGGTCGCCTATTCCGGCATTGGCTATAACGGCACGGCCGGGACGGCGCAGGGCAATTTCAACGGCGAGCGCTGGATGGCGTCGACGGGACTGACGGGCATGTACAAGGCCTATGGCTTCCTGCTCGAGCCCTCGGCCAAGGTCTACGCGCTGTGGGAGCACCAGAATGCGTATACCGATTCGCTCGGCACCCGGCAGGGCACCAATGACTTCGCCAGCGGCCGCGCCTCCGGTGGCCTGAGAGCCGCCTACCCGGTGGCCTGGTTCGACAGCGGCATCGTGCTGACGCCGTTCGTCGGCATGTATGGCGACTATTACTTCAACAAAGAGGATGCCAACACGCTCGCCAACGGCGGCACCGGTCTGGCCTCGACCCCGCTGCTGCAGGGCTGGTCGGCGCGCGCCACGGGCGGTCTCGGCATCAGGACTCAGGGCGACGCCAGCGTCGGGCTCGGCGCCGAGTTGGGCGGCATCGGCAGCACCACCCGCGTCTGGACCTACTCGGCGAGAGCGCGCGTGCCGTTCTCGGCCCAATAAAGCTTTGCTGATCGCCGGAATCAAAACCGCCCCGGCATGGGGCGGTTCACGTGAACAAGCCGTGCTTGGCGGAGTTCAGTACAGGCCGCGGCCGCTCATGATGTCGCGCGCCTCGTTGGCGCCGTCGTTCGGCTCTGCCCTGCCCTGCGAGACGTAGCGGCCGTCCTGGTCGTAGGACACAGCGCGCGGGTTCTCGAGGTTGCGGCCCCGCGTCCTGCTGGACGCCGACATTTCCGAGGTCGCGCCGATCGAGGCGAGATCAGCCGAGCCGTTGCCGAGCGTATAGGGGCGCCCTTCGGGCAGCGGGATCTCGCCGCGAATCGGACGGCCTGTGCCCATCTCGGGCACGAACGGCCTGGCCGAGGCGACGCGCACCAGGGACGGTGCCGGCGCCGGGATGCCCGTGCGCAAGGTCGCCATCAACTGGACGTCGTCTGAGCCCTCCAGCGGGGCACGGCCGACATACTCCACCCGCACCTTGGCGATGCCGTTGCCCTTGAACTCGAGCAGATCGGCCGCCTTGTTGGAGACGTCGATCAGCCGGTTGCCGTGGTATGGCCCGCGATCATTGATGCGGACAATGAGCGATTTGCCGTTGGCGAGATTGGTGACGCGGGCGTAGCTCGGCAGCGGCAATGTCGGATGGGCGGCCGTCAGCGACGTCATGTCGAAGACCTCGCCATTGGCAGTCAGGCGGCCGTGAAAATCATCGCCATACCAGGACGCCATGCCCTCGGCGCGATAGTTCGTATCCTCCTCAGGAACGTAGGTCTTGCCGGCGACGGTGTAGGGCTTGCCGATGCGGTAGACGCCGCCGCCCTTCGGCACCGGCTCGCCGAAGCCGACGACGCGCGGGCTCGACGACACGCCGTATTTCGGATCGACCTTGCTGGCGAACTTGTTGGACGAGGCGCAGTTCGCGACCATCAGGCAGGCGAGGACGGCGACGGCACTGCGCACCGCTCTCTCGACCGGATCTGTTTGACCAATCCCCATCGACCCCAATTACCAATGTGCCGGTCGCAGCCGGGCCATCCCATCAGCCCCGCGCGCCGCGCGCTTGTCCCCGCGAGTCGCGTCCCCCGCAACTCAACGCACAAGGATAACGCAACCCGAACACGGCGGAAATGGGGTAGGCCCCGCCGTGGTTAACCGGAGCTTTCCGGAGGACGATAGCCGCCTAAGCGTGCGCTCCGCTCCGCCTCCTCGTTGCGAGTGCACCTTTTTGGACACATATGTTGCGTGAAATCCTCACTTGAGAGTGTTCTCATTTCCCGGGACCTGAATCATTTTGACTGTGCAGGGCTGCACGTCGTTTGCTTCACGTGGGGCGCAACAGGGTGTGTTCGCTATGATCGAAGCAATGACGGCAGTGATGGGCTTGGTTGGCGCCGGGATCTTCCTTGCTCATGCGTTTGAAGGGGTCCGCTCGCGGGCCTGATTCCGGACGGATCGGACAGCCGACGTCATGGTCGGCTCTCGTCCGCTTCAAAGATTTCGTCCGCTTCAATAACGACACTTCAGGAACATCCCTGAAGCCGGCAGTTTCGACCAACAGATCTTTCAGACCGCTCTTCGTCCGGTCCTCCGCTTCTTCCGATCGACGTGAGGTCGGACCGGCAGCCCAGCTGTAGAAGGTGGCCCATGCGATACCCATACCTACGACGTCAAGACGTTGGACGTCCGGACTTGCTTTCGAGCAGCTTTCTCGCCCTGGCAGCGCTGAGCACGGCAGTGTTGTGCTCGAGTCTGATGGTTTTCGCACTCCGCTAAGCCGCGGGCTTTGAGCTGATGCCGTTCGGGCAGGCGTGAATGCGCCGTTGACGAGCCGCAAGCCAGCACCCTAAACAAGGATCGCGTCGATCTCGCGCCCCCGCGGCGTGGACGTCGCCGACGTCCCGGAGACGACGCCGGATGGAAGGGTGGCCGAGTGGTTTAAGGCACCGGTCTTGAAAACCGGCGTGCCCGCAAGGGTACCGTGGGTTCGAATCCCACCCCTTCCGCCAAGTCTCCTTCCACGTCCCCGAACTTGCCGCTGATCCGGGACCCGATGGATCGGCTGGCCGCGCACAACGCTGGCGAGCGCGCCCGCAGCCCCCCCTGCTCAGAGCTGCGCGTCCGGTCAACGACCAGGGTGCGCTCCATGGCTTGCCTGCGGCGCGCGGTGGCCGTTCACGGCGCCGGCGGTCTCGGGGGGCACGCCGACCCGCTCCATCAGTTCGCGAACGTCGCGGATGCGGTTGTCGAGAAGGCCGTGCATCTCGCTGAGCGTCCAACGCAGCTCATCCAGCGCGCCCGGCGCCGCGTCGGGAAAATGCGAGAGATGATAGACCATCTCGTTGAGGACCTGCCGCAGCCCGTACAGGTCGTCATGGGCGAGCTTCTGGACATCGAGCTGGCCGAGCAACCGCTGCACGAAGCTGCGCCGATCGGGCGGCACATGGCGCAGATCGACGAACCGGTTGACGTGGAAGGCTCGCGGCGCCTCGGCACTGCCGGCCGCTTGGGCCAGCGCGAGGCGCACGTTGTCCGCGTTGAGATCCTCGGTATCGACGGAGAGCGTGTTCGGGAACAGGCTCTTGTAGCGTTCGATCAAGGCGTGGGTCTTGTCGTAGTACCAGCCGAACTTGTCGGCCAGCGACAGATCCATCCATTGCTGCCTCGACATCTCTCCGAAGTGGAAAGCGGTCGGACGCTTGCGCTGCGCGGCTGGCGAGTCGGCGTAGTAGAGGTGGTTCTGCGGCGACAGCTCGGCATTCTCCACCAGGCTTGCGATGCACGCCGCCCGGTCGCGCCGGCGCAGATGCACCAGCGTGACCTGATCGCCGAGGAGCTCGGCGATGATCGGCAGCACGGCCGCGTAGCCGTTGCCGACGACGCAAGCATGGGGGCAATCGAGGATCGTCTGACGAATCTGATCCGCGAAGCTGGGATCGTTGGTTTCCTTGAGCTGGCAGAACAGCTCATTGAGCTCGCTCGACGCCCATTCGTGCACGGCCCTGTCGCCGTTGCCCTGGTTGTCGAACACCTCCTGCATCATCCGCGTCAGCGACGTCGTGCCGTCCCGGCCGGTGCCGACGCACAGCACCCGCAGCGTGGAAGGTGGAGAATTCCTCAGGGCCGCGTCGCGGCCATTGCCGGAGGGGCGCGTCGCTCCATTGTCCGAGACCACGGCCAGGCGCTTACGCGCCAGCCGGCGAAGCTCCGCGGACGCCGCCTCCCACTCCAGCCTGTAGCCGTCGCGCTCGTCGCGCAGGCGGCCCATGATCACGCCCCTCTCTTCGGTGATGCGCCTGTACCGCTCGGACTCGTCCTTCGCAGCGACCAACTCCGCTTGCAGCGCATCGACGAAGCGTTTCACGTCCGCATCGAGGCGGCTTTCGGTGCTGGCGGTGCCAATCCCCAATCGGTTCTCGATCCACCGGCGCAGTCGCACTCTCGACAACAATAATCCTCCAAGAAATCGAGCCGAACGGCCTGCTGATCGTCTGCCGCCCGATCGCTGCTGCGATTCAGCACGCCTGCGAAGGCCGCCCTGCCGGCTCCGGCTCTCCATGTAATACAATTGCAATGTACATCAAACCTGCATCGCAATTCGGTTGCAGAGGCAGCGATGGTGGCCGGCACGTTGCGCGAGCCGCGCCCGCTCATGCCCGATAAATGTGCATGCCGCGGAGCCTGCTTTCTCCCGACCATGCCGTCAACGCGACCAATTGCCGTTCCTAGGGTATTAATGTACCGTGATGCGGCGCGACCGCGGTGGTCACGCGTCACGGCATGCCGCAGGCGCCACTGCTGCCAACGGGCGCAGCCCCGACGACGCCAACTCCGTTGAGCTAGTCCAGTCCGCGCTCGCGACTCAGGCGCACCATCTCGTCGATGAAGATCTGCTTCTGCTTGTCGCCGAGGCTGGTGAACAGCGGTTCGGACGTGTCGGCCACCGCGCGCTGGTCGGCGGCCCGATCGACCAGGAACTGAGCCTCGTTGCGCATCTGCTCGACGATGTCATCCGGCGGATCGCGCTTCGACCGTGCGATGCGCAGCTCGAGTCGATCCGCGCCGTTGCGGCCGAGCGCGTGCATCGCGTCGGCGAACGGACCCCAGTTCTTCGCCTGCTCTTCCGTCAGGTTCAGCCCGGTCTTCAGGCGCTCGATATTGCTGTCGCTGTTGGCGACGATCTGTTCGGCCGTGAGTTGCGGGACGCCCGGCTGCGTCAGCATCGGCGTCGCCTTGGCGACCTTGCTCGTCTTCGTCGCCTTGGAAGGCTTCGCCTTCCTGCCCTCGGCCGGCGGTGCCTCGGGCTGCGTACTCTGCTGGCCGCTGTTGCCGGTGAACGCCCCGGTCACGCCGGTAACCACGCCGACGACACCGCCGATCGCGCCGCCGAGCACACCGCCGACCGGCCCCGCCGCCTTGTTGCCTTCGCGCGCGCCCTGCTCGACGCCCTTGAACAGGCCCTGCGCGGCAGGCTGACGCGGCAGGCCCGCGAGGCCGATGAGGCCTATTGACACTCCTATTGCGATGCACCGGAAAGACCGGCGCCAAATGCCGGCGGGGCTCGTCATCATCAGTTCAGGCTCCGTGCAACACGTCCGACCGTCGCGCGCAGTCGCTGGTCGTGACGGCCATGATTCCAACGAATTCTATCGTTGCCGCAACGCGCAAGTCCATCGGCCGCATGCAGTGCGATGCATCGAGCGCGTTCGGCTAGACTGATTCCGGCTCTGCTTCCTGCTCTGCCGGGACGCGCCTTGCACTGCAGCGCTCAGCGCTGCGATGCAATCAGTTACGGACCTGCGACGAATTGTGCCCGCCATTAGTTCAAGGATTCGCCTCACCTGCTTTCTCGACAGCCGCTCGCAATTCTGCTCTGATTGCACCCAAGCGAAATCCATGCGCGCATGACGCGACGCAACAACTAACAAATCGGATTCGCATCGACAGAATGCTTGGCTCACCAGGGAGGGAACGCCATGTCACGGAGGAAGCTGAACCGCCGACAATTCGTTGCTGCGACCGCTGCCACCTCGGCGGTCATGATTGCCGCGCCCTATGTGCGCGGTGCGTACGCCGCCGGCAAGCTCTCGATAGGCTTCTGGGACCATTGGGTTCCGGGCGCCAACCAGGCCTCGACCGATCTCGTCAACGAGTGGGCCGCCAAGGAGAAGGTCGAGGTCCAGATCGACTACATCACCAGCCAGGGCAAGAAGATCGAGCTGACGATCGCCGCCGAGGGCGCCGCGAAGTCCGGCCACGATCTGATCGCTATGCCGACCTGGTGGCCGCATGCGCATGCCGAACTGCTGGAGCCGGTCAATGACATCATGGGGCCGATCATCCAGGAGAATGGCGAGGTCAACGGCACCGTCAAATATCTCGGACAGTCCGGCGGCAAATGGCTCGCCGTGCCGGCCTGCGTCGGCAGTCAGATCAAGGGCCCCTGCACCCGCATCGATCTCATGAAGAAGCATGCGGGCATCGACGTGCAGGAGCTGTATCCGGCTGGCTCTCCACCGAAGGCCGACAGCTGGACCACAGAGACCTTCCTGAAAGCGGCGGAGGCCTGCCAGAAGGCTGGCGTGCCGTTCGGCATCGGGCTCGGCGAAACCACCGATAGCGTGGACTCCGCCGGCGCGTTCTTCCAGGCGTATGGCGCCGAGCTGGTGAATGCCAAGGGCGATGTCACGGTGAAGACGGATGCCGTGCGCCAGGCGCTCGAGTTCTACAAGCGGCTGATCGCGGCACTGCCGCCGGATGTCGCCTCATGGGACGACGCATCGAACAACAAATGGCTGGTCTCGGGCAAGGGCGCGATGATCATGAATCCGCCGAGCGCCTGGGCGGTGGCCAAGCGCGACGCGCCGCAGATCGCCGAGCAATGCTGGACCCACGGCTTCCCGGCCGGCCCCAAGGGCCGCTTCGCGCCGTTCCTGCCCTACTTCTGGAGCATCTGGTCGTTCTCCAAGAACAAGGAGGCCGCCAAGAGCCTGATCGTGCACCTGTCGAAGCCGGCATCGATCGAGAAGATGGTGGTGGCGAGCGGCGGCTACGATCTGCCGGCCTATCAGAAGCTGACGACGCTCAAGGTGTGGCAGGAGGAGGGACCGCCGAAGGGGACGCTCTATCACTATCCCAACCCCTATAATCACCAGACGCTGTCGATCGCAGCCTCCCCTGCTCCGCCCAAGATCGCGCAGCAGATCTATGCGCAGGCAACGATGACCAAGATGTGCCTGCGCTACGCCCAGGGCGAGAAGATGGAATCGACCCTCGCCTGGGCCGAAGGCGAGTGCGAAGGCTTCATGCGCAGCTGAGGCATGTTGAAGCAACGCCGGCGGTCCGCTTCAGCAGGCGGGCCGCCTCCTTTCACCTTGTCAGTGTTCCCCATCCAGTGAGGACCCCGCCGTCGCGGGGGACATCACGAGGAGCCTTTTTTCATGGTTGATGCCGCCATCGGTGAAAACGCCGTCGCCCGCCCTCGCGCGGCCCGCCGCAATGGTCTGCACAGGGCGTTGAAGCGGAAATCGACCGCCGCTTTCCTGATGACGCTGCCGCTGATCCTGCTGATCGTGCTCCTCGTCGTTTATCCCGCCCTGTATTCGGTGCATCTGGCGACGCTGAACAAGTCGATGCAGCGCTTCGTCGGTTTCGGCAATTTCGAGTTCCTGTTCAAGCGCGACACGTTCTGGCTGGTCGTCAAGCAGTCCTGCATCTTCGCGATCACCGCCGTCGTGTTCAAGGCGCTGATCGGCTTCATCGTCGCGCATTTCGTGCACAACATCCCCGCCAAGGGGCAGCGCAAATGGCGCGGCATGCTGCTGGTACCCTGGGTGATCCCGCCGGCGATGAGCACGCTGGCGTGGCTGTGGCTGTTCGACCCGTCCTACAGCGCCTTCAACTACACGCTCGCCTTCTTCGGCATCGGCCCGATCCCGTGGACCGGCGACGCCGCCTGGGCGCGGTTCTCGGTGATCCTGGTCAACATCTGGTACGGCGCGCCGTTCTTCATGATCATGTACCTGGCATCGCTGAAATCCGTCCCGGAGCAGCTCTACGAAGCCGCAGCGATCGACGGCGCCAATTGGTGGCAGCGCATCTGGTACGTGACGCTGCCGATGATGCGCAACATCATCGCCATCACGACGCTGTTCTCGCTGATCGTGACGTTCGCCAATTTCGACATCGTCCGCATCCTCACCGCCGGCGGCCCGCTCGACAAGACGCACATCTTCGCGACCTGGGCGTTCCGCGTCGGCATCGAGGGCAGCGACATTCCGCTCGGCGCCAGCGTCTCGCTGTTCATGGTGCCGATCCTGGCGGTGGCCGCCATCTTCATCCTGCGCGACGTCAACAAGCGGGGGAACGAATCCTGATGAGCACCGTCACGATCGACAAGGCCGGCCCGACCCGCAACGTCAAATATGGCTCGATGAGCCGCGACCGCGCCTGGGCGCTGCGCTGGTCGTATTTCTTCCTGACGCTGTTCGCGATCTTCTCGCTGGTGCCGCCGCTCTACATGCTGATCACCTCGCTGAAGGGCAGCGCGGAGATCTCCGCGGCGACCAATCCGTGGTGGGTATTCCACCCGACGCTGGAGAACTATCTCGAGCTGCTGACCTCGAACCAGTTCATGCGCTTCTTCTTCAACTCGGCCATGGTCTCGATCGTCGTCGTGATCATCACCATGCTGATCAGCATCCCCGCGGCGTTCGCGCTGTCGCGGATGAAATTCTGGGGCTCGGCCACGCTCGCGACCGGCGTGTTCCTGACTTACCTGATTCCGGACAGCCTGCTGTTCATCCCGCTGTTCAAGATGTTCGCGCTGATCGGCGACGTCACGGGCATCCAATTGATCAACCGCTGGTACGTGCTGCTGTTCATCTATCCGACGCTGACGGTGCCGTTCTGCACCTGGATCATGATCGGCTATTTCGCGTCGATCCCGAAGGAGCTCGACGAAGCCGCCATCATCGACGGCGCCTCCTGGCTGCAGACGCTGACGCGGATCTTCATTCCCGTCGCCCTGCCCGGCCTGATCGCCGCGACGATCTTTGCCTTCACCGTCTCCTGGGCGCAGTTCCTGTATCCGCTGGTGTTCACGACCTCGACCGACCAACTGGTGCTGCCGGTCGGCATCGTCACGAGCCTGATCAAGGGCGACGTCTTCAACTGGGGACAGATCATGACCGGCGCGCTGCTTGGCGCGGCGCCGCCGCTGATCATCTACGCGTTCCTGATGGACTATTACATTGCCGGACTCACGGCCGGCGCGACCAAGGGCTGATGACGGGGGTTGACCACACATGGCTGAAGTGAGCTTGCGCAAGGTCGTGAAGCGTTATGACGACGTCGAGGCGGTCAGGGGCATCGATCTCGATATCGCCGACCACGAGTTCGTCGTGCTGGTCGGCCCGTCCGGCTGCGGCAAGTCGACGACATTGCGGATGATCGCAGGGCTCGAGGACATCTCCGACGGAGACATCACCATCGGCGGCGACGTCGTCAACGACGTGCCGCCGAAGGACCGCGACATCGCGATGGTGTTCCAGAACTACGCGCTCTACCCGCACATGACGGTGGCCGAGAACATGTCGTTCGGGCTGCGTCTGAAGCACTATCCGAAGGCCGAGATCAAGAGCCGCGTGGCGGAGGCCGCGCGCATGCTGGATATCGCCGACCTCGTCGACCGCAAGCCCAAGCAGCTCTCCGGCGGCCAGCGCCAGCGCGTGGCGATGGGCCGCGCGATCGTGCGCAATCCCAAGGTCTTCCTGTTCGACGAGCCGCTGTCAAACCTCGACGCCAAGCTGCGCGTGCAGATGCGCATCGAGATCAAGAAGGTGCACCAGAAGGTCCGCACCACGACGGTCTACGTCACCCACGACCAGGTCGAGGCGATGACCCTGGCCGACCGTGTCGTGGTCATGAACAAGGGCCGCATCGAGCAGATCGGCACGCCGAACGAGCTGTACCACAATCCAGCGACACGCTTCGTCGCCGGCTTCATCGGCTCGCCCGCGATGAACTTCGTGCCGTGCCGGCTCGAGGAGGCCAATGGCCGGCTCCACATCCGCCTCACCGACCGCATCGCCTTTCCGCTGCCGCCGGCGCGCGCCGCGCGCTATCAATCCGTGTCGCGAAATGAGCCGCTGCTGCTCGGCATCAGGCCGGAGCACATCACCGAGACCAAGCCGCATGCGGAGCCTGGGATTGAGCCGTTCGAGGCGCTGCTCGACGTCACCGAGCCGATGGGCATGGAGACGCTGGTCTACTTCACCCTCAACGAGACGCCGGTCTGCGGGCGGGTCAACCCCAACGCCGGCGCGCGGGATGGCAGCCCTCTGCGCATGGCAATGGACCTCAACAACATGCACCTGCTAAACGAGGCGACCGGGCTCGTGATCTGACGAGCACAAGAAGCTTCAAGGGCAGGATATGACCACCAGGACGGCAACCAACAAGAACAAGATCCTCGTCACGGAATCCTTCTCGGCCAAGGGACGCGCGCTGCTCGCGGCGCGCGACGACGTCGAGATGATCGAGTTCCCCAACATGATCTCGGCGGCGGACTTTTCTGCGCTGCTCACCTCCCATGCCCCGGTGCATGGCGTCGCCCTCGGTGCGACCCGGTTCGGCGAGCCGGAGCTCGTCGCTGCCGGCGACATGAAGGTCGTGACCCGGATCGGCGTCGGCTTCGACGCGGTCGACGTGCCGGCGCTGAGCCGCCACAAGGTGCCCTTGATGGTCGCGGGCACCGCGAATTCGCCGTCGGTCGCCGAGCAAGCGCTGTTCATGATGCTGACGCTGGCAAAGCGCGCCAACGAGATGCATGCGATGGTCAGGGACGGCACCTGGGGCGCGCGGCTCGGCGTGCTGCCGTTCGATCTCTACGGCAAGACCGTGCTGATCATCGGCTTCGGCCGCATCGGCACCCGCACCGCCAAGCGCTGCCTGGCGATGGAGATGCACGTCCTGGTCTACGACCCGTACAAGCCCGCCGCCGATATCGCCGCCGCCGGCTGCGAGCCGGTGACCGACCTCGACGCCGCGCTGCCGCGCGCCGATTTCGTCAGCATCCACTGCCCGAAGACGCCGGAGACCATCGGCCTGTTCAATGCAGCGCGTCTGCGGCTGATGAAGCCGTCCGCCTACCTGATCAACACCGCGCGCGGTGGCCTGATCGACGAGGCAGCGCTGTACGACGCGCTGGTGTCCGGCCGCCTCGCCGGCGCCGGCCTCGACGTGTTCGAGCAGGAGCCGCCGCCGGTCGGCCACGCGCTGCATGCGCTGCCCAACGTGATCATGGCGCCGCACGTCGCCGGCGTTACCCGCGAGGCCGTCGACCGTATGAGCGAGCAGACCGCGCGCAACATCCTGAGTGTGCTCGACGGCGATCCGATCCGGCAGAACGTGATCAATCAGGACGTGCTCTGAGTCGCGAGCTGGTACCGTCCTCGGACTGACCCATGCTCAGTTCTCACGAATAATCATGGCCGGGCTCCGTCCCGGCCATCCATTTTTGGAGAACGGGCCGGCTGAGTCGAGCGTCCTCCTGCACTCCTCGAGATCCTCATCCACCGCTTTGTTGCCCAAATTTGAACGCATTATTGCATCTCGCCCAGATTTCGCTACAACTATAGCTATTGGCGTCGGCGTTTGCGCGCGTCAGTAGGAACAGAGGCGATCATGAGTGTTGCGACGGAGCACGCGCTCGCAACGATAGCGAGCATCCTCGACAAGCCGGAGTCTGCGAAGCGTGACGACCGGGCGGCCGCGCCTGCTCCCAACTCTCCCGCCAAGAAAGCCGCAGGCACGGTGGTGTCGTTCGATCAGGCCGACGGCTACACCAAGATCGGGCCCGGCCCGATCTCTGCGATCCGCTTCCGCTGGACCGCGCGGCGCGGCGAAGACGGTTACTACGTCGACGAGACCGTCGGGCCGACCTCGATCGCCGTCAGCAGCGGCCCGATGACGGCCGAAGCCGCCATCGACATGGTCGACACCCGTGCGCACGAGGCGGCAGAGCGCTTCGAGGCGCTGAAGAACGAGATGACCGGCAAGGGTGCGTTTGCTCCGGTAGGACCCGGCCGGACCTAGCGCTCCGTCGCCCCGCATCGTTGAACGATGCGCGGCATCGCCTGGTGGACCAGCATCGACTGCCGGCGGCGGCCGTGAGCCGCTCCGAACGGTACGACAGCCGCCTCTGCCCCTCGTCCCGCGACACCGCTTCGTATAAGAAGAACCTCGTCCCACTCAAGCCGAGGTGTCGCATCATGGGGTTCTTCGATCGTCCGCTGTCCGTTCTGACTGGGCTCGTCCTCGTCTGCAGCCTTGCCGTCCCGGCGGCCGCCGAGCAGGCCTCGCGCCTCGACGAGATCATGCAGCGCGGTAGCTTGCGGGTCGGCATGACCGGCGACTACAAGCCCTTCACCTATCTCGACAAGGCCACCGGCAAATTCTCCGGTTTCGACGTCGACATGGCCGAGTCGCTCGGCAAGGCGCTCGGTGTCAAGGTCGAGTTCGTGCCGACCAGTTGGCCGCAACTGATGAAGGATTTCGAGGCCGACAAGTTCGACGTCGCCATGGGCGGCGTGTCGATCACGCTCGACCGCCAGAAGAAGGGCTACTTCTCGACCGCGATCATGCGCGAGGGCAAGACGCCGATCGCTCGCTGCTCGGACACGTCGAAATACCAGACGCTGGCCGATATCGACAGACCGGGCACCCGCGTCGTCGTCAACCCCGGCGGCACCAATGAGCGCTTCGCCCGCGCCAACGTCAAAGCCGCCGACATCCGCGTCCACACCGACAACGTCACCATCTTCGACGAGATCGCCAAGGGCGACGCCGACCTGATGATGACGGACGCCTCGGAGACGCGTTATCAGCAGAAGCTGCATCCCGGCGTGCTCTGCGCCGTCCACCCGGAGAAGCCGTTCGACTTCTCCGAGAAGGCCTACTGGCTGCAGCGCGACGTCGCCCTGAAGGCGTTCGTGGATCAGTGGCTGCACATCTCGACCGAGAACGGCAGCTATCAGGCCATCTACAAGAATTGGTTTGATTGACGTTGGCATCTGCCCCGCGCGACTCCTGTCGGAACCATCGCTTCAAACCGGGCGCGCGCCGGAGTGGCAGGAATTCACCAGACCTTCGGTCGTCATGCCCGGCTCGCCCGGGCATTCACCCCGGCTTGCGGAATCTACCCCATGGGGGTATATCGTGGTCGATGACGTCGACCCTGGCAGCCATCGCGTCCGCGATGGCGCAGTTTGACCCGTCTCAAGGACTGCCTCCAGAAGCGCAGTAAGGTATGGTGCGGTCAAGGCAAACTCGGATCCTGATGCGGCTTGTTCGTACCATCCTGGCGTTCGCGATCGCCCTCTCGCTGGCGATGCTGCCGATTGGCGCATCGACGGCGGCGGTCGCAATGTCGTCGAACGACATGCAGGCAAGCATGGCCATGGGCGATGGCGCCGACATGTCGATGGACGAGTGCTGTCCTGACGACGTGAAGGGGACGAGTTCCCCGTCACACGGCGACAAATGTGGGATGGGTTTCTGCTGCGCCGGCGGAACGGTTGCCCTCGGCGATATCAGGACCATCGTCGTCGCTCCACTCGCCATCGCGGCGACCACGCTGGCACTTCCCGCCGACCAGGTGGCCTCCCTCGATCGCGGCAGTCCTCCTTTCCGACCTCCTCGAGTCTGATCTCGTTACCGACGCGCGCGTGCCTGCGCGCCGACAGCAGACGTGCGCGCCATCGGCGCCACGGCCGAGATCCATTCATGAGGACAGGACCATGCTTTCCAGACTTAGCATCGCGGCGTTCGCCGCCACCCTTTCGCTTGCCACATCAGCCGCCTTGGCAGGCGTGACTGACTACACGTTCGAGCCGGTCACTCCGGAGATGAAGAAGGGCGACGATGTCACGGTCGCCATTCGTCTCACCAACAAGCAGACCGGCAAGCCGGTCGCCGACGCGGTCATCTTCAAGACGCGCGTCGACATGGCCCCCGACGGGATGGCCGACATGGTGTCGGACGTGGCGCCGCTGCCGTCGAAGGAACCGGGCGTCTACGCCTTCAAGACCGACCTGCCGATGGCCGGGCGCTACCAGGTCACGCTGTCCGCCAAGGTGCAGGGCGAGCCTGAGACGGTCACCGGCAAGGTCATCGTCAAGGCGACGAAGTGAGCTTCGCGGGGCGCTCCCGACGAGCGCCCCCAGTCTCCCAACGGATAGCGCGCGCCCAGCGCGCCTCACGGTGATGCCATGAACACGTTGCGTCTGCTCGCGACCATTGCGGTCGGTGCTGGCCTCGGCTTGGGTGGGCTCGTATCCATCCAGACCACGCCTCCGTCGTTTCGCGCCCCTCTTGCCGCCGCCGCGGCGGATCGGATGCCGCTGTACTATCGCGACCCAAGCGGTGCCCCCGCTTGGTCGGCGACCCCCAGGAGGGACGATCGCGGGCACGACTATCTGCCCGTCTATGACGACGATCAAGCGGGGCCGGAGCCGGCCAAGCCGAAGCAGCAGGCGGACTCCTCACGCAAGATTCTCTACTACCGCAATCCGATGGGCCTGCCGGACACGTCTCCCACTCCGAAGAAGGACCCGATGGGAATGGACTACGTTCCGGTCTACGACGGCGACGAGGCCGACGACGGCGTGGTGAAGCTGTCGCCCGGCAAGATCCAGCGCAGCGGCGTGAAGTCAACGCCGGTCGAGCGGCGCACGCTCCACGTCGCGGTGAAGGCGCCGGGCACCGTCCAGCTCGACGAGCGGCGCATCTCCGTGATCGCGATGCGCGCCGAAAGCTTCGTGCAGAAGGTCGCCGACGTGACGACCGGCACGCGCGTCAGAGCGGGCCAGCCGCTGATGGAGATCTATAGCTCGGCGATCGCGGCGGCCGCCGCCGAATATCTCTCCACCATCAATTCCAACATCGTCGGCGGCAATGCCGCCTATGGCCGCGGCTCGCGCCAGCGGCTGACCAATCTGGACGTGCCGGAGCCGGTCATCGCGGCCATGGAGAAGTCGCACGTCGCCCCCGTGACGGTGCAATGGTCGGCGCCGCGCGACGGCATCGTGCTCGAGCGCAATGCGATTGAAGGCATGCGGGCCAATCCGGGCGACGTACTGTTCCGCATCGCCGACATCTCGCTGGTCTGGGCCCTGGTCGACGTCGCCGAACGCGACCTCGGCAGCATCGCGGTGGGTCAGCCCGTGATGATCCGCGCGCGCAGCTTCCCGGGGCGAACCTTCGCTGGCGCGATCGCGGTGATCTATCCCCAGGTGAACAAGGACACGCGGACGGCGCGGGTGCGGATCGAGCTCGCGAATCCGGACCTCGCGCTGCTGCCTGACATGTATGTCGATGCCGAGATCGAGACCGCAGGCCCGGCGCCGGTGCTGGCTGTGCCGGCGGATGCCGTGCTCGACACCGGCAGCCGCCAGGCGGTCCTGATCGATAAGGGCGACGGCCGCTACGAGCCGCGCGCCGTCAAGCTCGGCCGCCACGGCGCCGGCTATGTCGAGGTGCGGGACGGTCTGTCGGAGGGCGAGGCGGTCGTCACGTCAGCCAACTTCCTGATCGATGCCGAGAGCAACCTCAAGGCCGCGTTGAAGAGCTTTGCCGAAGCAGCTGAGCAGCAGCCCGCCAACGCCGATCACGCCGGGATGGGAGCGCACAAATGATCGCCCGCATCATCGCCTGGTCCGCGCGCAATCTCCTGCTGGTCCTGTTCGGCACCGGCTTCGCCGCAGCCGCCGGCTTCTACGCGCTCATTCATCTGCCGCTCGACGCGATCCCCGATCTGTCGGATACACAGGTCATCGTCTACACCGAATATCCCGGTCAGGCACCGCAGGTGATCGAGGATCAGGTCACCTATCCGCTGACCACGGCCATGCTCACGGTGCCGAAGTCGAAGGTCGTGCGCGGCTTCTCGTTCTTCGGCGTCTCGTTCGTCTACGTCATCTTCGAGGACGGCACCGACATCTATTGGGCACGCTCGCGCGTGATGGAATTCCTGAACAGCGCAGCGTCGCGGCTACCGGCGGGAATTGCACCCACGATCGGCCCCGACGCCACCGGCGTCGGCTGGGTCTATCAATACGCCGTCATGTCGAAGGAGCTGAACCTCGCCGACGCCCGCACGATCCAGGATTGGACCCTCAAATTCGCATTGGCCAAGGCCGAGGGTGTCGCGGAGGTCGCGAGCATCGGCGGCTTCGTCAAGCAGTACAACGTCGTTCTTGATCCGCAGCGGATGCGCGATCGCGGCGTCAGCATGCAGAAGATCCGCGACGCGATCCGTGCCAGCAATGCCGATGTCGGCGGCCGCACCGTCGAGCTCTCGGAGTTCGAATACGTCATCCGCGGCAAGGGCTACATCAAGAATATAAACGACCTCGGCAGCATCGTGCTGAAGACGTCCGGCGGCACGCCGGTGCTGCTGCGCGACGTCGCAACCGTCGAGCTCGGTCCGGACGAGCGGCGCGGCATTGCCGAGCTCAACGGCGAGGGCGAAGTCGCCAGCGGCATCGTGCTGCAGCGCTTCGGCGTCAACGCGCTCGATGTCATCGAGAACGTCAAGAAGCGCTTGCACGAGATCGCGAGCAGTCTGCCAAAATCGGTCGAGATCGTTCCGGTCTACGACCGCTCGAACCTGATCTATGCCGCCATAGCCACGCTCAAGCACACCCTGCTCGAGGAGAGCATCGTCGTCGCCCTCGTCTGCGTCGTCTTCCTGCTGCACGTCCGCAGCGCCCTGGTCGCGATCCTGATGCTCCCGGTCGGCGTGCTCATGGCGTTCGGCGCGATGAAACTGCTTGGGCTCGGCTCGAACATCATGAGCCTGGGCGGCATCGCGATTGCGATCGGCGCCATGGTCGATGCCGCGATCGTCATGATCGAGAACGCCCACAAGCACCTCGAGCGGGCCAAGCCCGACCAATCGCGTGTTCAAATCCTGATCGACGCGGCCGCGGAGGTCGGCCCTGCCCTGTTCTTCAGCCTCCTGATCATCACCGTGTCGTTCATGCCGATCTTCACGCTGGAGTCGCAGGAAGGCCGGCTGTTCAGCCCGCTCGCCTTCACCAAGACGTTCTCGATGGCGGCGGCCGCGCTGCTGTCGGTCACGCTGGTGCCGGCGCTGATGGTGATCTTCGTGCGCGGCAGAATCATTCCCGAGCGCCGCAACGTCATCAACCGCTTGCTGATCTGGATCTACCGGCCCGTCATCAAGGGCGTGTTGCGGGCCAAGACGATCGTAATCCTTGCCGCGGTCGCGGTGCTCGCCATCTCCATCTGGCCGGCGCGCCAGCTCGGCACCGAGTTCATGCCCAGCTTGAACGAGGGCACGCTGCTCTATATGCCCACGACCCTGCCCGGCATCTCCGTGACCAAGGCCGCGGAGCTGATGCAGATGCAGGACCGCATCATCAAATCGTTCCCGGAGGTCGCTTCGGTCTACGGCAAGGCCGGGCGGGCGGCGACCGCAACCGATCCCGCGCCGATCGAGATGTTCGAGACGGTCGTCAACCTCACGCCGAGGGATCAATGGCGCCCTGGCGTCACGATCGACAGCCTGATCGCCGAGATGGACAAGGCGCTGCAATTCCCCGGCGTTTCCAACGCCTGGACGATGCCGATCAAGGCCCGCATCGACATGCTCTCGACCGGCATCCGCACGCCGATTGGCGTGAAGGTGATGGGCACTGATTTGACCGAGATCGATCGTCTGGCAAAGCAGATCGAACGGGTCATCAAGACCGTCCCCGGAACGTCCTCGGCCTATGCCGAGCGCGGCATCGGAGGCTACTACCTCGAGATCACACCCGACCGCGAGGCGCTCGCTCGTTACGGCCTGCTGGTCCAGGACGTCCAGGATACGATCGCGGCTGCGCTCGGCGGCCAGACGGTCACCACCACGGTGGAGGGCCGCCAGCGCTTCACGGTCAACATGAGGTATCCGCGCGATCTCCGCGACAATCCGAAGGCCATCGCCGACGATGTCCTGGTGCCGATGCCGGCCGGCGGCGCCGTGCCGCTCGGCGAGGTCGCCAGGATCGAACCGGTCCGGGGACCCACCTCGATCCGGACCGAGAACGGACAGCTTGCAACTTACATCTATGTCGACATCCGCGATCGCGACATCGGCAGCTACGTCGCCGACGCGCAGCGCGCCGTCACCGAGAACATCCAGTTTCCAGCCGGCACTTACGTGGTCTGGAGCGGCCAGTACGAATATCTGCAGCGGGCCGCTGCCCGCCTCAAGATCGTCGTCCCCGTGACGCTCTCCATCATCTTCCTGCTGCTCTATCTGAACTTCAGGGCCATGACGGAGACCCTGATCGTGATGCTGTCGCTGCCGTTCGCGCTGGTGGGCGGCATCTGGATGATGTGGTGGCTCGGCTTCAATCTATCGGTCGCCGTCGCGGTCGGCTTCATTGCACTCGCCGGCGTGGCCGCTGAGACCGGCGTCGTGATGCTGATCTATCTCGACCACGCGCTGGCCGAGATGAAAGCCAGGCGGGCCGCTGAGGGCGCGCCCTTGACCCGGCGCGATCTCCAGGACGCGATCATGGAGGGCGCCGTCGAGCGCGTCCGGCCGAAGATGATGACCGTGGTCGCCATCATGGCGGGTCTGCTTCCGATCATGTGGAGCAATGGTACGGGCTCAGAGATCATGCAGCGCATCGCCGTCCCCATGATCGGCGGCATGATCTCATCGACTCTGCTCACTCTGATCGTGATCCCCGCCATTTTCGGTCTGGTGAAAGGACGCGGCCTGTCATCCGGCAGCACAGCGGCGCGCGGCGCCTCTGGCGATGGATCGGAACCGGTGGCAGAGGCGGCTTGAGCCGAAGCTTCGAGACGGAGGTTAGGTCATCGCCCTGCCGCCAGGCTCGCTTGGACACGTCGACGGGACTTGCGGATCGCGCGCTCGCGGTGGCACGCGAGAACAGCCGTCTTCCAATATGCTGCCTTGGGGGAGCTGCGCGACCTGCGTTGCGCCGACAGCGCCATTGCCTCCCCTCGTCTGGCGCAGGACACGTGCTTGCCGAGTGATTACGCCCATTGCGGCACCCTCGGCATAGGTCTGCTGCCAGCTCATCGCGGCCGCGGAATTGGTCGTGCTCTCATTCGACGGACGATGGACGCCGCGCTTGCCTTCGGCCTCACGCGCATCGAGCTGACCGTGCGCGAGTAGAACATGAATGCGATCGCCTTAAGGACGTCGGCTTCCGAGCCGAAGGGCTGCAACGCAACGCCGTCCGCATCGACGGCCGCTATGAGAACGTGATCTCGACGGCGTTCGTGGTAGCGTGAGTGTAGCATAGTACGATGATTTCGCTGCTGTGGATGTCTCCGGAGAGCATTATCGCGGGGCTTATACAAGACGGCGGTCGGGGTCTCCATTGGGATACTGCGGATTCCGAGATGAGGCCGCAGCCGGAACCTGACATGGAATGTCCAGCAGGACGCAAAACGCAAAGTCCTGCAGTCATTTCAACGCGAAGACCCATGTCCAGTCCTTGCGCTAAAAATATTCACCTTTCGTTTTTCCGGAAACTATGATTGACTGCCGCCATCCCACCTCAACGAGAGGGGCGTTGCGCGCGATCGTCACGACACGCGAGGTGGGGAGGCGATGGCCGCGTTTTGCCGCAGCGTGCTTGCACGCGGACGAACGGCACGGCGCGGACGTGAAATCGCAGCGTCCTGACACCCCGATGCTGGTGTCCAGCGCAGTGCGCGCAAGCGCATTGTCGCCATGGTGGCCAACAAGCCCGGCGCACCAGGGAGACTGCGTATAAGGTGCGCCGTGGAAAGGCGCGGTTCTTGAGAGGGTGAAAGTCCCTTCCGGCAAATGTCGTTCCAGCCGG